>NZ_JBEXHZ010000006.1:0-260538 GCF_040608315.1 Streptomyces sp. NPDC005195
GCCGCGGCAGGCGGCGTTCGCCCCCGCGCGCGAACGCCGCCTGCCGCGGGACCTGCACACGCGCGTGCCGGACAGGTGTCCCCAAGGGGACTTGTCCGGTACGCGGGTGGGGCCATTCGGAGGTAGCACCCACGACGTGCGACGATGTGCGGCATGCCGCAGCAGCCCCCCGTTCGGAGCACACCTCCGCGCCCCTCGCGCCCGGACGCCTCCATGTCGCTGCTCACCAACGTCATGGACCACAGCCTCGACGACGGATACGCCGAGGCGGCCGCCCGCAAGGAGACCGAGGGCGCCGGCGGCATGCCGAAGACGGTTCGGGCGAAGCTCGGTCTCGCCGCCGGTCTCGTGCTCGCCGCCCTGGTCGTGACCGTGGGAGCGGCCAACGCGCGGATCGCGGCGCCGGTCGTGGCCAAGGAACGCCAGGAGCTCATCGACCGGATCCAGCGCGAGACCTCGTCCGCGGACAAGCTCGAGGGCAGTGTCGACACCCTGCGCGACGACGTGAGCGCCCGGCAGCGCGAGGCACTGAAGAAGCAGGGGGGCGGCGACCAGGCCGACCTGGTCGGCATCCTGTCGGGTGCCGTCGCGGTGCACGGCCCTGGCGTGAAGCTGGTCGTGAACGACGCCAAGGAAGCCACCCAGGGCGGTGACGGTGATCCACGGGAGACCAATGGCTTCTCGGACACCGGCCGGGTCCGTGACCGTGACATGCAGCGGGTCGTCAACGGGCTCTGGGAGTCCGGCGCGGAGGCCGTGTCGGTCAACGGACAGCGGCTGACGGCGCTCTCGGCGATCCGGGCCGCGGGAGACGCGATACTGGTCGACAACAAGCCGCTGGTACCGCCGTACACCGTGCTCGCGGTGGGGGACGGCGAGCGGCTCAGCACCAGGTTCCAGAACAGTGCCGACGGGCTGTATCTTCACGCCCTTCAGGAGAACTACGGCATCCGGACCAGCATCTCCGTCGACGACGACGTCCGGTTGTCCGCCGCACCGAGTGTGATCGTACGTACAGCACAGCCGAGCACAGAGAAGGGCACATCGTGATCGCCGTACTGGGCCTCGTCGTGGGAGTCGTGGCTGGATTGTTGGTCCGGCCCGAGGTTCCGGTGATCGTGGAACCCTACCTTCCGATCGCCGTCGTGGCGGCGCTCGACGCCGTCTTCGGAGGCCTGCGCGCGATGCTCGACGGCATCTTCGACGACAAGGTCTTCGTGGTCTCGTTCCTGTCGAACGTGGTCGTCGCCGCGCTGATCGTCTTCCTGGGCGACAAGTTGGGCGTCGGTGCCCAGCTCTCCACCGGGGTCGTGGTCGTCCTCGGTATCCGTATCTTCTCCAACGCCGCGGCGATCCGTCGGCACGTGTTCCGGGCGTGAGGCCGATGAGCAACGAGGGTGAGACCCCAGACAACCGGCTGCGCCGGGAACTTCCCGAAGAGGTTCCGGCCGCGGCCGCCGAGAGTTCCGCGCCCCGGCAGCACGGAGCGCCCCCGCCGGACGACACGAACGCCGTCCCGGCGCTGACCGGCCGTCAGCGGCTGGGAAAGGGGCTGTGGCCGCCGAGGGTATCCCGTGCGCAACTCATCGTGGCGGTGCTGCTGTTCGGCCTCGGCTTCGGTCTGGCCGTCCAGGTGGCGTCCAACAGCGACAGCGGAAGCGCACTGCGTGGCGCACGTCAAGAAGATCTCGTACGTATCCTCGATGAACTCGACAACCGTACTCAGCGTCTTGAAGACGAGAAGCAGGGTCTCGAGGATCAGCGCACCGAGCTGGAGAACAGCTCGAACCAGGCTGCCGAGGCGCGCAAGCAGACGGCCGAGAAGGAGAAGCAACTCGGCATTCTGGCGGGCACGGTGGCGGCGCAGGGACCCGGCATCACGCTCACAATCGACGATACGAAGGGGACGGTCAAGGCGGACATGCTGCTTGACGCGATCCAGGAGCTGCGCGCGGCCGGCGCGGAGGCGATTCAGGTGAACGGTGTGCGGGTCGTCGCCAGCACCTATCTGAGCGACTCCGGCAAGGGTGTGAGCGTGGACGGGAACAAGATCACCCAGCCCTATCGTTTCAAGGTCATCGGCAAGCCGCAGGACCTCGAGCCGGCGCTCAACATCCCCGGAGGCGTGGTGCAGACTCTGGAGAAGGAGCAGGCCACCGTCACGGTGGAGCGGGCGACGAAGATCGTTGTGGACGCCTTGCGGGCCGCGAAGCTGCCTGACTACGCTCGGTCCTCCTCCCAGTGAGCCGGGGGCGCATGGGGGTGGTGCGGCGAGGGCATGAGGTTGCGGGGGGTCGGCGCACCGAATGGGTGGTGCGTGGTGGAAACTGTCTGGTGGATACGGACGTTGTGAGGATGTCCGGGTCGACCGGTGTGTGCAATCAGGGTTCGTCCTGCCCCACGGGCGGGTCTGTTTCGGTCAAGGGGAATCGCCCGTGAAGTTGTTTGCGAAGTTGTTCGGCAAGAGCGCACGCGAGGGCGGCGACAACGCCCGGCACCGTGCACCACGCCATGGAGACGTGGAGGGCCAGGGTGGCGAGCGCCCCCTGTTCCGGGACCAGGTCACTGGTCCGGGCGGCGACATTTCCGGTGGTCAGGGCGCGCCGTCTGTTGACCCTGCCCAGTCCGGCCGCATAGGTTTCGGGGAACCGTCAGCCTCAAGTACGGGTGGAGGGTTCGCCGCCGCCCCGTACGCGTCTCATGTCCCTGGGGGGCAGCCGCGGCAGGAGGATCCGATGTCGGCCCTGGTGTGTACGAGGTGCGGTAACCGCAACGCGGAAAACAGCCGCTTCTGTTCGAACTGCGGTGCGCCGCTGCGGCCCGGGGCGGTCCCGGAGCGCCCGTCCGAGACGACGTCGACGATCTCCATCTCGGGCCTCGAGGCCTACGACGCCGAGGTCACCGGTCAGACGCAGATGCCCACGCTCTCGCCGGAGGCGCAGGCCGCCGTCGACGCACTGCCGCTCGGCTCGGCGCTCCTGGTGGTCCGCCGCGGTCCGAACTCGGGCAGCCGCTTCCTCCTGGACAGTGAGCTGACCACGGCCGGGCGCCATCCGCAGAGCGACATCTTCCTCGACGACGTGACCGTGTCGCGCCGGCATGTGGAGTTCCGTCGCGCCGCTGACGGTTCGTTCACGGTCGCCGACGTGGGCAGCCTGAACGGTACATACGTCAACCGGGAGCGGATCGACTCGGTTCCGCTGTCGAACGGCGACGAGGTGCAGATCGGTAAGTACAGGCTGGTCTTCTACGCGAGCCAGCGAGGTATCTGACCCTTCCCCAGACTCCGTCCGGGGGGACCCCCAGGAAGGTCCATGCTTCGAACACCGAGCGGCGGTGCCGGCAGCGGTACCGCCGCAACGGACAGTGGGCTGATGAGTATCGGCGCGGTGCTGACCGCCCTGCGTGACGAGTTCCCCGAGGTCACCATCTCCAAGATCCGCTTCCTGGAGTCGGAGGGGCTCATCGAGCCTCGGCGGACGCCCTCGGGGTATCGCAAGTTCAGCGCCGACGACGTCGAGCGACTCGGGCACGTCCTGAGGATGCAGCGGGATCACTATCTTCCACTGAAGGTCATCCGCGAGCATCTCGACGCCCTGGAGCGGGGCGAGGCCGTACGGCTGCCGTCCCTGGGGCGTCAGCGCGACGGAGGTGACGCGGAGCCGCTGGAGCCCGACGCGCCCGCGGCGGTCCGGGTGGGCCGTTCGGAGCTGCTGGCCGCCGCCGAGATCGGCGAGCACGAACTGCGGGAGTGGGAGTCGTACGGGCTCATCGCCCCACTGGCGGAGGGGACGTACGACGCCGAGGCGGTGACGGTCGCCGCGCTCGTCGTCGAGCTGGGGCGGTTCGGTATCGAGCCGCGCCATCTGCGGGCGATGAAGGCCGCGGCCGAACGGGACGCGGGGCTGGTGGACCAGGTGGTGGCCCCGCTGAGGCGCCATCGCAATCCGCAGACCAGGGCGCACGCGGAAGCGCGTACGAAGGAGCTGGCGGGGCTCACGGTGAGGCTGCACGCCGCGTTGGTGCAGACCGCGCTGGGCGTAAGACTGCCCTGACCTCGGGCCCTGGCAGCTGTCCGGATCGGCCACCCGTTCTGTGCTCGACTACCCAAACGTCCCGGGCACGGCCTAGGGTTGCTGTGTGAACGAGCTCGATGTCGTAGGTGTCCGGGTCGAAATGCCCTCCAACCAACCGATCGTGCTCCTGCGTGAAGTGGGAGGCGATCGCTACCTCCCCATCTGGATCGGACCGGGGGAGGCGACGGCGATCGCCTTCGCCCAGCAGGGCATGGCCCCCGCACGACCGCTGACCCACGACCTGTTCAAGGACGTGCTGGAAGCCGTCGGCCAGGAGCTCACCGAGGTGCGCATCACCGATCTGCGCGAAGGGGTCTTCTACGCGGAGCTGGTGTTCGCCAGCGGGGTCGAGGTCAGCGCCCGTCCGTCCGACGCCATAGCGCTGGCGCTGCGCACCGGAACGCCGATCTACGGCAGTGACGGGGTGCTCGACGACGCGGGAATCGCGATTCCGGACGAGCAGGAGGACGAGGTGGAGAAGTTCCGGGAGTTCCTCGACCAGATCTCTCCCGAGGACTTCGGGACCAACAGCCAGTGAGGGGGCCGGGCGCCCCCGGCGGGCGCCCGGACACTCGTTCCCGCAGCTGTGCCGCGTCACGGGATCGGAGTACTCCCGGCGGCAATTGCCCGTGGCGACTGTGGCGCGCTGCGGCTCACTCCGAGAGCATTCGGCTAGCCTTTCCCCGCGGTGGGACACGGGAAACCACTCCTAGGGTGATTATCACTCGGCGTGCCGAGTGTGGCGATCGTTGACGCGCCCCTGGTGACTGCCTACCGTCGAGAAGGCAGGTCAAGGACGGAGGTCGGCGTGAGAAGCAGCGGCGACGGTACGGCTGGGGGTGCCCCCGGACGCGGTCCGGGGGAGAGCGGCCCGTACCCTCCCCCAAGCTCTCGGCTCGGCTCGAGCAGGGGGTACCCCCACCACGACAGCGCGGCCGACCAGGTTCCACAGCGGCCGACAGCGGTGCCGGGCGAGGGCGGGACGGACGCCGAGGAGATCGGCTACCGAGGGCCCACGGCGTGTGCCGCCGCGGGCATCACCTACCGGCAGCTCGACTACTGGGCCAGGACGGGTCTGGTGGAGCCGAGCGTGCGGCCCGCCTACGGGTCCGGGACGCAGCGGTTGTACAGCTTCCGGGACGTGGTGGTTCTTAAGATCGTGAAGCGGTTCCTCGACACGGGTGTGTCGTTGCAGAACATCCGCACCACGGTCCAGCACCTCAGGGAGCGTGGCTTCCGGGACCTGGAGCGGATGACGCTGATGAGCGACGGCGCGACCGTCTACGAGTGTTCCTCGCCCGACGAGGTCCACGCCCTGCTCCAGGGCGGCCAGGGCGTTTTCGGGATCGCCGTCGGCGTGGTGTGGCGGGACGTCGAGAACGCCCTCTCACAGCTGCACGGGGAGCGGGTGGACACGGGCGAGACGCTCGTGGGGCACAACCCCGCGGACGAGCTGGCACGACGGCGCAACCGCGCGGTCTGACGGGCTGAGCGATCCGACGGTCCGCACGGCCTGGAGAGCCGTGCCGGACCGACGAGTGCCGCGGACCGGCGTGGCGGTCCGGCTCGGCGGACGGCGCGGCTCGGCCCAGCGCCGGAATCCGGGGGCGATGTCAGTGGCGTAGGGCAGCATCGGGGGTGTGAGAAACGCGCCCACGATCCTGCATCTCGACATGGATGCCTTCTTCGCCTCGGCGGAGCAGGCGTCCAAGCCGAGCCTGCGGGGGAAGGCCGTCGTCGTGGGCGGCCTCGGGGTGCGCGGCGTGGTCGCCACCGCCTCGTACGAGGCCCGCGTCTTCGGGGTCCACTCGGCGATGCCGATGGCCCAGGCGCGCAGGCTCGCGCCGAACGCCGCGTATCTCGTGCCGCGTTTCGGGCTCTACCGGGAGATCAGCGACCAGGTGATGGGGCTGCTGCGGACGCTGTCCCCCCTGGTGGAGCCGCTGAGCCTGGACGAGGCGTTCGTCGACCTGGAGGCCGGGGGGACCGCCTGGGACGACGCCTCGGCGCGGCTGGCCGGGGTGAAGCTGCGCGCGGACATCAGGGCTGTCACGGGCCTGACCGGATCCGTGGGCCTCGCGGCCTCCAAGATGCTCGCCAAGATCGCCTCCGAGCAGGCCAAACCCGACGGCCTGGTGGTCATCGAGCCGGGGACGGAGCGCGCGATGCTCGGGCCGATGCCGGTGCGGACGCTGCCGGGCGTCGGGCCCGCCACCGGGGACCATCTGCGGCGGGGCGGGATCAACACGGTCGACGAGATCGCCGAGGCGGGCGAGGACGAGCTCGTACGGCTGCTGGGCAAGGCTCACGGGCACGCGCTGTACGCGATGGCGCTGGCCCGCGACGAGCGGCCCGTGGTGGCCGAGCGGGAGACGAAGTCCGTGTCGGTGGAGGACACCTATGACGTGGACATCCATGACCGGGTGCGGGTCGGGCTCGAGGTGCAGCGGCTCGCCGACCGGTGTGTGCAGCGGCTGCGCCGGGCGGGGCTGTCGGGACGGACCATCGTGCTGAAGGTGCGCAGGTACGACTTCTCGACGCTGACCCGGTCCGAGACGCTCCGGGGGCCCACGGACGACCCCGCGGTCGTACGGGAGGCGGCCGCGCGGCTCCTGGAAGCGGTGGACACGACGGGGGGTGTACGCCTGCTGGGCGTCGGTGTCTCGGGGCTCGCCGACTACACGCAGGAGGACCTCTTCGCGCAGGCCCAGGCCACGGCGCAGGCCCAGGCCGCGGTGGAGGAGACGGCGGAGCAGGAGCACTCCGATGAGGAGGGAGCGTCGGCGGAGTCGGCGGCCGAGCAGGTGCCGGCGGCCGGGCGGCGCTGGCCCGCGGGGCACGACGTGCACCATGCCGAGCACGGGCACGGGTGGGTCCAGGGCAGCGGGCTGGGCAGGGTGACGGTGCGGTTCGAGACGCCCGACTCGGAGCCGGGGCGGGTGCGGACGTTCCGTACGGACGACGGGGCCTTGGAGCCCGCGGACCCGCTGCCGCTGGTGCGCCGAAGACCCGAGGATTCGACCGGCGTGTCCGCCGGTGCGCCCGGGAGGGCCTGAACTGGTCCGGGCAGGGCCGACAGGAAGGGCCGGCCGCGGGGAAGGGCTGGGCACCGGAGGCCGTACGGCCGGCCGGTCGGCTGGTTCGCCGTACCCCGGAAGCAGTGCTCCGCGCCTCCGAAAGGGTGTCTCAGGTCTCGTCCGTTCCCGCCAGACGGCCGAAATCGCGGTCCGGCGGGAGGGCCGGGGGCGTCACGTCGAGACCGTAGTGGTGGTAGAGCTGGAGCTCCTGCTCCGGAGAGAGGTGGCGGCCCACGCCGAAGTCGGGGGCGTCCTTGATCAGGGCGCGGTCGAACGGGATGCGCAGACTGCCCTCGACGAGTTCGCTGGGCTCCAGGGGCACGAAGGCGTCCCTGCTGAACAGGCCCGTACGTATGGCGGCCCACTCCGGTATGCCGGTCGCGTCGTCCAGATAGACCTCGTCGACCGTGCCGATCTTGGCGCCATTGCGGTCGAGCGCCTTGCGGCCGATCAGATTGCGCGGATCGATGTCGGTCTGCACGGGCCCTCCACTCGATTGCAACTCATCCGTAGGCACTACGAAAGAGCACATTCGTGACGGTGGCCACTCGAAAGCCCGTGCGTTGTTCACGCTGGTACCCTGGCAAGCGGCTGCTGACCCCGCGCGGGAGAGTCCTCCAGACACCATCGGAGGCGCCGAAGGAGCAACTCCTCCCCGGAATCTCTCAGGCTCACGTACCGCACGGACGAGGTCACTCTGGAAAGCAGGGCGGTGCCGATGGCTACCGCTCTCACCGACGGTGAAAGCCGGGTCGCAGCGAGCGGGCGGGCCGGTGAAGCTCTCAGGTCGAGATGACAGAGGGGGAGGCCGTCGGGGCACCCACGCCGTGGTGCCCCTCGAAGGTCGTGTGTGACCAGGAGGCCTCCGTAATGACCGCCCATCGCATTCCGCTCTCCGAGCTCGAGCAGGGAATCCCCTTCGAGCAGCGCCACATCGGGCCCGCCCCGGAAGCACGGGCCAAGATGCTCGCGCAGGTCGGGTACGGCTCGCTGGACGAGCTGACGGCCGCGGCCGTGCCGGACGTGATCAAGAACGCCGAGGCGCTGGAGCTCCCGGGCGCGCGCACCGAGGCCGAGGTCCTGGCCGAACTGCGCTCCCTCGCGGACCGCAACCAGGTCCTCGACCCGATGATCGGCCTCGGTTACTACGGCACCTTCACGCCGCCGGTGATCCTGCGCAACGTCATGGAGAACCCGGCCTGGTACACCGCGTACACGCCCTACCAGCCGGAGATCTCGCAGGGCCGCCTGGAGGCGCTGCTCAACTTCCAGACCGTGGTCGCCGAGCTGACCGGGCTGCCCACCTCCGGCGCCTCGCTGCTGGACGAGGGCACCGCGGCCGCCGAGGCGATGGCGCTGTCGCGGCGCATGGGCAAGAACAAGAAGGGCCTCTTCCTGATCGACGCGGACGCCCTGCCGCAGACGGTCGCCGTCATCGAGACCCGCGCCGAGCCCACCGGCGTCGAGGTCGTCGTCGCCGACCTGAGCGAGGGCATCCCGGCCGCGATCGCCGAGCGCGAGATCAACGGCGTACTCGTCCAGTACCCGGGCGCCTCCGGTGCCGTACGCGACCTCAAGCCCGTCATCGAGCAGGCGCACGAGCTCGGCGCGGTCGTCACCGTCGCGGCCGACCTGCTCGCCCTGACCCTGCTCACCTCTCCCGGCGAGCTCGGCGCCGACATCGCGGTCGGCACGACCCAGCGGTTCGGCGTCCCGATGGGCTTCGGCGGTCCGCACGCCGGATACATGGCGGTGCGTGAGAAGTTCGCGCGGAGCCTGCCCGGCCGGCTGGTCGGCGTCTCCGTCGACGCGGACGGACACAAGGCGTACCGGCTCGCCCTGCAGACGCGTGAGCAGCACATCCGCCGTGAGAAGGCGACCAGCAACATCTGCACCGCTCAGGTGCTGCTCGCCGTGATGGCGGGCATGTACGCCGTCTACCACGGGCCCGACGGACTGAGGACGATCGCTCGCCGCACCCACCGCTACGCCACGCTCCTCGCCGAGGGGCTGAGGACCGGTGGCGCCGAGGTCGTGCACGGCGCGTACTTCGACACGCTGACCGTCCGTGTGCCGGGCCGGGCCGCCGGCATCGTGACGGGCGCGCGCGACCACGGTGTCAACCTCCACCTCGTCGACGCCGACCACGTGTCGATCGCCTGTGACGAGACCACCGCGCGCAGGCAAGTGGGGGCCGTATGGGCCGCGTTCGGCATCGAGGGCGACATCGAGGCGCTGGACGCGAGCACCGAGGACACGCTTCCCGCGGCGCTGCTGCGCACCGACGACTACCTCACGCACCCGGTGTTCCACCAGTACCGCTCCGAGACCGCGATGCTGCGCTACCTGCGCCGGCTCTCCGACCGTGACTACGCGCTGGACCGCGGCATGATCCCGCTGGGCTCCTGCACGATGAAGCTCAACGCGACCACCGAGATGGAGCCGGTCACCTGGCCCGAGTTCGGCCAGCTGCACCCCTTCGTCCCCGCCGAGCAGGCGGGCGGCTACCTCACGCTCATCGAGGAGCTGGAGACGCGGCTCGCCGAGGTCACCGGATACGACAAGGTGTCGCTGCAGCCCAACGCCGGTTCGCAGGGCGAGCTGGCCGGTCTGCTCGCCGTCCGCGGCTACCACCGGGCCAACGGCGACGAGCAGCGCACCGTCTGTCTGATCCCCTCCTCGGCGCACGGCACGAACGCCGCGAGCGCCGTGATGGCCGGCATGAAGGTCGTCGTCGTGAAGACGGCCGAGGACGGCGAGGTCGACATCGCGGACCTGCGGGCCAAGATCGAGCAGCACCGTGACGAGCTGTCCGTGCTCATGATCACGTACCCCTCGACGCACGGCGTGTTCGAGGAGCATGTCGCCGACATCTGCGCCCAGGTGCACGACGCGGGCGGCCAGGTGTACGTCGACGGAGCCAACCTCAACGCGCTGGTGGGCCTCGCCAAGCCGGGTCACTTCGGCGGTGACGTCTCGCACCTCAACCTGCACAAGACGTTCTGCATCCCGCACGGCGGCGGCGGTCCGGGCGTCGGCCCGGTCGGTGTGCGCGCGCACCTGGCGCCGTACCTGCCGAACCACCCGCTGCAGCCCGCCGCCGGTCCCGAGACCGGTGTCGGCCCGATCTCGGCCGCGCCCTGGGGCTCCGCGGGCATCCTGCCCATCTCGTGGGCCTACGTCCGGCTGATGGGCGGCGAGGGCCTCAAGCGGGCCACGCAGGTCGCGGTGCTGTCGGCGAACTACATCGCCAAGCGTCTCGAGCCGCACTTCCCGGTGCTGTACACCGGCCCCGGCGGGCTTGTCGCCCACGAGTGCATCATCGATCTGCGTCCGCTGACCAAGGCGACCGGCGTCAGCGTCGACGACGTCGCCAAGCGGCTCATCGACTACGGCTTCCACGCGCCCACCATGTCCTTCCCGGTGGCGGGCACGCTGATGATCGAGCCGACCGAGTCCGAGGACCTGATCGAGCTCGACCGGTTCTGCGACGCGATGATCGCCATTCGCGCCGAGATCGAGAAGGTCGGTTCGGGCGACTGGACGGTGGACGACAACCCGCTGCGCAACGCGCCGCACACCGCCGCCGCGCTCGGCGGTGAGTGGAAGCACGCGTACACGCGTGAGGAGGCCGTCTTCCCGGCGGGTGTCGCGGCCGCGGACAAGTACTGGCCGCCGGTGCGCCGGGTCGACCAGGCTTATGGCGACCGGAACCTGGTCTGCTCCTGCCCGCCGCTGGACGCCTACGAGGACTGAGACCGAGGAAGGCCGGCGGGCCGGCCCGGTGACATGAGGGCCCGCCCGGTGACGTGAGGGATCAGAAGAAGGGGATGTGCCCCGGCTCTTGCCGGGGCACATCCCCTTCTTCGTCCTTTTCCGCGCTCGACCCCTTTCCGGGGTGCGGGCGCCGCGACGAGCCGTCGGACAGGGGGCGGGCGGTCCCCGGCATCACGGCATCACGGCGTCACGGCGTCACCGGTCGCCTGGAGCCGTCTCGTCGGCCGCGTCTTTCGGCGCCGTCAGCGGGTGACGGCGAGCCATGGCATCGGGTCCGTGTAGGCGCCGTCGACGAGTACCTCGAAGTGCAGATGCGGGCCGGTCGACAGGCCCGTGGAGCCGACGAACCCGACCGCGGTTCCGGTCTCGACGCTCTGACCGGCGCTGACCAGCAGAGACGACATGTGACTGTACGTGGTCTCCAGCCGCCTGCCGCCGATCGTGCCGTGATCGATCACGACGCGGTTGCCGTACGCCTTTGTCATTCCCGCGAACACGACCTGCCCCTGCCGTGCGGCGGACACCGGCGCGTTCCGGGGAGCGGCGAAGTCCACGCCCGTGTGCAGCTTGGTGACGCCCGTGAGGGGGTGTTTGCGCGATCCGAAGGGGGAGCTGATCACCAGGGTGGTCACCGGTGGGGCCAGTATCCCGCTCGCCTTGCCGCTGCCGGGGTTCGCGTTCTCCTCGCGGTCGAAGGTCCTGTACCGCGCCGAGAGGTTCTTGACCGCGGTGAGATATGTCCGGGCCGTCGCCGGCACGCGTCCCGCCCGCGTCACCGAGTCCGTGCCCACCGTGTAGGCGGCCAGGGTGAGGTCGAGAAGGTCGCCCGAAACGGTGCCGCGGGTCCTGAGCCGGGTGACGTCCCCGGCGAGAGCGCAGTCCTGTCGGCCCAGCGCCATGATGGCGTCCACCGGGTCGCGCGGCGAGGACTTTCCGTTGCCGTCGGCGTCCTTGCCCCAGGTCCGCCACTGGCTCTCGGTGAACCCGGCGATCCCCACGGTGCCCGAGAGCGCGGCCGGGTCGGTGTTCCAGCCGGAACTCCGGTCGATCTGAGCGGCCAGGACGGACGGTTTCAGCAGGGCGCAGGTCCTGACCGCCTCGCGCAGCCACGGGACGTACGAGGCGTCGACACGGTCCGTCGCGGTGCTGCCCGCGGTCGTCGTGTGCGCGTCCGAGTCCTCCGACCAGGCCGAGGGCAGACGGCCCGTCGCGGCCATGAATCCCGCGAAGCCCAGCACGACGGTCAGCCCGGGCAGGGCCAGCAGGGTGAACGGTCCGGGGCGGCGACGGCGACGCGCGCGCTCGGGCCGCTCGTCCGACGGCGCCTGGTCCGTGCCGGCGCCGACCGCGTCCGCGCCGACCGGCTGCGTGCCCGTCCGAGGCGCGCCCAGCGCCGGATCGTTCACCGGTCCCTCGTGCGCCGCGGGATCCTCCTGGGCCGTGCGGTCACCGGGCGTCGGGTGGCGCTGCCCACGATCGGGGGAGTGCAGGAGTCCCATGACCGCCTTGCTCGCTTCGGGGGAGGTCCGTAGACGTGAACCGGATGCCGTCGGGGCGGGTCCGGCAACGGTTCCCCGGACGCCCGGAGGCTCACGAAGGGACGCTAGCGTTTCGTCCGCGGGACTTCAGGAGGTGGAGAGGCAGAGGGGAATGTCCGTTCGGGCAGACCGTAGTAGGCAGGCAGGCAGGCAGGGCGGCAGGCGGGTAGGGCGGTAGGCAGGCGATGGGCGGGCGGGTGCGGGGGTGTTGTGCCGAGTGGGCACCGGCAGGGTCGGAGGGTTCTCGCGGGGTTACGCGGAGTGATCGCGTCCGGACATGCGTCGGGGCCGGTGCGGAGTGTGTCTCTCCGGCCGGCCCCTCGTTCTGCCCGGGCTGGCGCCCGTCGTGCGTGCGGCTCAGGCGGCCGTCATCACGTGCTCGCTGCCCAGCGGGCGGTGCGGCGCGATGATCTGGCCGTCCGGCAGGAGCTCACCGGTGTCCTCGAAGAGCAGAACGCCGTTGCACAGCAGGCTCCATCCCTGCTCCGGGTGGTGCGCCACGAGACGCGCGGACTCCCGGTCGGCTGATTCGGCTGACGGACAGGGTGGCTGGTGCTGGCACATGGATGGGATCTTTCGCTGGGTCGAGAGGTGTGTGCTGGTCGTGGTGTCTGATTCGCGGCTCGAACTGCTCATGGCCGCCCCCCGTGGTGTGTGTTTGGAACCCAGTGTTGCCCTACGGGCGTCAATCCGCAGGGATTTGGCAGCAGCGCTCCTCACAGGTTGGAGACGCGTCACCCGCGCGGACGGTTCATCGCAACCGCAGGGTCCCTTCGGGGGGTTCGCGGTGGTCGGATGGGGCTAGTCAGACGCGGTCAGGGGCGTGTTTCCCCTCGTACGAGCAGGTGCGGGCCCGAACGAGCGGGCCGGTTCCGAGCCGGTTCGCGCGAGTCCCGGCGGGCCACCCGCGCGGCGCGACGACGTGCCCCGCGGCCGGAGGAACGGCTGCGGGGCACGCGGGCGGGTGCGGGTGACGGGTGCGGGTGGCTACGCGGGGGAGCTGAGCAGCGGGGCGGCGGTCAGGCGATGGGTGAGGACCGGCAGCAACTCGGCGACGCGGTGCGGGCGGTGGGCGGCGATACCGGGCGGCGCGGGCGCCAGCGGCACCAGGAGGTCGGTGGCGGCCGGATGGCCGGTGGCGCCGTCGGCGGCGCAGTCCCCGTGCAGCCAGAGGGTGAGCATGTAGAGCTCGGGCACGGAGAGCAGGCGTGCCTGGAACGACTGCTTCATGTTCTCGGCCTGACGCAGGGCGTGCTCGGTGGCGGTGATGTAGGGACCTTCGAAGAAGTGCGAGAAGGCCCAGCCGTCGGGAGTGAGCATGGTGTCGGCCGCGGCCACCGAGCGTTCGCCGCAGCGGATCAGGAAGCGCCACGCGACGAGTCGGCTGGCGGACGGGCCCGCTGGATCGCTCCGGTCCAGGACATGCACGGGCAGCGGGAGTTCGGGGGTGACCGGCCCCTCGGCCATCCGCAGGGAGGGGGTGCGGGCCTCGCGGACTGCGGTGGGGGAACCGAGTGCCGTGAGAACGGTGCGCAGGGCGGGCGCGGGAGCCGGGGGTACGTGCAGCGGCATGGTGGGTCGCCTCTCATTCGACAGGCACAGTGGCGCGAGGGGGCGGGGGCGGACGGCGCTGTCAGCTCTCGGGTCGGAGGGGCGGGGGGTCTGGATCTGCCGACGGGGGTGTCGCCTGCCGCGTGTCACCTCGACGGCAGGACCTGGGACCGCGAGCGCCAACTCTCTGCCTCGTTTGCGGAGTTTATACGACCGGTGTTCAGACGGTGTTTCGTCTAGTCGGTCCGAATATGAAGAGCAAGGCGGTATTCGGTCGGCGATAAGGAGAGGTTCATCCCGGTTCCGCGGCGATGTGCGACGATGACCTCGGAATACTCCGCGCGAGCGGTCGGCCGATTCTCGTCGGCGTTTTTCACGAGATCGTGTCGGGCTGAAAACAGGCAGTGGTCCATGCCTCGTGAATGTGCCGCTGGACACCCGCTCACAGCGTAGCGGCCGACGGCGCCCTCCAAGGCGTTATCGATCGGCTTGCCTGGGCATCATCCACCGGGACGGCGGAGGCCCGAGGATCGGCCCGCCCTTCGAGGAGGGACACTTCGATGGGAGAGAAGGTCGTGGCAGGGTCGTTCGACCTGTCCGATCGCCAGCGCTACCGCGGCAAGCTCCGGGAGTGTCTGGCGGGGCTGGCGCGACTGCTGGAGGAGAAGCGGTTCGATCGCCCGAAGAATCTCATGGGCCTGGAGATCGAACTGAATCTCGCCGGACCCGACGGCATGCCCAGGATGATGAATGCGCAAGTACTCGAAAGGATTGCGAGCCACGATTTCCAAACAGAACTTGCCATGTTCAATCTGGAAGTCAACATAGCTCCACACCGATTGGTGGGAAGGGTATTCGACCAGCTCGCCGAGGAGCTAGGTACTTCACTGGCATATGCGCACCGGAAAGCCGCCGAGGTCGATGCCGGAATCGTGATGATCGGGATTCTGCCGACGATCGACCGCGACGACCTGGTGTCGTCGAACCTGTCGGACGGCGACCGCTACACCCTGCTCAACGACCAGATCGTGGCCGCCCGCGGTGAGGACTTCGCGCTCGACATCGAGGGCGTGGAGCATCTGGTGTGCACGTCGAAGTCCATCGCGCCCGAAGCCGCCTGCACCTCGGTGCAGTTGCACCTCCAGGTCACCCCGGCACGCTTCGCGGACGTGTGGAACGCGGCGCAGGCGGTGGCCGCCGCGCAGGTCGTGGTCGGCGCCAACTCGCCCTTCCTGTTCGGCCGTGAGCTGTGGCGCGAGTCGCGGCCGCCGCTGTTCCAGCAGTCCACCGACACCCGGCCGCCCGAACTACAGGCCCAGGGAGTGCGGCCGCGTACCTGGTTCGGCGAGCGGTGGGTCTCGTCGGCGTACGACCTCTTCGAGGAGAACCTGCGCTTCTTCCCGCCCCTGCTGCCGATCTGCGACGACGAGGACCCTCTCGAGGTCCTCGACGCCGGAGGCGTTCCCAAGCTCGCCGAACTCGTCCTGCACAACGGCACGGTGTACCGCTGGAACCGGCCCGTGTACGGCATCGCCGACGGGGTCCCGCATCTGCGCGTGGAGAACCGTGTGCTGCCCGCGGGACCCAGCGTCACCGATGTCGTCGCCAACGCGGCCTTCTACTACGGGCTCGTCCGCGCCCTCGCCGAGGAGGCGCGGCCGGTGTGGACACGGCTGCCGTTCGCGTCCGCCGCCGCGAACTTCGACGCCGCCTGCCGCCACGGCATCGACGCGCGCCTGGAGTGGCCGCGACGGGGCCGGTACGGGGGTGTCGCGGAGGTCGACGCGGTCAGCCTGGTCCGCGACGAACTGCTGCCGCTCGCCGCCGTGGGACTGGACGCCTGGGGGGTGGAGCCCGTCGACCGGGACTTCTACCTCGGGGTGATCGAGGACCGGTGCCGGCTGCGCGTCAACGGGGCGACCTGGCAGGCGGCCACCTTCCACCAGGCCCTGGAGACGGGGCTGAGCCGGGACGCCGCGCTGGCCGCGACCACCCGGCGCTACGGCGAGTTGATGCACCTCGGGGAGCCGGTGCACACCTGGCCCGTGGGGCTGCCGGAGCCCGTACCCCTCGGGTGAGGACCGGCTCGGGCCCGGCCGCGGGTGGGAGTACGGCTTCGGCCCCGGCTGCGGGTGCGAGCACTTCGGTCCCGGCCGCGGGCGTGATCACCGCGCTCCGGCCGGGGGCGTGAGTGCCGCCTCGGCTGTGGTCGGGGGTGTGGCTACCGTCCCGGGTGTGGTCGGGGGTGTGTGGCTACCGCCCCGGGTGCGAGAGTGCCGAGCCGGTTCGGCCGAGGGTGTGGGTGCCGCGCCGGTTCCGCCGCAGAGTGGGTGCCGCCTCAGCTCCGGCTGTGGGCGGCCGCTCGCACGATGGCCCCGAGGATCACCGAGTGGATCTGCGAGGGATCGCTGACCTCCTGGCCGGAGCCGCCGGTCGCCCTGGCGATCTCCTGGACCTCCGCCTTGTCCGCGTCCGGGCCCACCGCGATGGCGATCAGCGGCACCGGGTGCTGCGGGTCGGCGAGCTGCCGCAGTCGGGAGACGAGAGCGGCGCGCGAGATGCTTCCCGGGTCCTCGTTGACGCCGTCGGTCAGCAGGACCAGTGCGTTGAACCTGCCTTTCGCGTAGCCGGAGGTGGCCGCCTGGTACGCGGCGAGCGTGGTGTCGTACAGGCCCGTCGCCCCGTTCGGCACGGGATTCAGGGCGTTGAAGGCCCCCGCCAGTCTCGCCCGCTGGGCGTTGCCGCCCTCGCGGTCGCCGAGGCGCCGCGTCGGCACGAGGACCCGGTAGTCGCGGTCGCCGTCGAGACGGGTGGAGAACTTCCACAGCCCGATCTCGTCCTCCGTGGTGAAGGTCGCGAGCGCCTGGAGCAGGGCCGCCTTGGTGACGTCCATACGGGTCCGGCCGGTGCCCGGCACCTGCTGCGACATGGAGGCGGAGGCGTCGACGACGGCGGTGATCCGGGCGCTCTGGACCGTGATCGTCCACGTGCCGAGCGTCTCTTCGACCGCCTTCTCCGGGAGGGGTTCGGTCGCGGCGCGGTCGAAGGGCTGCGGGGCACGGCCGCCGGCCTGCGCGACCAGCGCGCCGGACACCTCGTCGTCGTCCGTACGGAAGCCGGACCGCTGAAGGATCCGCCGGCCCTCCGGCTCGCCCGAGAGCGTCATGAAGCGCAGCGCGGCCCGGCTCTCGTCGGTGCTCAGCCGTGGCCGGTCGACGAGGGCGAAGGGGTAGTCGAGCCGCGGTGATCCGTCCTTGGGATAGAACAGGTCGAGCCCGAGCCCGCGGCCGGACGAGGAGTTGTGAACGAACGCCGACTGCTCGGAGAGGAACAGCGCCTGGTTGCGCCTCGGGTCGCTCCGCTCGGCACCGGAGGCGTCGCGGGGGAGGGTGTCCAGGACCTGCCGGTCGCTGTCCGACGTGCGCGGCGAGAGCGTCTTGGCCAGGGCCGCGGCCCGGATGCCGCCCTGGATCCCGTCCGCGGCTCCGCTGAGCCGGGTCAGCGCGAGCAGGCCGGTCGCGCTGCGCGCCGGGTCGGCCGCGCCCAGCCTGAACCGGTCGTCCCGCATCGAGGCGTCGGCCAGCTCGGTCCAGGTGTACGTCTTGGCGGGCCACCCCAGCGACGTGGCGGCGGACGGGACCATCGCGACACCGACCGGTGAGGACGCGACGTTGCCCGCCCTGGTGACCTGGAGCGCCCCGCTGCGTGCGGTGACCCCGTCCACCCACACGTCGGAGTCCGGCACCCACGCCTGGATGCCGGTCCTCCTGCCCGACCCCAGCGACTGGGCGACCTGGTACGACTCGCGAGCGGTCACGGTGACGTCGATGCAGTGCCCGTCGGACGTGACGTCGCGGTCGCGGGCGTGGTCGGCGAGCGCCTTCAGGGCGGGCGCCATGTCGGGTGACGCGGCGACCGTGATGTGCACGGCGCTGTCCCGGCAGGACGAACCGATGGAGAACAGGCCGCCGTCGACCGCGACGGCCGCGCCCGCGGCGACCGTCAGCACCAGCGCCGTCGCGAGGGCCACCGTGCGGCGGCGCGGGCGCGGACGGGGGGTGGCCGCGCCCGCCCCGGACGGGTGGGGCAAGCTGTGACGTCCCATGACGGTGGTGCCCTTCGAGGGTGAGCCGGTGCCGCGAGACAGCCGTATGAAAGCCGGGAGAGGGCGAGAAGGGGAGGCACGCCCGTACGGCGTCCGTCCCCCAACGGCCTGTCGCGCACGATCTTCGCAACTTCTTTCGAGACCCTAGCGGGGCGAAGATGGGGATGAGGCGGGATTACTCAACTGGAGGCGGGAGTGCAGGTGGAGGCGGGGTCACCGGCCGGATCTTTTCCTGGGGAGCGGCTGACGCGAAGGATTTTCCGGGACGAGACACTGCTCGTCCTGGGGCTCTCGCTCGGTGCGAGCGGGGTGTCCGCGCTGATCAGCTTTGTCGGATCGGTCACCAGGCCGGGTGGTCTCAAGGACCAGGCCGCCACGCTGAACGCCTCGGCCGCGCCGGGTCGGCCCTGGCTGGATCTGGCGTGGCAGCTCTTCGGCATCGCGTCGGCCCTCGTGCCGGTCGCGCTGGTCGCGCACCTGCTGCTGCGGGAGGGCCAGGGGCTGCGCGTGATCGGGTTCGACCGCACGCGGCCCTGGCCCGACCTCGGACGCGGGGCCGCCGTCGCGGCGGTGATCGGCAGCACGGGCATCGCCTTCTATCTGCTGGCGCGCGGGTTCGGCGCCAACCTCACGGTCGTGCCGGAGGCGCTGCCCGACGTGTGGTGGAAGTACCCGGTGCTGATCCTTTCGGCCGTGCAGAACGCCGTGCTGGAAGAGGTCATCGTCGTCGGCTATCTGCTGCGCCGGCTGGGCCAGTTGGGCTGGACGCCGGGCACCGCCCTGGTCGCGAGCGCGGTGCTGCGCGGCTCGTACCACCTGTACCAGGGCATCGGCGGCTTCATCGGCAACATGGTGATGGGCGTCGTCTTCGTCTACCTCTACCGGCGGTGGGGCCGGGTCGGGCCCCTCGTGGTCGCGCACTCGCTGCTCGACATCGGGGCGTTCGTCGGGTACGCGCTGCTGGCGGGCAAGGTGGGGTGGCTGCCCACGGCGTGAAGGGCCCGCCGCCGGGCGCTGCCGGGCGCCGCGGGGTGCTGCGGCGGTTCCGTCCGTATGTCCGTATGTCCGTAGGGTCGTACGCCGTCGGTACGTCCGTAAGTTGGTACGCCGTCCGTCCGACGTCCGGCGTCACACGAGCAGCTCGCCCTCGATGACCGTGACCGCGCTGCCGGTCAGGAGGGTACGGTCGCCGCGCAGCCCGGTGCGGACGAGACCGGAGCGCGGGGAGGCCTGCAGACCGGTCAGGTCGGGGCGGCCCAGGCGCTCGGACCAGTAGGGCGCGAGGGCCGTGTGGGCGCTGCCGGTGACCGGGTCCTCGTCGATGCCGATGTTCGGGAAGAAACACCGCGAGACGAAGTCGTAGCCCCGGGCGGGGTCCGCCGAGCGGGCCGTCGCGATGATGCCGCGCTCGGAGTACCGGGCAAGGGCCCTGAGGTCGGGAGCGAGCCCGCGCACCGTCTTCTCGTCGGCGACCTCGATCAGCAGGTCTCCGGTGTTCGGGCCCGTGTCGAAGGCCGTGAGCGGCTCGGCGCCGAGCGCCTCCGCGACACCGTCGGGTACGCCGACGGGGGTCAGCGGCGCGGTCGGGAAGTCCAGTGTGAGGGTGCCGTCCTGCTGGGGCGTGGCGAGCAGGACGCCGCTGCGGGTGGCGAACCGTACCGGTCCCGTGTGGGTGCCCGTCGCGTGCAGGACGTGTGCGGTGGCCAGGGTCGCGTGCCCGCACATCGCGACCTCGCTCGCGGGAGTGAACCAGCGCAGCGCCCAGTCGGCGTCCCCGCCCTCGGGCAGGGGGTGCGCGAACGCCGTCTCCGCGTGATTGACCTCCAGAGCCACGTTCCGCAGCCAGTCGTCCTCGGGGAAGCCGTCGGGGCCGAGAAGGAGGACCCCGGCCGGGTTGCCCGTGAAGGGGCGGTCGGTGAAGGCGTCGACGATTCGAATCCGCATGCCCCGACGCTAGCGGCTCCGGGGAGCCGGGGAACAAGGCCAATCCCGGGGTTCTGGCCCGGTTCCGGGCCGCCCCTCGAGCGGTTCCCACCCGAACTTTCCGCGTTCCGCGGAGCGTCATGGGTGCTGTTGGAGCCTCCTTGGGTGCCGTTGGGCAAGGCGTGGGAGGGGACAGGACGAGCATGGCCGGGTGTCGGCATCCGGGGGTTGCCCGGCGAGCTGTTCCGATATATCGTTGACGCATCGCGACCGATCAACGAACAGATGGGTCGATCAACGGAAAGACGGATGGAGTGAGGGCGATGCGTTCCGAAGAACAAGAATTCGGATTCGAACGTGGGCATGGCCGGCACGGCGGACCCGGCCCGCGGGGCAGGGGACTCTTCGAGGGGCGGCGCGGGGCTTTCGGGCCCTTCGGTCCGGGCGGACCCGGTGGTCCCGGCGGCTTCGGCGGACCCGGCTTCGGCCCGGGCCCCTGGGGTGGCGGGCGCGGTGGCCGGGGTGGCCCCCGGGGCAGGGCGCGGCGCGGTGACGTACGCGCGTCGATCCTGGCGCTGCTCAAGGACCGGCCCATGCACGGCTACGAGATGATCCAGGAGATCGCCGAGCGCAGTGGCGGGGCGTGGAAGCCCAGCCCCGGTTCGGTCTACCCGACCCTCCAGTTGCTGGAGGACGAAGGTCTCATCACGAGCGCGGCCGAGGGCGGCAAGAAGCTGTTCTCGCTCACCGAGGAAGGCCGCGGCGCGGCCGAGGAGGGACCCGACGCTCCCTGGGAAGAGGCCGGGCGCGGAGTCGACTGGGAGACGCTGCACGAGATCCGGCAGGCCGGCTTCGGCCTCATGGAGGCCTTCGGCCAGGTCTGGAAGACCGGCAGCAAGGACCAGCGTGACAAGGCGCTGGCGGTCATCAACGAAGCCCGTAAGAAGCTGTACCTGATCCTCGCCGACGAGGGCTGACGGGCATGCTTTGGTACCTGACGGCGCCCCGTGGAAGTGTCTTCGCGGGGCGCCTCTCCGCCTATGGGGGCTGGGTGCGGGCCTCGGCTCAGGTGCGGGACTCAGGTCACCAGTCCGCGCAGCTTGCGCAACGACTCGTTGAGGGCGGCCGTCGCCGAGTCCTTGAGCTTGCCGGCCATCAGCGAGACGGCGGCGCCGGTGAACTCCCCGTCGATGCGTACCGAGGTGGCGTCGCCGTCGGGGGTCAGGGTGTAGCGGGTGGCGACGGTGACGGCCATCGGGCCCTTTCCGCGGATGGCCAGGACGCGGGCCGGCTCCAGTTCCTCGATGGTCCAGCCCACCTCGGCCGGGAACCCCATGAGCTTCATGTTCTCCTCGAACGTCCCGCCCACCTCGAGTGAGGCCGGACCGCCCTTGGGGAAGCTGGTGTGGGTCGAGTTCCACTCACCGTACGAGGAGAAGTCCGTGAGCTGCGCCCACACCTTCTCGGCCGGCGCCTCGATGCGTGCTTCCGCGCTGACTTCGGCCATGCGGCCACCCCTTCGTGTCGGGCGCTGCGCCCGGCGCAGCTACGCTGTCGCGGAAGGTAGCCGCAGGCCCTGGAAGATTCAAGACTGATGGACCGTCAGGAAGTGCGGTGTCTGGAAGGCCGGAAGGCCGCGAGGCCGGGGGAACGGCGGTCGGACGGGGTCGGTCACCCGTCCGTGGCGCGGTCGCGTGCGGAGTGCGACGCAAGGCGGCACGCGCGCGGGGGAGAAATCCGTGCGAAGTCATCCCTGAGGAGGAGAACTCGCTCACGGTTGCCCACCTTGTGTGGGACGTGGAAATGGTGCCCTCCGGGGATGACCCGGCCCCCGGGGGCTGATGGGGTGGGGATGTGCCACCCCGTATCCCCTCGCAGTCGGCCGCCGAGAGCGGTCCCCACCGTACGGAACTCGAGGCCGGTCTCAGTGACGAGCTGGCCTCGGTGGTCTCCGCCGCGCGCAGGCGGGCCCTGCGGGACGGGGACCGGCAGATCGACACGGCCCATCTGCTGCACTCGCTGTTGGAGTCCGACCAAGGGGTGCGCGCCGTCTTCGACGGTGCCCCGCAGGTCGCCCGGCTGCTCGGCTATCTCGTCCAGCGCAGCATCGGCTACGGGCTGCGCTGGCAGAGCGCCGTGGAGGACTCGGGTGCCGTGCCGGTGATGGTCGAGGCGGGCTGGTCCCCGGTGGCGGCCGGTGCCATGGGGGGCGCGTGCGTACGCGCCGGACTGCGCGGTGAGGCGCGGGCCCGCTGTCTCGACCTGCTCGCCGCGATCGTCGCGGATCCGCAGGCGCGGGCTGTCGAGGTACTCCGGCGCGCGGGCGCGGACTCCGGAGTGCTGCTCCCGCGGATCGAGAGCGCGCTGCGCAACGAATGCGCGGATGAATACCCGGACGAATAGGCGGTCGAATAGGCGGTCGAATAGGCGGTCGGGTACACGGACGGGTCCGCGCGCGGGTGCCCGGACGGGCCGGGGCGCGGAGTCCAGCCGATGAGACAGGAGTCATCGGGGGTGACGCTCATGTCGTCGCCTGTCATCATGTGCCGGTGCATACGTCTCAGGGCAGTGAGGGCAATCGTGGAAAGGGCGCCGGCCTGGGCCTCGCCCTCGCGTCGGCGGTCGCCTTCGGCGGATCGGGTGTCGCGGCGAAACCGCTCATCGAGGCGGGTCTGGACCCGCTCCACGTGGTGTGGCTGCGGGTCACGGGCGCCGCTTTGGTGATGCTGCCGACGGCCGTACGCCATCGCGCGCTGCTGCGACGGCGTCCCGCGCTGCTGGCGGGGT
The DNA here is from genome assembly GCF_040608315.1 of Streptomyces sp. NPDC005195. Classification (NCBI taxonomy): domain Bacteria; kingdom Bacillati; phylum Actinomycetota; class Actinomycetes; order Kitasatosporales; family Streptomycetaceae; genus Streptomyces; species Streptomyces sp. NPDC005195. The sequence continues at coordinate 22,835 of NZ_JBEXHZ010000006.1, forward strand.
TCGGTCTGCTCGCCGTGGCCGGCGTCCAGGCCTGCTACTTCGCGGCGATCTCCCGTATACCCGTCGGCGTCGCCCTGCTCGTCGAGTACCTCGCGCCGGCGCTCGTGCTCGGCTGGGTGCGGTTCGTGCAGCGCAGGCCCGTGACGCGTGCCGCGGCTCTCGGCGTCGTCCTCGCGGCGGGCGGACTCGCCTGTGTCGTCGAGGTGTGGTCCGGGCTCGGGTTCGACGTCCTCGGGCTGCTGCTCGCGCTGGGCGCGGCCTGCTGCCAGGTCGGCTACTTCGTCCTGTCCGACCAGGGCAGCGACGCGGGGGACGAGGCACCGGACCCGCTCGGCGTCATCGCGTACGGACTGCTCGTCGGCTCGCTCGTGCTGACACTCGTCGCGCGGCCCTGGACGATGGACTGGTCGGTCCTCGGCGGCGACGCGGACATGAACGGGACGTCCGTTCCGGCCGCCCTGCTCCTGGGCTGGATCGTACTGATCGCGACCGTCGTCGCCTACGTCACCGGCGTGCTCTCCGTGCGCAGGCTCTCCCCGCAGGTCGCGGGCGTCGTGGCCTGTCTGGAGGCGGTCATCGCCACGGTGCTCGCCTGGGTCCTGCTCGGTGAGCACCTGTCCGCTCCGCAGATCGTCGGCGGTGCCGTCGTACTGGCCGGCGCCTTCATCGCGCAGTCGTCGGCGCCGGTGAAGCCTTCGGACGGGCCGGTCCTGGGCGGTGCGGCGGGTGTCGAAGCGGGCGATCCCGAAAGGGAGTTGTCCGCCCGGGGCGGCACGGCCCGGGTCCGGAACTGACGGTGTCGAGGACGGGCCGGAGGCCCGCCCTCCTGCCGCGCTACCGGGCCGTCAGGTAGTCGGGGACATCGATGCCGGGGGCGAGGTCGGCGGCGGGGATCGGGGTGCCGCGTCCCTTGGTGACGGGAACGACGCCGGTCCAGTGGGGGAGGGCCAGGTCCTCGGGATCGTCGTTCGGGCCGCCGGTGCGCAGCTTCGCGGAGACCTCGTGCAGGTCGAGGGCGATCACGGCGGTGGCGGCCAGTTCCTTGGCGTTGGCCGCGCGGGAGTCGGCCGAGCGGCCGGGAACGACCTGGTCGACCAGTGCGTCCAGGGCCTCCCGCTTCTCGTCCGGATCCGTCACCTGGTGGGCGATGCCGTGCACCACCACGGAGCGGTAGTTGATCGAGTGGTGGAAGGCGGACCGGGCCAGGACCAGGCCGTCGACGTGGGTGACGGTCACACAGACCGGCAGGCCGGGGTCGGTCCCGCCGGTCATCCGCAGGGGCCGAGAACCCGTCGACCCGTGCACGTAGAGGCGTCGGCCGACCCGCGCGTACAGGGTGGGCAACACCACCGGCGCGCCGTCCCGGACGAAACCGAGGTGGCAGACGTACCCCTCGTCGAGTATCGCGTGGACCAGTTCGTGGTCGTACGCGGCGCGCTCCCTGGAACGCGTGGGGACGGTGCGGTCGGTCGGGGTGTAGGCGGCGGCCCGCGCCGTCTCTGGCTGTGTGCTCGTCTCCGACATTGCGCTCCCCATTGCACTAGTGCATAATCCTCTTTGTGCTAGGAGAGTATCCGATCGAAGGGCGCCGCGCAGCCGATATTTCGGCGAGCGTCGAGCGCGCGGTGGGCGCCGGAGCGCTCGAACCGGGACAACCACTGCCGCCGATGCGGGAGTTGGCCGCGCGACTGGGGGTCAATCCCAATACCGTGGCCGCCGCGTACCGCGTGCTGCGGGAACGCGGGGTGATCGAGACGGACGGCCGCCGGGGCAGCCGTGTCCGCGCCAAGCCCGTCACCACAGGGCGCGAGTACATCCGGGTCGAGGTGCCGGACGGTGTACGGAACCTGGTGGACGGCAACCCGGACCGAGCCCTGCTGCCCGGTCTGGCGGAGGCGTTCGCCGCGGCGGCGGGACAGTCGGACCGGGACCCCGTGCTGTACGGAGACGCGGCCGTGGAACCGGAACTGTGGCGGCTCGCGCGCGCCGACCTCGACGCGGACGGGGTGCCGGAGGGCCCCGTCGTCGTCACGTCCGGGTCGCTCGACGGCATCGAGCGCGTCCTGGCGGCCCATCTCAAGCCGGGTGACGCGGTCGCCGTGGAGGACCCGGGGTGGGGCAGCGTGTTCGATCTCGCGCCGGCGCTCGGACTGCGCACGGTCCCGGTGCGCGTCGACGACGAGGGCCCGCTGCCCGACGACGTACGACGTGCGCTGGAGGGGGGCGCCCGCGCGCTGGTCGTCACGGACCGGGCGCAGAACCCGACCGGGGCCGCCGTGACCGCCCCGCGCGCGGACGCCCTGCGTTCCGTGCTGGCGCGGTACCCGCGCACCCTGCTCGTCGAGGACGACCACGGACACCGGATCGTCGATCTGCCCCTGTATCCGCTGGCCGGAGTGACCGACCACTGGGCCCTGGTGCGCTCCGTCGCCAAGGCGTACGGCCCCGACCTGCGGCTCGCCGTGCTCACGGGGGACGCCGTCACCATGGACCGCGTGCACGGGCGGCAGCGGCTCGGCCCTGGCTGGGTGAGCAGGCTGCTGCAGCGGGCGGTCGCGCACCTGTGGGCGAGCGGCGCGGTGGACGTGCCGGCGGTGGCGGCCGCGTACGGGCGGCGCCGGGACGCACTGATCACCGCCCTCGCGGAGCGTGGCATCGAGGCCCACGGTCGCAGCGGGATGAACGTCTGGATTCCCGTCCCGGACGAGACCGGAGCGGTCGCGCGGCTCTTGCACGCGGGCTGGGCGGTCGCGCCGGGGGCACGCTTCCGGATGAGCGCGCCGCCCGGCATCCGGATCACCGTCTCGACGCTCACGCCGGGCGACATCGGACCGCTGGCCGACGCCGTCGCCTCCGCCGCGGGTCCCGGGCCCGCCCGCCGCTACGTGTGAGTCATCGGCGGCTCCTGGGCTGGGTGAGCGCCGCGCCGGCCAGGACGATCACCGCGCCGACCGGCGTCGACCAGGTCAGCGACTCACCGAGGACGGCGACTCCCGCTGTGGTGGCGATGACCGGGATGAAGTACGTGACCATCTGCGCGGTGGTCGGGCCCACCTCGGCGACCAGGCCGTACTGGACGAGGACGGCCAAGCCCGTGCCGAGGGCGCCGAGGGCGGCCGTGGCCAGCAGCGGGACGAGCGGGAAGTGGCTCGGCACGGTGGTGAACAGCGGGGTGACCAGAGCCAGTTGGGCGGTGGCCAGGAGCAGCTGGGCGCTGGTCATGGACAGGTGCGAGTGGTCGGAGCCGGCCAGGGTGCGGCGGACGTATATCCAGCCGACCGGGTAGCTCAGCGAGGCCAGCAGTGCCATCGCCGTACCCGTGGCGTCCAGGCCGTGGAATCCCTGCCAGGCGCCCAGGACCGTCAGGACGCCGAGGAAGCCGAGGCCCAGCCCCGCGACCCTGCGCCGGGTCGGCCGGTCCTCGGACAGGGCGACCATGGACAGGCCCATGCCCCACAGGGGCGAGGTCGCGTTGCAGATGCCCGCGAGCGTGGAGGGGATCGTCAGCTCCGCGTAGGCGAAGAGCGAGAACGGCAGCGCGTTCAACAGGAGGGCCGCGACCGCGAGATGACCCCAGGTGCGGGCCCCGCGCGGCAGCCGCTCCCGCTTCACCGCCATCGCGGCAGCGAGCACCGCCGTTCCGAACACCAGCCGCCCGAGGGTGACCTGGAACGGCGCGTAGCTCTGCGTGCCGACCTTGATGAGCAGGAAGCTGAACCCCCAGATGAGCGAGAGCGCGCCGAAGCGGATCCGCCAGTCGAGTGCGGTGCGGCGGCCCGGTCCGCGGCCGGTCGACGCCGGGGCGGCGGAGGTTGACTCCGCGGCGACCGGCTCCGCAGGAACCGGCTCCCCGGGAAACGGTTCAGGAGCGGCCGGTTCAGAGGCGGCCGGTTCGGGGGAGGCGGTGCCCGGCGTCGTGACGGTGGTCATGGACGTAACGATGAAGCAGAACGATCTCGTAGCGCAAGCGAGATTTCGCGACCAGTATCTCGTAGCATCGCTTACATGTTGAATCTGGAGCGCCTGCGCACGCTCGACGCCCTGGCCCGGCACGGCTCGGTGAGCGGCGCGGCTGACGGGCTGCACGTGACGACCTCGGCCGTGTCCCAGCAGATGTCCAAGCTGGAGCGCGAGGTGGGGCAGCGGCTGCTCGCCAAGAACGGACGGGGGGTGAGGCTCACGGACGCGGGCCGGCTCCTCGCGGACCACGCGGCGCGCATTCTCTCGCAGGTCGAACTCGCCCAGTCCGACCTGGAGGCACAGCGCGGCCAGGTCGTCGGCGAGCTGCGGCTCTCGGCCTTCCCGACCGCAGCCCGCGGGCTGTTCCCCACCGCGCTCGCCGCACTGCGCGCCGACCACCCCGGGCTGCGGGTGCGCTCGTGCGAACTGGAGCCGGAGGCCGGGGTCGCGGGAGTCGTGCGCGGTGACCTCGACCTGGCGGTGGTGCTCGACTGGTACAACAAGCCGATGCCGCTGCCCGACGGCCTGGTGAAGGCGTCGATCCTCGACGACCCGGCCGATGTGGCGATGCCGGTCGGCCACCGGCTCGCGGACCGCGCCGAGGTCGACCTGGCCGAGTTCGCCGAGGACGAGTGGATCACCTGGGGCGAGGGTGAGTTCTGCCACGAGTGGCTGATGTTCACGCTGCGCTCCAAGGGCGTCGAGCCACACATCGGCCATCGCGCCGCCGAGACGCACACCCAGCTCAGCCTGGTCGCCGCGGGGCTCGGCGTCTGTATCGCGCCGGTGCTCGGGCGTCGTCCGATGGCGGAGGGGGTCGTCACGGTGCCGCTGCGCCAGCGTGTACGGCGCCATGTGTACGTCGTCTGGCGGGCGGACGCCGACCGCCGCCCGTCGATCAGGGCGGCGGTGGAGGCGCTGCGCGCGGCCGGGGACGAGGTCCGCTGACCTGGCCGTCCCACCCCTTGACGCGGCGCCTGGTCGACCTGACCGGCCCGGTCGACCAGGCCGGCCGGTGTGACGCCTGACCGACCTGCCCGACTGGTCCATCTGGCCGACGGTGTGGCACACCGACCTGCGTGCCTCCGCCCGGTTCTTCTACAGCGGTGGCAGCTTCCGGAAGTCCCAGGAGGCGATCGCCGCCGGAGTCAGCCGCGCCCACGCGTGACGCCCGTCGTGCGGCATCTCCTCCAGACCGAAGTTCTTGCGGGCGAACAGGGTCTCCGGGACGTCGAGTTCGGCGCAGAGATCACCGGTGCGAGGAACCTCGCCCACGAACTCCACCGTCCCGGACAGTTCGACGCCTTGCAACTGGTCGTACTCCTCACCGGAGTCGACCACCACCGCGACCCGCGGGTCACGCCGCAACTGGGCCCACCGCTTGCTGCGGACCACGGAGTACAGCCACAACGAGGTGCCGTCCCAGGCGAACCAGAGGGCGCTCACATGCGGGGCGCCGTCCTGCGACACCGTCGCGACGCGGCACGTGCGCTGGGTGGTGAGGAACTCGTCCAGTTCGCCGGGAGTCATCATGATCTTCCGACCCCTGCGCTGAGTGACGGTCATACGGTCACCTCTTCTTCCACGTCGGCCTGGTACGTCGACAGAGATCCTCTGACGTTGTGTCAGAAAAAGCATGAGGCGTCTTCCGTCCCCACGCAATGGTCGTTACGCTCCCCCGCCCCGACCCTCGACGACAAGGGGGAACCGTGCCGTCGTACGAACAGCTCCGTGAACTCCTCGATCCCGCCACCACCGTGCTGCTCACCGTCGAGTGCCAGCAGGGTGTGGTGGGCCCCGGCAGCGCCCTGCCCGAACTCGCCGACGAGGCCCGCTCGTCGGGGGCGTTGGCGCAGGTGGCCCGGCTGGTGTCCGCTGCCCACGCGGGCGGGGTGCAGGTGATCCACGCGGTCGCGGAGCGGCGGGCCGACGGGCGCGGCGCCAACCGCAACGCCCGGCTCTTCCGCGCGGCCGAACGGCTTCCCGTGCGCCAGCTGCCGGGGACGGCGGCGGTCCGGGTCGCCGCCCCGATCGAGGTCGCCGAGGAGGACCTCGTCGTACGCCGTCTGCACGGGCTGTCACCGATCGCGGGGACGGACGTCGACGCGCTGCTGCGCAACCTGGGCTGCCGCACCCTCGTGGTGACCGGTGTCTCCGCCAACGTCGCCGTCCCGAATGCCGTGTTCGATGCCGTGAACCGCGGCTACACCGTCGTGGTGCCCGCGGACGCCATCGCGGGAGTGCCTTCCGACTACACCCCCGCGATGATCCGCAACACGCTCTCCCTCGTCGCCACCGTCACCGCCACCGAGGACGTGCTGGCCTGCTTCGCGCGACCGCGCCGCTGATGCCCGCCGGAGTCAGGCGAGCTTGATCGAGTCCCCGTCCACGCTGATGTCGGCAGCCGCCAGGGCCTGCGTCGCGGGCCCCTTCTTCACGCTGCCGTCCGTGGCGGAGAACTGGCTGTTGTGGCAGGGGCAGGTGATCACGCCGTTCGAGATGTCCTTCACGGCGCAGCCCTGGTGGGTGCACTTGGACGAGAAGGCCTTGAAGGTGCCCGCCGTCGGCTGCGTGACCACCACGCCCCGGTCGGCGAAGACCTTGCCGCCGCCCTCCGGGATGTCGGCGGTCTTGGCGAGGACCGTGCCGCCCGCGTTCCCGGCCGCGCCGTTGTCGCCGCCGCCCGAACCGCCGCTGCTCGCGCTGGAGGAGGAGTCGGAGGACTTGTCGTCCGACCCGCACGCGGTCAGCGCGACGGCGAGTCCCGCCGCGCCGACCGCCGCCACGACGGTGCGGCGTCCCGGGGCCGGGGCGGGGTGAGGCGATTCGCTGGTCATGCTGACTTTCCCTCCGACGGATGATGGATGATCTGTACAGAAGTACGCTCCACCGTCGCGACCTGTTCAGGAGGTGGCGACTTCTTGACCTGATCGACAGCGGGCCGACAGCTTGTCCGTCCCGGCCGGCAGCCCGCCGACCACTGAAGTCCTGCGGCGCGGCACGTCAGCACGTCAGCACGGTCGCGTGACGAGCTCCTGGTGCGTGCGGGAATTCCCGTTCGAGATTCGCGTGAACGACTGTGAATGTCTCTCGCCGGCTGCCCGTACGGTTTGTAGGCCGATCAAAAGGACACAAATTCCGCTCCGGCGATGACGTGGAATTCGTTGGTGGAATTCGGCAGTGGAATTCCGATATGCGAGCCCTTCGTCGCTCGGGATGGTCGGAATGCTTTTGGCGGTAATGCCGGCCCGGCAGGCTCGGGCAGTGGCTGCGGTTGCCCCGGATCTCGGTGAGCGGTATTTTTGCAACAAGAGTGTTTAAGACCCTCTCGCGGTCAGGCGCGACTTGGCTCGCCGAACCTGTTTGTCGTCTCGTGCGCAAGCCTCTTCGATATTCGAATCCTGAAGGAACGGCAAGTATATGAAAGCCCGTCACTTCATGATGTCCGGCAGGAAAACAGGCGTGGCGGCCGTAGCCGTCCTCGCCGGGCTGGCCGTGGTTCCGGCCCACGCACCCCAAGGCCCCGCCGGCACCACCCCCGGCAACAAGCCGACGGTGGTGCTCGTGCACGGTGCCTTCGCCGACGGCGGCAGCTGGAGCGGAGTGGTGGAGCGACTTCAGCACGACGGTTACCAGGTCATCGCTCCGGCCAACCCGTTGCGCGGCATGCCCCAGGACGCGACCTACCTGAACAGTCTCCTGAAGTCCATCAAGGGCCCGATCGTCCTCGTGGGTCACTCCTACGGCGGCGAGGTGATATCACAGGCGGCGGAGGGCGTGGACCAGGTCAAGGCACTCGTCTACGTCAACGCGATCATGCCCGACAAGGGTGAGTCCTTTTCCAGCCTGTCCGCCAAATTCCCGCCGACCAAGATCACGGGATCGTTCAGACAGGTTCCGTTCCGCAATGGCGACGGCAGTGCCGGTACGGATGTGTACATTCGATCCGACAAGATTCGGTCGGTTTTCGCTCAGGACCTCCCCGAGAGGCAGACCAGGATCATGGCGGTCACGCAACGCCCCCTCGCCCTGTCGGCGTTCACGGACAAGGTCGGCGCCGTGGCCTGGCGGGAAAAGCCTGTCTATGTACTCGTCGGAAAGCAGGACCGGGCCATCGATCCTCGTCTCGAACGCTTTGAGGCGAAGCGTGCCGACGCGCGCAGGACATGGGAGATCGATTCCTCCCACGTGTCTCTCGTCTCTCACCCGCAGGCTGTCGCGGGTCTGATCGTCACCGCCGCCGACGACTACCTTCGCCAACAGGCGAACAGGAGCTCGACGGAGCCGAAGATCCCCTGAGTTCTTCGGCGGTGACGGACTGAATTCGATCAGTGGCGTCCTGACGTTCCGCCCACAGGGGTCACACCCGGTCAACAACATTGCGGAGAATGTAATGAATTGCACCGGACGTGAGGCGCTCATATGGTTTATTTATGGCTATTGCGACTACGAGCCCTGTGACCGGTGAGGTGGTCGAGAGCTTCGACGAACTCACTCCCGAGCAACTGGAGGACAAACTCGCCCGAGCCGCCGCCGCGGCGGCGACGTACCGTCTGACGAGCGTGGAGGACCGGGCGGGGTGGCTCGCCCAGGCCGCCGACCTTCTGGAGAAGGACGCCGACGCCGTCAGCCGGATGATCACCACGGAGATGGGCAAGACGCTCCGGGCGGCGCACGAGGAAGTGGCCAAGTGCGTGCACGGGCTGCGGTTCTATGCCGTCGAGGGGCCGAAGTTCCTGCGGGACGCGCCGGGTGACGCCGGGCGCGTGGGTGCCAAGCAGACGTTCGTGACGTACCAGCCGATCGGCGTGGTGCTGGCGGTCATGCCCTGGAACCTTCCGCTGTGGCAGGCGATGCGGTTCGCGGCGCCCGCGCTGATGGCAGGGAACGTGGGGGTGCTCAAGCACGCGTCGAACGTGCCGCAGTGCGCGCTGTATCTGGAGCGGCTCTTCCGGGAGGCGGGTTTCCCGGAGGACGTGTTCCAGACGCTGCTGATCTCCGCCCGCCGGGTCGAACAGGTGCTGAGGGACGACCGGGTGCGGGCCGCGACGCTGACGGGCAGTGAGCCCGCGGGGCGTTCGGTGGGCACCATCGCCGGGGACGAGATCAAGAAGGTCGTCCTCGAACTCGGTGGTTCCGACCCGTTCATCGTCATGCCGTCCGCGGACCTGGAGCGGGCCACCGACGTCGCGGTGAAGGCGCGGACGCTGAACAACGGACAGTCCTGTATCAACGGCAAGCGCTTCTTCGTGCACCAGGACATCGCGGAGGCGTTCCTGGAGAGATTCACGGCGAAGATGGGCGCCTTGGTGGTCGGGGACCCGATGGACGAGGGCACGGACGTCGGTCCGCTGGCCACCGAGTCGGGCCGGCGGGATGTGGAGGACTACGTCGACGACGCCGTCGGCAAAGGGGCGACGGCGCTCGTGGGCGGCAGCCGTCCGGAGCGGCCGGGGTGGTTCTACCCGCCGACCGTGCTGACCGGTGTCACCCCGGAGATGAAGATGTACCACGAGGAGGTCTTCGGTCCGGTGGCGCAGGTATGGACGGTCTCCTCGCTGGAAGAGGCACTCGAGATCGCCAACGGGCACCCGTACGGCCTGGGATCGAACCTGTGGAGCGAGGACGGGGACGAGCGGGAGCTGTTCGTGCGGGACGTGCAGTCCGGCATGGCGTTCATCAACGGCAATACGACCAGCTATCCGGAGATCCCCTTCGGAGGTGTCAAACGCAGTGGCTACGGACGGGAGTTGTCCGACCTCGGCATGCGCGAGTTCATGAACGCCAAGACCGTCTGGGTCGGCCAGGACTCCTGACCGCCGGACCTGGCCCCCTGCCCGACCGTCATGCCCCGGCACCCTCTCCGGGCGCCGGAGGCGGAAAGTGGGTCCATGCGCCGGGTGGCGGGGTGCGAAGGCGCGTATCGAGCGGCGTGGAGGCGTGACGATGAGCGGAGCGAACCAGGCGCGATCCCGGCAGGGGCAACCGGTGGTGGCGGTGCTCGGGACAGGGACCATGGGTGACGCCATGGGGAGGAACATCGCGTCGGCCGGGCTGGGACTGCGCGTGTGGAACCGCAAGCGGGCCACCGCGGAACCGCTGGCCGGTGTCGGTGCGGTGGTGTGCGACACGGCGGCCGAGGCCTGCCGGGGCGCGAGCGTCGTCCTGACCACACTCGCCAACGAGGGGGTGGTCGCCGACGTGATGGACCAGGCCCGGGACGGCCTCGGCGACGACGCGGTGTGGGTGCAGGCGTGCACGGTCTCGCCGGACGGCAGCCGCCGGCTCGGCGACCAAGCCGCGGACCTCGGTGTCGCCTACGTGGAAGCCCCCCTCCTCGGCACCAAGGAGCCAGCCGTGGCCGGAACGCTGACCGTCCTGGCCGCCTCCCCCCGGACGGATGTCCGGGACCGCGTCCAACCGGTCCTGGACGCCGTCGGATCACGCACGGTCTGGCTCGACGAAGTGGGCCAGCCCAGCAGCCTCAAACTCGCCTACAACGCCTGGGTCCTGACCACCGTCGAAGGCATCGCGGAGTCCCTCACCCTCGCCGCCGCCCTCGGTGTCGATCCCCACCTGGTCATCGACGTCATCGACGGAAGCGGACTCAACAGCCCGTACGTGCAGAGCAAGGGCCCGAAGATGATCGATGACGATCTCGACGCCCCTTCCTTCCCCCTGGAAGCGGCAGCGAAGGACGCCGGCCTGATCACCGACACGGCCCGCGCCGCCGGCCTGCACCTCGGCATCGCCGAAGTCGTCAGTGAGCGGCTGCACCTGGCCGAGGACGACGGACTCGGCCGTGCCGACGTGGCCGCCACCTATCGCACGTCCCGCCGGACACCCACGTGAACCACTTCCGCCCGACGCCCGTCCGGCCCGGGCCCGGTCCACGGGCCGGATCCCCGGGCCGGTGCATGGAGGGAGGAACCGATGACCAGTACCGGGCTGTCCTCAGCGCGCCTGAGCAGCGAGCAACTGGCTGACGTCGTGCCCCTGGTGGACGACGAGCAGTGGGAACTGCCGTCCGCCTGTGCGGGCTGGCGCGTCATCGACGTGATCGCCCACCTGGGGGCCCTCGCCCACGAAGCGGTCGAACCCCCCGCCCCGGACCCCACCCTGCCCAGGAACCGCGAGCGCTACCACGACGTGCGGGTCGACCAGCGCCGCGGCTGGAGCCATGCCGAAGTCGTGGCCGAATGGCGCGACTTCACCCCCGGGCAGCTGGAGATCCTGGAGTCGGCCCAGGAGCCCTCGCGGGCCGGGCAGCCGGTCGAGGTACCGGGTCTGGGGACCTACCCGTGCCATCTGCTGGCGAACACCATGGCGTTCAACGTCCTGTGCCACCTGCGCCACGACATGCTCGCCCCGGAGGGTCCGCTCCCGTTCGCCGTGCCCGAGGAGACCGACGGCCTGGTCGCACCCGCGGTCGAGTTCATGCTCGCCGGTCTGCCCCAGATGCAGGGGCCCGAACTCGCCGCCACCGTCGCCGAACCCCTGGTCCTCGACCTGACGGGACCGGGCGCCACCACCGTCACCGTCCTTCCCGCCGCCGGGCAGGGCGGACCCCTGACCGTGCGACCCGGGGCCGACGGCGCCACCAGGATCAGCAGTACGGCATCCGACTTCATCGCGTGGGGCACCACCCGCAAACCCTGGCGCGACCATTGCCGCATCACCGGGGACCCGTCCGCCGCGACGCCGTTCCTCGACCGCCTCGACATCATCTGAGCGCGCACGCCCGGACGGCCCGCCGGAGATCAGCGGGCCGTTCGCGGCGCCCACTCATTCGAAGACGATGACCTGCCGCCCGACGATCTCGCCGCGCCCGAGGGCCTCCAGGTTCTCGTTGACGTCCTCGAGCGCGACCTTGGTGACGTTGTGCTTGACCAGACCCGCCTCGGCGAGGGAGAGCACCTCGACGAGGTCCATGTGGTTGCCCCAGAAGGAACCGAGATAGGACAGCTCCGTCCCCACGAAGGGGAACTGATTGTGCTCCACACGGTGACTCATGAGGCCCACGGCCGCCAGCGCGCCCTCGGGGCCCAGCAGGTCGAACCCCATCGAGAGGGACGCCTCGCTGCCGACGCAGTCCAGGACGGCGTCGATCGTCCTGCGCCCCGTGAGCCCCTCCAGTTCGTCCTGGATGGCCTCGGTGGACTTGTCCCTGACGTTGACCCCGTGGTCCGCGCCGTTCTCCTTCGCCACGTCCAGCTTGCTGTCCGTGCGTGCGAGGGCCACCACGGTCGCTCCGCTTCCGAGCAGCTTCGCATACTGGACCGCGTAGCTGCCCAGACCGCCGATGCCCGTGACGGCGACCGTGCGGGCGGGGCCGAGCCTGCCCGCGTCCCGTAGCTTCCTCATCCCCCGGTACGGGGTCATGCCCGCGTCGGTCATGGGAGCGAGGAGCTCAGGAGCCTTCGCGGCCTCCTCCGAGACCGGAACCGCGTGCCGGTACTCCACGGCCATGTACTCGGCGAAGCCTCCCGGCGGGCCGAAGCCCACCCACCTGCCGTTGCCGCTGCACAACTGTTCGTTGCCCTCGCGGCACTGGCGGCATGTGCCGTCACCCCAGCTGGGGTTGACCACGACCATGTCCCCCTCCGAGTAGCCGACCGATTTCGGTACGCCGCTGCCCAGTCCCGCCACCCGGCCTGTGACCTCGTGGCCCGGGATGTAGGGAAGATCCACGGGGAAGGGACCCTTGAAGTAGCCGTCGAGGAGCTGGTAGTCGCTTCGGCATATGCCGGTCGCGGCGACCTTCAGCAGAATCTCGTCCGGCGCGGGCTCGGGTACGGGAACCTCTTCGATCCGCAGGGGCTCGTTGTATCCGTGCATCCGGGCTGCTCGCATCCGCATGGCGGTGCCTCGCTTTCGCAGGCGGGCTGGGGGCGGCCCGTGCGGAGTGGCGGGACTCGGATTCCGTCACACGTCGTCGCGGCCGCCGCCTGTGACACCACCAGGTTCCTGCGCCTGCCCCGCCCGCGCATCCCGGACCATCGCGCGGACGCCCGCGCGGTGGTCCGGCCACCGGTGGGAGCCTACGGTTGATCGGTGGGAGTGCTGCGCTGGACGGAGTGGCTGCGGACCCGGGACGCGGGTCTTGCCGCGGCGCGGCGTTCGGCGCGGGTCACCGTGGTGGCGTGCGCCGGGTTCTACGCGGCGCGGTACGGGCTGGGAGACCGGACCGTCGCGATCTACGCACTGTTCGGCGCTGTCGCGGCGGGCGGGCTCTCGTCCGTGCCGGGGACGCCGCGTCAGCGGGCGCGGACGCTGCTGGGGGTGCTGCCGATCGCAATGGCGTTGGTGACGCTCGGTACGTGGCTTGCGGCGTACGGGTGGGCGGCGGCACTGGGGATGCTCGTCGTGGGGTTCCTGGTGACGTACAGCGGCGTGGGCGGGCCGAAATTGGTGGGGCTGGCCAATGGGTTGCAACTGTTCTACATCCTGCCGTGTTTCCCGCCCTACGCCCCGTCGACGCTGGGGTTGCGGCTTGCGGGCCTGGCGGCCGGAGTGCTGCTCATGGCCGCGGCGGAGGTGTGGCTCTGGCCGGCGCCGTGTCCGGGCCGGTACGGGGACCGGCTCGCACGGGCGGGGCGGGTGGCGGCCGACGCGCTGCACGGGCTGGCGGCGGATCCACCCCGGGGCTCCGACCCGGCGTTGCTGCTGGAGGCGTCGCAGGCGCTGCGCATGAGCCAGGTGCCGCCCGACGAACGTCCCGTGTCGGCGTCGGCGCGGGACCGGGCGCTCTCCGAGGGCGCTGGGTACCTGCGGCATCTCCTGGCACAGACACGGCAGTTGGCCGAGTCGCTGGAGAGGGGGGCGGCCCCGCCCGGACGGGCCGCGCAGGGGCTGCTGCTGGCGTCGGCCGCAGCCTGCGAAGACGTCGCACGGGCGTTGAGCGGGAAGGCGCCGCCGCCGACGCGGTCGTGGTGCCGGGCGGCGGTCCGCGCGTTCGAGTCGTATCGTGTGCGGCCGAGCGAGGCGGGCACGTACTCCGCGACGATGGTGCGCGACGGCGCGATCGCCCTGGACATCACGCACACGGCGGATCTGGTGATGACCGCGGCCCGGATCGCGCTGGACGCCCCCGTGCCGGCCGGGACGGCGTCGCCGGAGGTGCACGGCGCGTTCTGGTATGCGGGAAGGCCGACCGCGGAGCTGTACTACTGGCGGGTTCGCGCGCATCTGACTCCGCGGTCGGTGTGCTTCCAGAACGCGGTGCGCACCGCGGTGGCGCTGTCGGCGGTGCGGCTGGTGGTCGGCGAGCTGAGTCTGGCACACGGATTCTGGGCGCTGCTCACGACGCTGACCGTGATGCGGACGAGCGCCGCCGACACCCGCACCGCCCTGCGGCCCGCGTTGCGCGGGACGCTCGCGGGGGCGGTCGTGGCCGCGCTGATCCTGCAGTTCGCCGTGGACGCGCCGGTGGTGTACGCGGTGATGCTTCCGCCCTGCATGTTCCTGGCGTTCGCATCCGGCGCCGTGCTGGGGCCGGGCTGGGGGCAGGCGTTCTTCACCCTGACCGTGGCGGCCGCCTTTTCGCAGGTGGCCCGCAGCGGGCCCGAGCTGGCGGCCGCGCGGGTGCTGGACGTGCTGGCCGGTGCGTTCATCGGTGCCTTCGTCGGGCTGCTCGCGTGGCCGCACGGCGGCACGGGCGAGGTGCGGCGGGCCTGCGCACGCGTGCTCGACCAGGGCACCCGTGCGGTCACCGACATCACCGACACCCTCACCGAGGGGGTGCGGGCGACCGACGCCCTGCCCGGGGCGAGGCTCGCTCAGCGGATCGCGGAGGCGAGTTACGCGGAGTTCGCCATCGAGCGGCACACACCTCGGCGGGAAGAGGCGGCCTCCGACACCGACTTCCAGGTGATCATGCTGGTGGGCAACCGCGTCATCACGATGGGCCAGATCCTGCTGGACAACTGCCCGCCGGGCGCGCTGTCCGCGTGGCCGCCGAGCGCCGCCCACCTGCGCGACGCCGCCCACCGACTACGGCTCAGCACCCTGGAGTTCAGCCACGACCTGCGCTCGGGAGAAGGCCGGCCCGCTCCCGTGCGGGGCCCCGCCGAGGAAGCGCCGGCCGACAGCACGGTGATCCTCGACGTCTGTGCCGCCTCCGCGGGCCGGGACCCCGACCCCCTGCTGTACTACGCGGTGGACGCCGCCATCTGGCTGGCCAGTCTCCAGCGGGCGATCGGCGCGGCGCGCACGCCAGGAGCGGCGACGGGAACGACGACGTCGCCATGGAGTGAGGGATTTTCATGATCAAACCCTACGGTCCGTACGACTTCATGCCGCCGATCAGGACCTTCACGTTGACCTCGGAGTCCGTGGCCGACGGTGAGCCACTGGCCCGTGCGCAGGTGAGCGGCATCCTGGGAGCGGGCGGATCGGACGTCTCGCCGCAGCTGAGCTGGTCCGGCTTTCCCGAGGAGACGCGGAGTTTCACGGTCGCGATGTTCGACCCCGACGTGCCCACCGCCTCGGGCTTCTGGCACTGGGCCGTCGCCAACCTTCCCGCCTCCGTGACCGGCCTTCCGGCCGGGGCGGGAGACGGTGGCGATCTGCCCGGCGGCGCGGTGACGCTGGCCAACGACGCCGGCCACAGGAGGTACCTCGGTCCGGCGACACCGCCGGGCAACGGCCCCGACCGCTACTTCCTCGTGGTCCACGCCGTCGACGTGGAAGAACTGGAGGTGTCGGAGGCGACGGCCCCCGCCCTCATGGACTTCCTCCTGTTCACCCACGCGATCGCGCGGGCAACGATGCACGGCACCTACGAGCGGTGACCGGACAGGGCGCTCCGCTTCCCGGAGAACCCGCGCCTGACCGTAGATTGGTACGGCCAGAGAACGAGGGAGCCGGGAACATTGCTCAAAGAAGTCGCCGCCACCCGCTACATCACACCGCTGCGTGAGGGCGGCTCGCTGCCGGGGCTCGTCGAGGCCGACGATCTCGGGACGTATGTCATGAAGTTCACCGGTGCGGGGCAGGGGCGCAAGACGCTCGTCGCGGAGGTCGTCTGCGGTGAGCTCGCCCGTCGGCTGGGCCTGCGGGTGCCCGGACTGGTGACGATCGGCCTCGATCCGGTCCTGGGGCTCGGCGAACCCGACCAGGAGGTCCAGGAACTGCTCAAGTCGAGCGGTGGGTTGAACCTCGGCATGGACTTCCTCTCCCGCGCCGTCGGCTTCGACTCCCTCGCCTTCGAGGTGAGTGCGCGGGAAGCCGGGCGCGTCGTCTGGTTCGACGCGCTGGTCAACAACGTCGACCGCTCCTGGCGCAACCCCAACCTGCTGATGTGGCACGGCGATCTGTGGCTCATCGATCACGGCGCCACCATGATCTGGCACCACCACTGGCCCGGTGCCCAGGCCTCCGCCGCCAAGCCGTACGACGCCTCCGACCACGCGCTCGCGCCCTTCGGCCCGGACATCGCCTCGGCGGCGGCCGAGCTGGCGCCGCTGGTGACCGCGGAACTGCTCGCGGAGGTGACCGCCGCGATCCCGGAGGAGTGGCTGGCGAACGAACCGGGCTTCGACTCCACCGAGGCGCTGCGACGCGCCTACGCCGAGCCGCTCCTCACCCGCGCCGCCGTCATCCACGAACGGGTCAGGGGCATCGAGGGCCCCGAAACCCGGGCGGGCCGCGCGAGCGGCGAGGATCCCGGTGGCGGAGAGGGAGCCAAGGACACCAGGGTCACCGAGGGGGACGAGTGAGCGAGCGGGACGTCTTCGAGTACGCGCTGCTGCGGGTGGTGCCGCGCGTCGAACGCGGTGAGTGCTTCAACGCGGGCGTACTGGTGTACTGCCGCGCCAAGTCCTTCGTGGCGGCGCGCACCCATCTGGACGAGACGAAGCTGCGGATACTGGACCCGGAGGCCGACGTGGCGGGCGTACGGGCCGCGCTGCGCGCCGTGGAAGGGGTCTGCGCGGGCGGGAAAGCGGCAGGTCAGGCCGCGGGGGACGATGCGGGTCGGCGCTTTCGCTGGTTGATCGCGCCGCGCTCGACGGTGGTGCAGCCCGGTCCCGTGCACACGGGGCTCACCGCCGATCCGGAGGCGGAGACGGAGCGGTTGCTCGCGCTGCTGGTCAGGTAATGGATCACACCCGCGCCGTGTGCCGTTGACACCGGGTGTCAGGGCTTCTAGCGTCACGTCTGCTGAAGGTACTAAGCGGTCGCTCACCGGACGGGCGACCGTGCGAGCCGCAGGGCATGTCAGGCCGCAGGGCTTTTCAAGGGCGAGGAGAACCAGCAATGTCCACCACTGAGCAGCGCGTCGCCGTAGTCACCGGTGCCGCGCGCGGCATCGGTGCCGCGACCGCCGTACGACTGGCCGCGGAGGGCCGCGCCGTCGCGGTGATCGACCTCGACGAGGTCGCGTGCAAGGACACCGTGGAGAAGATCACCTCCGCCGGCGGCAAGGCCATCGCGGTGGGCTGCGACGTCTCCGACGAGGCCCAGGTCGAGGCCGCGATCGCGCGGATCGCCGAGGAGCTCGGTGCGCCGACGATCCTGGTGAACAACGCGGGTGTGCTCCGCGACAACCTGCTGTTCAAGATGGCCGCGTCCGACTGGGACACCGTCATGAACGTGCACCTGCGCGGTGCGTTCCTGATGTCGAAGGCCTGTCAGAAGCATATGGTGGAAGCGAAGTTCGGCCGGATCGTCAACCTGTCGTCCTCCTCCGCTCTCGGCAACCGCGGCCAGGCCAACTACTCCGCCGCCAAGGCCGGTCTCCAGGGCCTGACCAAGACGCTCGCCATCGAACTCGGCAAGTTCGGCGTCACCGCGAACGCCGTCGCGCCGGGCTTCATCGCCACCGACATGACCGCCGCCACGGCCGCCCGCGTCGGCATGGGCTTCGAGGACTTCCAGGCCGCCGCCGCCACCCAGATCCCCGTGCAGCGCGTCGGCAACCCCGACGACATCGCCAACGCCATCGCCTTCTTCACCGGCGAGGCCGCCGGATTCGTCTCCGGCCAGGTGCTGTACGTGGCCGGCGGACCGCTCAACTAAGGCCGGGGACACAGACATGACCGCACTTCCCGAACTCTCCGGCAAGGTCGCCCTCGTCACCGGCGCGAGCCGCGGCATCGGCTACGGCGTCGCGGAGGCCCTCATCGCCCGCGGCGACCGCGTGTGCATCACCGGCCGCAATGAGGACGCTCTCAAGGAGGCCGTCGAGACACTCGGTGCCGACCGCGTCATCGGTGTCGCGGGCAAGGCGCACGACGAGGCCCACCAGGCCGTCGCCGTCGAGCGCACCATGGAGGCCTTCGGACGCGTCGACTACCTGGTCAACAACGCGGGCACGAACCCGGTGTTCGGCCCCATGGCCGACCTGGACCTCAACGTGGCGCGCAAGGTCTTCGAGACCAACGTCGTCTCGGCGCTCGGCTTCGCCCAGCTGACCTGGAAGGCCTGGCAGAGCGAGAACGGCGGCGCGATCGTCAACATCGCGTCCGTCGCCGGCATCTCTCCCTCGCCGTTCATCGGCGCGTACGGCATGAGCAAGGCCGCCATGATCAACCTGACCGTGCAGCTGGCGCACGAGTTCGCGCCCAAGGTGCGGGTCAACGCGATCGCGCCCGCCGTCGTCAAGACCAAGTTCGCGCAGGCCCTGTACGAGGGTCGGGAGGCGGAGGCCGCCGCGTCCTACCCGCTCGGCCGGCTCGGCGTGCCCTCCGACATCGGAGGCGCCGCCGCGTTCCTCACCTCGGCACAGTCGGACTGGATCACCGGGCAGACGCTGGTGGTCGACGGCGGTATCTTCCTGAACGCCGGAGTGGGCTGACGGACGCCCCGGGCGCGCCCGGGGACGCTGACGGACCCGGGCCGCGCCCGGGTCCTGGGTGGGTTCGGTGTTCATGTCGGACGTCCGTTGTCTCACCGCCCGTGCCGGGCGCTCGACCGTCGACGGCCCGGGATGTTCGTGGCGAACCTCCCGGGACCGCGGTGGCGGCGCCGGCCGTCCACGGCCGGGCACCACACGTACTAGGGCTCCTCGGCGGGAACCACGGCATGGGCGATGCCGGTGAGGTTGCCCTGCGCGATGAGGATCTCCCGGCGGTTCGACCCGTCGAGATCGGCCGCGTAGACGGTCCCGGCCAGATCGGTGACGAACATGCGCCCGTCGTCCAGATCGAGAGCGATGCCGATGCCTTCCATCAGATGCGTCCACAGGATCTCGGGCTGCCGCTGCCCGCTGGGCGGATCCACCGGTGCGCGGTTCACGGAGTTGCCTCGCGGCGGATCCCCGCGGTCGGTCCAGTACAGCGTGCGCTCCGTCGGGTCCCACTGCAGGTCGATCGGCTCCGGGAGCCCCTGGAGCAGCACCTCGACGTCGCTCCGGCCGTCCGCGGATTCGCCGGCGGGCAGATCGAGCCCGGCCCGGAGGATCTTCCCCAGTCCCGCGTCGCTCGGTCCCTTCTGCGACCAGTACAGGTGCCCGCCGTCGGGATCCACGGCGACTCCGACGCACCACCTGGTCTCGTCGCGGCGGTCGTTGTCGGTCAGCCCCGTCCGGACGAGTGTCTCGATGTTC
Organism: Streptomyces sp. NPDC005195; assembly: GCF_040608315.1. Taxonomy (NCBI): domain Bacteria; kingdom Bacillati; phylum Actinomycetota; class Actinomycetes; order Kitasatosporales; family Streptomycetaceae; genus Streptomyces; species Streptomyces sp. NPDC005195. The sequence goes on from NZ_JBEXHZ010000006.1 coordinate 42,342, forward strand.
GCGCCGTCGAGGTCGCAGCGCATGACGCGCATCCCTTCGCGGTCACCCCAGTACAACTTGCGGCCGACGGAGTCGAGATGCAGTTGCTTCGGCGTGTGCGTGCCGCCCTCGGGAACGATCGTCGTCCGGTTGCCTCCGTCCAGGTCGACACGCTCGATCGAGCCGTCGTCGAGCGGCGGGGAACCCATGTTCGTCCAGTAGATGTGTCCTGCCCCGACGTCGACGGCCACACCGTCGGGGAACCTGCATCCCGAGACGAGGACCCGTCTGTCGGTGCCGTCGGGGTTCACCGAGAACACGCGACCGCCACCGCTGAGTTCGAGCACGAACAGTCTCTGCCGGCGCTCCGTCACGGTTCCTCCTCCCGGGCGAGGGCCCGCTGCCCCAGGGGTGACCGGTGCCTTCGGGGTGACCGCCGCCGTCTCATGCCGGCCGGCCGGTGGTGTCGTCGCGGGGGCCGGATCCCCGCACGGCCAGCAGGCTGAGCAGCATCGCGTCACGCCGGGCGGCCAGTTCGCCGACGGAGTGGCCGTCCGCCTCCTCCAGGACCCCGCCGACGATCCTCTCCCTGAGTTCGGGCGTGAGTTCCGGGTCGCCCAGCTCGTGCCACATCCCGGCCATCCCCGGCATGAGGGTGTCCATGAAGTGCTGGATGCCGCCCTCGCCTCCGCCGAGATGCCACAGCAGGTTGGGGCCCATGACACCCCACCTGAGTCCTGGACCCCAGGACACCGCGTCGTCGGAGTCAGAGACGTCCAGCACCCCCTGATCGATCAGGTGGACGACCTCGCGGTACAAAGCGGCCTGGAGGCGGTTGGCGACGTGCCCGGGGAGCTCCTTCTTGAGATGGATCGGCTTCTTGCCGATCGCGGTGTAGAAGGCCATGGCGTTCCGGACGGTCTCCGGGGCGGTCTTCGTTCCTCCGACGACTTCGACGAGCGGGATGATGTGTGGGGGGTTGAAGGGATGCCCGATGAGGGTGCGCTGCGGATTGCGGCACTCGGCCTGGATGACGCTCATCGTGATGCCCGACGAACTCGACGCGATGATCGCGCCCGGCGGCGTCGCGTCGTCGATGTCGGCGAACAGCCTGACCTTCAGCTCCGGGCGCTCCGGCGCGTTCTCCTGGACGAAATCGGCGTCCGCGACGGCCTCTCGCATGTCGGAGGTGAAGCGCAGACGGTCGGGCGAGGTTCCGGGTTCGGCGCCGAGCGCGGCCGCCGCGTCCCATGCTTCGGCCACGTACGCCCTGAGGGCCTCCTCCGCGGCGGGGGCGGGGTCGGTCGCCGTGACGTCGAAGCCCCGGGCGAGATAGTGCGTCGCCCAGCTCGCACCGATGGTGCCGGTGCCGACGATCGCCACGCGATGGACGGGTCCGTGTGCGTTCATGGTTCCTCGTTGCTCCTCGTTGCTCCTCGGCGTCGGGCGGGCCTCCTCGGCGTCGGGCGGGCCGGGGACGGCGCCGGTGGCGCGGGCGACGACGGTCCGGCGGACGGACCGGCTGTGCGGCGCGGCCTGTCAGCCGGGCCGCCTCCCCCGACGTGGCGGGGAGGATCCGCCCCGCCACGTCGGGGGAGAGGCTCGGTGACGCCGTAGGGGCTCTGTTCCAGGGTGCGGCGCATGGTCGCCCGGGGCATCTCGGGGACCGCCGCGCAGCCGTGGCCGAGCAGCTCTCGGCGGTCCTGCGGATCGTCGCCGCCGATCAAGACGGTGTGCGGGCCTGGGCGCGGGACCAGCCGGTAGCGGGGTGGGAACGCGGTGGAAGCGGAGGCGGTGACGGTGGCCGGAGGGGACCGGGACCGGCGGACGCCGGGACGGGATCCGCCGGGTGACAGGGGGAGGATCCGCTGGTGGCAAGGGGTGCGGGGTCGGGTGTCAGTGGTCGCCTGTAGGTTCTGAGGCCTGGAAGTGACCGTACATCGGAGGAAGTTGACGTGACCGACACCGCCATGCTGCCCGAGTCCTGGCGCGGCGTCCTGGGCGAGGAACTGCAGCAGCCCTACTTCAAGGAACTCACCGAGTTCGTCGAGGAGGAGCGAGCCAAGGGTCCCGTCTACCCTCCGCGCGAAGAGGTCTTCGCCGCGCTGGACGCGACACCGTACGAGCGCGTGAAGGTGCTGGTCCTCGGCCAGGACCCGTACCACGGCGAGGGCCAGGGGCACGGCCTGTGCTTCTCGGTGCGCCCCGGCGTGAGGACCCCGCCCTCCCTGCGGAACATCTACAAGGAGATGAAGGAGGAGCTCGGCACCCCGATCCCGGACAACGGCTATCTGATGCCGTGGGCCGAGCAGGGCGTCCTGCTGCTCAACGCGGTGCTGACCGTCCGCTCCGGTGAGGCCAACTCCCACAAGGGCAAGGGCTGGGAGAGGTTCACCGACGCGGTGATCCGCTCCGTGGCCGACCGGCCCGACCCGGCGGTCTTCGTGCTGTGGGGGAACTACGCCCAGAAGAAGCTCCCGCTCATCGACGTGGACCGGCACATCGTGGTGAAGGGCGCGCACCCCTCGCCGCTCTCCGCCAAGAAGTTCTTCGGCTCCCGGCCGTTCACACAGATCAACGAGGCCGTCGCACGGCAGGGCCACGAGCCGATCGACTGGCGGATTCCGGACCTCGGCTGACCCGGGGGCGGGGACGGCTGGGCCGGGCGGGGGCCCTGTCCTGTCCTCCCCGGCCCGGTCCGGCGGCGTACGGGGGCGCCTGAGCCGGTTTGGCAGTGGCTGCGGTTAGCGTCGGAAGAGACAGTGACGAGCCTGGAGGACGCGGTGGCGGAGCAGCAGGAGCAGACGGCGCCGGACGCCATGATGACCCGGATCGGCCAGGCCGTCATGCTGCACCACGGAGGCGATCGCGAGGAGGCCAGGGGCCGTTTCCTGGACCTGTGGTCGGAGATCGGCGAGGACGGTGACCCGCTGCACCGCTGCACCCTGGCCCACTACATGGCGGACACCCAGGACGACCCCTCGGACGAGCTGGCGTGGGACCTGCGCGCCCTGTCGGCGGCCGACGAACTCGGGGACGACAGGGTCGCGGAGAACCACCAGTCGCTCGCGGTACGGGCGTTCTACCCGTCGCTGCACCTGAACCTGGCGGCCGACTACGTGAAACTCGGCCGCTGCGACGCGGCCCGCACCCATCTGCGCCGGGCCCGCGGCGCGGTCGGTTTCCTCGGTGACGACCGTTACGGAGACGGGGTACGCGCGGCGATCGGCCGACTGGAGCTGAGGCTCGACGGGGACGGACCGTCGGAGGGGACCCCGGGGGAGGGCCCCGGCCGGTTCGGCGGGCCGGGAGGGGAGACGTTGGGGCCGCCGCGACAGCGGCCCTGAGAGCTGTCCCGAACCCCCCGCCGGATCAGCGCCTGGCATCGGACGCGGGTGTGCCACCGAGGCGGAGGGCAGGAACGGCGATGAGGCGTCCTCGTACGGGCGTGTGTCCGGGCGGTCCGGGACAACGGGGGCCGGGTGTGAGGCGCCGGACGGGTCAACGCCCGTATGTCCCCTTGCAGATGACCGCCTCGGGGCTGCCCGGCTTCCAGCCGCCGTACTTCCTGCCGAGGGCGCACACGTCCTGGGCTTTCGGCGGCTTCGTCGCCGGGGGCGGCGCGGCGGCGTGGTGCGCCGGTCGGTGCGGCTTCGGCTGGAGGCGCGGTGTGTCGGGGGCGTGACGTGGGGGGCGCGCCTGCGGTGCGGTCTGTGCGGGCGGAGCGGGGTGAGGCCGCGCGGCCGCGGGGGAAGGTTCCGGTGAAGGCTTCCGTGACGGCCCGACGAGTTCCAACGCCTCCCGCGCCGGAGCCTGCACGACCCGCTCCCCGGCCGTGCCGTCCGGACGCGGAGACGGCGGGGCGGGAGCGGGCGGCGGGCCGGGAGCGGATGGCCGTTGGACGGTCACACAGCCGGCGAGGGCGGTGACCGCCACGGTGACCAGGAGCGTCGCGGTCGTCGTCGTTCGATGCACGCGGGCAACTCTGCTGCGTGCGGCCGTCTTTGGGGAGCCGACGAGCGCAGGATGCCCCGCACGGGTGATCCTTCCGCTCCTCCGGCGGCTGCCGGAGGACGCGGGATGACCCGCGGCTGCCCGCTCGTACCCGTCCCCCGCCCTGTGCCGCACCGGACCGAGCAGGGACGGCTCGGACGGCTCGAACGAGTCGGTCCTGAGCCGCGCGCCGAACCAGGCGACGGGTCGGGCACCGCCGGACGGGGGCAGCGGTGACGCCCGTATGCTTCCGGCCAGGCCAGCATCGGCGAACGAAGGAGACCTCGTGAAGGTCGGCTGCATCGGACTCGGCGACATCGCGCGGAAGGCGTATCTGCCGGTGCTCGGGGTTCAGCCGGGGGTCGAGCTGCATCTGCAGACCCGGACGCCCGCGACACTCGCCCGGGTCGCGGACAGCCTGCACCTGCCGCAGGGGCAGCGGCACACCGACCTGACGGAGCTGCTGGCCCAGGATCTCGACGCGGCCTTCGTGCACGCGGCGACCGTGGCCCACCCCGAGATCGTCGCGCGGCTCCTGGAAGCGGGCGTACCGACGTTCGTCGACAAGCCGCTCGCCTACGAACTCTCCGCGTCGGAGGAGCTCGTCCGGCTCGCGGAGGAGCGCGACGTCAGCCTCGCCGTCGGCTTCAACCGGCGCCACGCACCCGGGTACACGCAGTGCCTGGAGCATCCCCGTGAGCTGATCCTGATGCAGAAGAACCGCACAGGGCTGCCCGAGGTGCCGCGCACGATGATCCTCGACGACTTCATCCACGTCGTGGACACACTGCGGTTCCTGGTGCCGGGGCCGGTCGACGACGTGACGGTACGGGCCCGTGCCGAGGGCGGACTGCTCCACCACGTCGTACTCCAGCTCTCGGGCGACGGCTTCACGGCGCTCGGTGTGATGAACCGGCTCAGCGGCTCGCCCGAGGAGATCCTCGAGGTCTCCGGCCAGGACACCAAGCGTCAGGTGCTCAACCTCGCCGAGGTGATCGACCACAAGGGGCAGCCCAGCGTGCGACGGCGCGGCGACTGGGTGCCGGTGGCCCGCCAGCGCGGCATCGAGCAGGGCGTGCTCGGCTTCCTCGACGCCGTACGCGCGGGCAAGGTGCTCAGCGCCCGGGACGCACTGGCGACTCATGAACTGTGCGAGCGGGTGGTGCGAGCGGTCCAGGAGCGGTCCGCCGCAGCCTGAGCGCGCGGACGCCCTCGGTGGCGCACAGGGCCGCCAGGACCAGCAGCGCCACGTGTACCGGCCAGTCGCCGAACCGGACGTACGGGGTGACCCCCCGCGCCAGCGGCACCTCGTACACCGCCGCCTCGCTCGCGTCCGTGCCGAGCCAGGAGCCGAGCCGCTCGCCGCTCGGCCCGTAGACGGCGGAGACACCGGTCAGGGTCGCGTGCACCATCGGACGGCCGGTCTCGGCGGCCCGCAGCGCGGCCAGCGAGGCATGCTGTTCGGGCGCCCAGCTGTGCTGGAACGACGAGGTCGACGACTGGGCGAGCAGCACCTCGGCGCCGTCCCGCGCGAGATGCCGGCTCATGTCCGGGAACGCCGTCTCGAAGCAGACCATCGGTCCGACCCGCAGTCCGTGTCCGGCGTCCATCACCACCTGCTCGCTGCCGCGCCTGCGGTCCTCGCCCGCCGCCTTGCCGACCGAGGTCGCCCAGCCGAGGAGGGAACGCGCCGGTATGTACTCACCGAAGGGGACGAGACGCATCTTGTCGTAGCGGGCGCCGGTCGGTCCGTGCGGTCCCACCAGCACCGAACTCTTGTATATCCCCGGCCGGTCGGAGCGCCGCGCGTCGACGTTCACGAGGATGTCGGCGCCGGTCTCGCGGGACAGCGCGGTGATCCGGTCCGCCAGGTCGGGGCGGTCGGCCAGGTCGGCGCCGACGCTGCTCTCGCCCCAGACGACGAGGTCGACGTGGCGCCCGGCGAGCGTGAGGGTGAGCGCCTCCTCGCGTGCGAAGCGCTTCTCCGCGCCGGCTCCGGCACCGCCGCCCATCACGCCGGGCTGTACGACGGCGACGCGCACCTGACCGTCGGTGTCCGGGCGCGGGGACCACACCCAGGCCGCCGAGGTGACGGCGGCGGTGGCGACGAGTCCGGTGACGGCGGTGGCGACGACGGGCCTGCGCGACCGGCGCACGGCCATCAGGACCGCGACCGCGACGTTGACGGCCACCACCAGGAAGCTCAGCAGCCACACCCCGCCGACCGAGGCGAGCCGCAGCGCGGGCGTCACCTGCCACTGGCTCGACCCGAGCAGACCCCACGGTCCACCCAACCCCTGCCAGGACCGGACGAGTTCGACGCCCAGCCAGCCCGACGGCAGCACCACGAGCGCGGCCCCGACCTGCCCCGCCGAGGGCACACCGCCGAGGAACCGCCGTACGAGCCAGCCCCAGGGCGCCCACAGCGTCCCGAGCAGTCCCGCGATGACGACCGTGAAGACATTGAGGCTCGGCAGCAGCCAGTGGTGCACGGCCAGCATGAACCCCAGGCCGCCGAACCAGCCGTCGTACGCGGCGCGTCTGCCCGTCGGGGCGGCGCGGGCCAGCAGGATCCAGGGCACGAGGGCGACGTAGGCGAACCACCACCACGACGGGGCGGGGAAGGCGAACACCGGCAGCGAACCCGCCAGCGCGGCGACGATCGCACGCCGCCAAGGAGAGGCGAGCCCGCGGTCGAACCTCGTCATGGGCGCCTCCCTCCCAGGTGGTCCCTCCAGTGTGCGCTTCGGGGACGATCTCCGACAGGGGGCGTCCGGTCAGGTGACGGCGGGTTCCTGACGCGGCTGCGGCATGCGGCGCCACTTCTCCTGGACGACCACCTCGCGCAGGCGCCAGCCGAGGTCCGTACGCACCAGTGCGAAGGCGTACCGGCCGCCGCACACGAAGTCCGGTGCGGTGGATCCGCCGTCGTCGCCCGCGAAGCGCATCGGATTGATGTAGTCGGCCTGCACGCGTGCGGTGTCGCCCCGGTCCTGGTCCAGTACGCCGAACCGCAGGCGCCGGTTGACGATCAGATGCTGGCGCATGGGGAACAGCTCCATGCTCCGCGCGAGCCACCCCGCGACCTGGCCCGCGTCCCCCTCGATACCGCCGGCGGAGCGGTAGTCCGCGCGGCCGTCCGGCGCGAACAGCCGTCGGTACGCCTCCCAGTCGCCGTCGTCGACCGCCACCGCGTACTCGGTGACGAGCCCGTCCACGGCGAACCGGTCCATCAGGGTCGCGAGCTCCACACGCTGCGTCATCGGCTCAGTGTTGGCCACGGGGCCTGCGCAGCCAAGGGGCGTGCAGCGACATTCGTCGACCGGTCGGTGGGTGTGCGCGGCGGGTCCCGCGATCTACCGCGGGAGCTCCTCCGCCGGTGTCATGACGTGCTGTCGGACGAGTGCGTAGGACTTCAGACGGTCGGTCAGCGCGTAGACGGGTGTCACCAGCATGAGTTCGTCCGCGCCGGTCGCGTCCGCCAGGTCCGTCAGGTGGGCCGCGACGGTGTCGGGTGTGCCGTGTGCCTGGTGGGCGCGGAAGGCCGTCAGGGCCCGCGACTCCTGTGCGCTGAAGGAGTGGGCGGCCGCCTGCTCGGGCGTGGGGAAGGGGATGTCGCCCCGCCCCTTGAGCAGTCCGGCCTTGACGACGTCCATCGGGCCCGCGAGCCGGGCGGCCTCCTCCCGCGTCTCGGCGCACACCGTCTCCACGCAGACCAGCACGCGGGGGCGGTCGCACCAGCGGGAGGGGGAGAAGCGCTCCCGGTAGTGGTGGAGCGCGGCGAGGGTGTTGTCGGGACGGATGTGATGGGCGAAGGCGATCGGCAGCCCGAGTTCCGCCGCGAGCGTGGCACCGGCCGTGCTCGAGGACAGCAGCCATGGCTCCGGGAGCGGGTCGAGCGCGACCTCCTCCACCAGGAACCGCAGGGTCTCCGACACGTCGTCGCGGTACTCGTCGTCGGTCGTCGGTCCCGCCCCGCGCCGCAGGGCCCGCGCCGTGGCCTCGTCGAAGGTGCCCGGGCCGCGGCCGATGCCCAGGTCGATCCGGCCCGCGTGCAGTGCGGCCAGCGTGCCGAACTGCTCCGCGAGCATGATCGGAGCGTGGTTCGGGGCGAGGACGCCGCCGGATCCGAGACGGATGGACGAGGTGGACGCGGCCGTGTGGGCGGTCAGGACGACGGGCGGGAACGCTCCGATGGCAGGGGAGTGATGGTGCTCGGCGTACCAGAGCCGCCGGTATCCGAGGTCTTCGAGCCGCCGGGCGAACTCGGTGGTGTCGCGTAACGTGTCCACGGCCGGAGCGCCCGTCCGGACCATGGCTACTTCCAGCGCGCTGAGCGGCACAGTGATCATCCGCTCAGTATAGAAAGCGGCCGCCGGCGGTCACGGGCGTTCACCGGCCCCGGCCGACGTCCAACTCCCCGGCCCGCGGGGGCCGGACAGGCGCCGGGGGGCGACCGCGTGCGTACGCGGCCGCCCCGTGGCGCGGGTGAGGTGCGGGACCGGGACGCCGGGTACGGCGACCGGCCCTGCCCCCGGATCAGACGGCCGGTACCGGGTAGGTCGGGTACTCGACCCCGGAGACGTGCTGGACGACCCGGATGACCTGGCAGGAGTAACCGAACTCGTTGTCGTACCAGAGGTAGAGGATCGCGTTGTCCCCGTCGACCTTGGTGGCGCCGGCGTCGACGATCGAGGCGTGGCGTGAGCCGATGAAGTCGCTCGACACCGCGTCGGGGGCGGTGGTGAAGTCGATCTGACGCTTGAGCGGCGAGGTCAGCGACACCTCGCGGAGGTGGTCGAGGACCTCCTCGCGGGTGGTCTCGCGCCCCAGCCGCAGGCTGAGGATGGCGATCGAGACGTCCGGCACCGGGACGCGGATCGAACTGCCCGTGATCGGGGCCTTGAGGTCGGGCAGTGCCTTGGCGACGGCGGAGGCGGCCCCCGTCTCGGTGATGACCATGTTGAGCGGCGCGGAGCGGCCCCGGCGGTCGGAGCTGTGGTAATTGTCCAGCAGGTTCTGGTCGTTGGTGAAGGAGTGGACGGTCTCCACATGACCGCGCAGGACGCCGTACTCGTCGGCCATCGCCTTCAGCGGCGGGACGATCGCGTTGGTGGTGCAGGAGGCGCAGGACAGGATCCGCTCGTCCGGCTTGATCGTGTCGTGGTTGACGCCGTGCACGATGTTGGGGACGTCGCCCTTGCCGGGCGCGGTGAGCACCACCTTGTCGATCCCGGGGCGCAGGTGCTTCGACAGGCCTTCGCGGTCACGCCACTTGCCGGTGTTGTCGATGAGGATGGCGTCCTTGATGCCGTACGCCGTGTAGTCGACCTCGCTCGGGTCGCCGGCGTAGATCACCTTGATCTCGTTGCCGTTGGCGATGATCGTGCTGTTCGCCTCGTCGACGGTGATCGTGCCCTGGAACTGGCCGTGGATGGAGTCACGGCGCAGCAGCGAGGCGCGCTTGACGATGTCCTGTTCCCCGCCCTGGCGCACGACGACGGCGCGCAGCCGCAGGCCGTTGCCCGAGCCGGCCTTCTCGATCAGCAGGCGGGCGACGAGCCTGCCGATGCGGCCGAAACCGTAGAGGACGACGTCCCTCGGCTCGCGGCGCTCGATCTTGCCCGCGCCCGTGGCGCCGGCGACGGCCCTGGCGGTGAACTCCTGTACGGAGAGCCCGAGGTCGTCGCTCCGGTACGTCGCGGCGAGCATCCCGAGGTCGATCTGGGAGGGCCCGAGGTCGAGCGTGGTCAGCGCCTGGAGGAACGGCAGCGTCTCGGTGACGGAGAGTTCCGCGCCGGCGATCTGCCGGGCGAACCGGTGGGTCTTGAGGAGGCTGACCACCGACTTGTTCACCAAGGAGCGGCTGTGGAGGAGGACCGTGACGTCCCGCTCCCGGTGCAGCTTCCCGATGATCGGGATCATCGACTCCGCGATCTCCTCGCGGGTCTTCCAGTTGGTGAACGCGTCGTCATTGACAGTCACAGGTCTATCTTTCGAGCTAGGCGGCGCTCATATGGTAACCCGTGCGTTGTTTTGATCATCCAGTGGGTGTACGGCCGGGGTCGCGAAGGGATACGAAGGCAGGAGTCATGATCGAGGGCGAGCGCGGAGCGGGAGCCGCCCCGCCGGAGGGAGGCACGCATGACACGCCCGGTCACTGTGGTCACGGGTGGCAGCCGGGGGATCGGCGCCGCGATCTGTGCCCGCCTGGCGGCGGACGGACACGATGTGGTGGTCGGCTACGTGCGTGACGGCACGGCGGCGGAGTCGACCGCGACGGCCGTCCGCGCGGCGGGGTCGCGCTGTGTGACGGTCCGGGTGGACACCTCCGACGCGGACGACGTGGAGCGCCTCTTCGACACGGCGGAGGACCGTCTCGGGGCCGTCGGCGGGCTGGTGAACAACGCCGGTGTGACCGGTCCGCTCGGGCGGCTCGCGGACACCGACCCCGCCGACCTGCGGCGCGTGGTGGACGTCAACCTGTTGGGCACGCTGCTGTGTTCACGGCGGGCCGCCCGGACCATGGCGGCCCGGGGGAGCGGCGTCATCGTGAACGTGTCCTCGGCGGCGGCGACGCTGGGCAGCCCCGGGGAGTTCGTCCACTACGCGGCCACGAAGGCCGCCGTCGACGCCCTGACGGTGGGCCTCGCCAAGGAACTCGGCCCGGACGGCATCCGGGTCAACGCGGTCGCGCCCGGCATGATCGACACTGAGATGCACGCCGCCATGGGCGACCCGGGCCGCGCCGAGCGCGCCGCCCCCTCGATTCCGCTGCGCCGGGTCGGCCGGGCGGAGGAAGTCGCCGCCGCCGTCTCGTGGTTGATGTCGCCCGACGCCTCGTACGCCACGGGCGCGGTGCTACGGGTGTCCGGGGGGCGGTGAGCCGCGGACGGGCTCGCGGCGGTACGGGATCGCGGGCGGGCTTTGGCGGGTGCCTGTCCGGAAGTGTTCGGGCGTCAGCCCGTCCCTTGGGGCGGCAACTCTGCCCCTGCGGCCCTGGGAACGTGGCCGTCTTCCGTGCGAGGCTGTTGGGCTTGGTCGTCTGTGATGCCGGAGGAAGACGTATGGGACTGGCCCGCGACGAGAGCACCGCGGCGGGGAAAGGGCCGGAGCCTCGGCGCCCGCGAGTGAGTCCCCCATCCGCCGGAACGGCCGTGCAGCGGATGCTCGCTCTGCAGAGTCATACCGGGAACAGGGCCGTTGCCGAGATGCTGCGGCGGGCCGGGCACCCGGAAGCGCAGGGCCGGCATCAGCACGGTCTTGGATGCGGACACCAGTCGCAGGAACCTCCGGTACAGCGTTCCCCGGACGGCGCCACCGTCGCGCGCGCCGAGGAGGAGGACGGACACGTCCGCGGCGGGGTGCGGGACACCAGCCCGGAAGGGCAGGGCGCCCTGCTGGCCGCCGCCATGAACTCGTCGAGCGAGTCGTTGCCTTCGTCGGTGGTGGCGAAGGCCGGGGCGTTCTACCAGAACGAGGGGCTCTCCTCCACCCGTGTCCACCGTGGCGCGGTGGCCCAACGTGCCACGGCGGCGCTGGGGGCCCAGGCCATGACCGTCGGTAACCACATTTTTCTCTCGGCCGGGACCGCAGGCGACGAGAAGCTGATCGGCCACGAGCTCAGCCACGTCGACAAGAACCTCAGAGGCCTGCCCGAGACGGGCCACGGCAACGGCGCGGGAGTCACCGTCACCGACCCGAGGCAGGACTCCGAACGAGCGGCGGAGAAGGACGGCAACGCCTTCGCCGCGGGTGAGACGACCGCCCCCTCCGTCACCGCCCCGCGCCAAGCGGCGAACGGCTCACGCGAACCTGTCCAGCGGATGCGCGAACCCGTCCAGCGGATGATGGAAGCGGGGGAACAGTCGGAAGGGTCCGAGGGCGGGAGGCGGATCGCTCTGCAGGATCAGCCTCTGGGACTCAGCGCCGAGGACCACATCGCGGCGCTGCCCGAAGACAGCGAACAGGAAGTTTTCCTGAAGCGCGGTGTGACGCCCACGCAGCGGAAACATCTCCAGAAGGAGGTGATTCGCGGCTCTTTCGTCAGCCTCCCGAAGATGGTCCGAAAGCCTGACGAGCACGCTACGAAGCCCGAGCGTGAGCACGTCGAAGGATACGTGAGCCAGCACCGTAACGAGGAGACCGCGAGCCTGATCGAGTTTTCCACGGATGCTGAGATAGCCGGCAAATTCGCGTCGGAGGCCCGGTTCGGATACGTGCTCACCATCCGGATCAGGAGAAAGTATCTGGCGAAGGGCGCCACCGGCTCCGAGCACGGCTGGATCGCGAAGCAGGGCGCACCCTACGACATCGTCGGGATCGAGCGAAAGGACTCGTTGGAGGAAGGCGTGGCCCCGCTGACCGAGAACGAGTTCCGTGAAGCGGTCAAGAAAGAGGAAATGGCCGAGTATCTGCTCAAGGTTCAGGACCAGGCCGCGATGGTGGCCCATATGAGTCAGTTCGAGGGGGGAAAGAAGAAGGATGAGGCCATGAAGATTCTTGCGTACAAGAGGTCGGTGTACCAGGACTGATGATCCGGCCGTGGATCGTGGGCTTCTTCGCCGTACTCGCGGCAGCGGGGATCTCCGCAGCGGAGCGAAGCACAACGATGCGGTGTCCGGAAGGCGTCCGACGGATGTCCGGATGTCCGGGCGAGGGGCTGTCCTACCGGGCGTGCGGACAGTGCACGGAACGAGGTACGGGAGCGGCGGACCGTCTTCCAGTGGCCCGGGAGGCCGTCCCGGACGGGATGCGGCGCCTGCTTGCCCGGGCGGAGCGGGACCCTGACGTGCGCCGCCAGGCCGGGCGGGCGGTCACCGCGCGCGTGCCGCTCGGCTGCTCCGGCGGACAGTGCGCGCCTATCAGCACGAAGTCCTGCGGAGTGGAGCGGGTCAGGCCGCCTCGACGACCTCTCCGCGGATCGCTTCCGCCCATTTCACGACCAGCAGCTCGTACTCCGCACGCTCCTGGGCGGACAGGGAGCCGCCCGAGCGCATCCACAGGGCGCGGATCTGTTCGTTTAACGCGGCAGCGGACCGCACGGAACCAGAGAACGTGAAGTCGGGGGACATGCGTACCAGCCTAGGGGTACGGGCTGACACTGCGCTACCGGTCGGCTACGCGCGCCGTATGCGGTTCGTCACGGCCTGCGGCGCGCTGCCGCGGGGGCTGGGGCGGGAACCGGGCCGATCTTGCTCCTGAACGGCCCCGACGGACCCGCCCGGCCGGAGGGCGCGGATCGTGAGGGGCCCGGCGCGCTCGCCGGCAGGGGTTTCCCGACCGTGCCGGACCGCTGACGGGCCACGCTCGCCCGCTCGTGGGAGACCGGGGCGCCCGAGGCGTTGTCGGTGGATGGCCGGGCGGCCGCGGCGGTGCGGCATCGAGGGGGTGCTGTCCGACCGGCCGCCGTGGCGCCGGTCCGGCCGGCCGACGTCGAGCCTCGCGCCCGCCCCGAGTCGGGGCGGGCACTCGCGGGTCCGGCAGCACGTTCCTGATGGATGGATGCCCGCGCGGCCTGGCCTACTTGTAGAAGACGGCCACGCCGCCATGGTGCGAGCAGGCGCCCTGATGGTGCGCGGCGAAGGAGTAGGTGCCGTCATTGCAGCGAGCGGTGGCGCCGTTCCCGGCAACACCGGAGCCGCCGGAGGAACCTGAGCCGCCGCTCCCGGACGATCCGCCGGACGAACCGCTGCCGGAGCCGCTGCCGGAGGCGGCTTTCGCGGTGACGGTCACCTTCACCTTGACCGTCTTCGTGGCGGTCACCGTGGGCGCGGGTCGCGGTGTCGCGGTCTCCGTCGCCGTGGCTGTCGCGGTGACGGTGGCGGCCGGCCGCACCTTGTCGGCTGCGGCCTTCGTGGTACTGCCGTCCTGACCGCCCCCGCCGACGGTGGTGCCGAGGACGAAGGCGAGGCCGACGGCGGGCAGCATGTACCGCTTGCGGGCCCATTTCGGTCTGGGCGGCTGCGGGGCGGGCGTGAACGGCGACGGCGGCCCGTATCCGGGCGGCGGCGGAGGCTGGTTGTACGGCATGGTCCCCCCAAGGACGGTTCGTGGTGGAGCGACCGTAACGGGAGATGTGAAGGAAGCGTGAGTGTCCTGCGGGGGCGGTGACGCAGTTGTGACCGTTCACGGCCGGGCGAGCGAGTCCGGCCGGGCTGCTTCGGCGCACGTCACCGCGGGTGCGGGAGCTTCCCGGGCTCGACCGGCGCGGCCTTCACATCTGTGCGTCCGTCAGACTCGGAAGCACCGACGCGACGACCGCCTCAGCCCGCGGACTCCGCCGCGTGAGGGCTGAGGACGTCGGCGCCGACCAGGGCGATGATGACGACGCCGAGCGCGATCCGGTACCAGACGAACGGCATGAAGCTCTTGTGGGAGATGAACTTCATGAACCACGCGATCACGGCGTACCCGACCACGAACGCGATGACCGTCGCGAAGATGGTCGGCCCCCAGGAGACGTGACCGCTCTCCGTGGCGTCCTTCACCTCGAAGGTTCCCGAGGCGAGCACGGCCGGCATGGCGAGGAGGAAGGAGTAACGGGCCGCCGCCTCGCGGGTGTAGCCCATGAAGAGGCCGCCGCTGATGGTCGCCCCGGAGCGGGAGACGCCGGGGACCAAGGCCATCGCCTGGCAGAGGCCGAAGAGGAGGCCGTCCTTGGTGTTGAGGTTCTCGATGGTCTTGCGCTGCTTGGGGGCCCGGTGCTTGCCGCCCGACTCGTCGCGCGCCGCGAGCCGGTCCGCGACACCGATGACCACGCCCACCACGATCAGCATGGTCGCGGTGACCCGCAGGTCGCGGAACGGACCCTCGATCTGGTCCTTGAGGGTCACACCGAGCACGCCGATCGGTATGGAGCCGACGATGACGAGCCAGCCCATCTGGGCGTCGTGGTTCTGGCGCATCGCCTTGCTCGTGAGCGAGCGGAACCACGCCGCGAGAATCCGGCCCACGTCCTTGCGGAAGTAGATCAGCACCGCGGCCTCCGTGCCGAGCTGCGTGATCGCGGTGAAGGCCGCTCCGGGGTCGTGCCAGCCGGAGAACGCCGCGGTCAGGCGCAGATGCGCGCTGGAGGAGACAGGGAGGAACTCGGTCAGCCCCTGGACGAGTCCGAGGATGAGGGATTCAAACCAAGACATGAAGTGAGGTGGTCCAAGCGCTGATCGAGGACGGGCCGGGGGACACGCCGTGTCGCGGTTCGCGGTGCCTGTGATCACGGGTGTTGAAGGCAGCGTAGCGCCCCGCACGGACCGGTCCTGTCACGGGGGTTTGCCTGCGCTAGAGGAACTGTTCGATTGATCGTACGAACGTGGGAGGGTCCCGTGTCCACGGCGCCGAGGGGTCCTGTGTCTACGCCCCCGAGGGTCCCGTCACCGTCCAGCCCGGGGACTGCGGGTGGGCCGTCAGGTCGCCCTGCTCGATCTCCTGGCCGCACTCCCGGCAGACCACCTGCGGGACCAGCTCATGGCCGCAGGTGTGCTCCATCACCATCGGGCGGAAACCGTCCTCCTGGAGATGACGGTCGCCCCACGCCATCAGCGTCAGCAGCACCGGTTGCAGCTCCAGCCCGGCCCGCGTGGGCCGGTACTCGTAGCGCTTCGGGCGGTCGCTGTACTCGGCCTTCTCCAGCACGCCGATGTCGACGAGTCGCTTCAGGCGTGCGGTGAGCACATCGCGCGGTGCGCCGATGTTGCGGGCGAGCTGGTCGAAGCGGGTGGCACCGAGCATCACCTCCCGCATGACCAGCAGGGAGTACTTCTCGCCGACGAGGGCCAGGGTCTCGGCGATCGAGCAGGGGCGGGCGTCCTTCATGCCCTCAGTCTAACGGGTGGGTTGGAATGTCCAACTAACTCGGTTACTCTTGAGTCACTTAGCGAGTTTGGAAAGCAAACTCCCTGACGTTGGAGAGCAGACATGCGAGATGCCGTGATCGTCGAAGCCGTCCGCACGCCCGTCGGCAGGGGCAAGCCGAACGGCTCTCTCGCCCATGTCCACCCGGTGGAGCTCCTCGCCCACACGCTTCGGACCCTCGTCGAGCGCTCCGGGATCGACCCGGCGCTGATCGACGACGTCATCGGCGGCACCGTCACCCAGGTCGGGGAGCAGGCCGCGAACCTCACCCGGTACGCGGTGCTCTCGGCCGGCTTCCCGGAGACGGTGCCCGCGACCACCGTGGACCGGCAGTGCGGCTCCTCCCAGCAGGCCGTGCACTTCGCGGCGCAGGGCGTCCTGTCGGGGGCGTACGACATCGCGGTGGCCTGCGGGGTGGAATCCATGAGCCGCGTACCGATGGGGTCGAACGTCCGCGGTACCGAAGGCCCCTTCGGCCCCGGGATCGCCGAGCGCTACCCCGAGGGCCTGGTGCCGCAGGGCATCAGTGCCGAACTGATCAACGCGAAGTGGGGCCTGTCGCGCGAGCAGTTGGACACGTACGCGGCGGGTTCGCACCAGAAGGCGGCCGCGGCCTGGGACAACGGCCTCTTCGACGCGGAGGTCGTACCCGTTCAGGGTGTGACCCGCGACGAGAGCGTCCGCCCCGCCAGCACCACGGAGACACTCGCCGGGCTCAAGCCCGCCTACTACCACCCGGCCATCGCCGAGCGCTTCCCCCAGATCGACTGGTCCGTCACGGCGGGCAACGCGAGCCCCATCAACGACGGCGCGTCGGCCGTGCTCATCATGTCGAGCGACACCGCCGCCCGCCTCGGTCTGCGCCCGCTGGCGCGCCTGCACAGCTTCGCCGTCACCGGATCCGACCCCCTGCTGATGCTCACGGGCGTCATTCCGGCGACCGAGAAGGTGCTCCGCAGGGCCGGACTCTCACTCGGTGACATCGACCTCTTCGAGGTCAACGAGGCCTTCGCGAGCGTCGTCCTGGCCTGGCAGCAGGAGACGGGCGCCGACCTCTCCCGGGTCAACGTGCACGGCGGGGCGATCGCGCTCGGGCACCCGCTGGGCGCGAGCGGCACCCGGCTGACGACCACCCTCGTGCACGCCCTGCGCGCCCGCGGCGCCCGCTACGGACTGCAGACGATGTGCGAGGCGGGCGGCCTCGCCAACGCGATGGTGCTGGAGGCGATGTAGCGCGGAGCGGACGGCGTAGCAGGTACGGGCCGGCTCGGCTCGTACAGGTCGCGGGATCCGGGACCGTCGGCGGTGTCCGTGCGGGTTCCGGATCCCGGGGCGGTCGGCGGTGTCCGTGCCGGTTCCGTGCGGGTTCCCGATCCGGGGGCGGTCGGTGGCGTCCGCGGACGTCCCGGGACCGTGGTGTCAGTGTCCGCGCAGGTGGTGACGCTTGCGCCAGGCCACGACGGCGCCGGCCAGCGCGGGCAGCGCGATGAAGCCCATCGCGATCAGGAAGGCGGGCGAGGTCGGTGCCGAGGCCCGGGCGCCGGCGACGGCGTACGCGGCGGTGTTCGGGACCGACCCCAGGGCCGTGGCCAGGAGGAACGGCAGCCAGCCCATACGGGACACGGCAGCGCAGTAGTTCGCCGCCCAGAAGGGCACTCCGGGGAACAGGCGGGCCATCATCATCGTGCGGAAGCCGTGCCGGCTGAGCTGCCCGTCGGCCGCCTTCAGCCAGCGGGCGCGCAGCAGCGGGCGCAGCGCGTCCTGCCCGAGGATCCGGCCGAGCCCGAAGGCGATCCCGGCGCCGAGCACCGTACCCGCGAGCGCCGTGGTGAGACCGAGCTGGGAGCCGAACAGGGCGCCGGCGGCGAGGTTGAGCAGCGGCCGGGGCACGAACGCCACCGTGCACAGCCCGTACGCCAGCCCGAAGACCACGGCGGCCGCGGCACCGCTGAGCTGCGGTGGCCAGCCGTCCGAGAGCAGTCGCTGCGGTTCGAAGAGCAGCACGCCCGCCGCGGACGCCGCGAGCAGCGCCAGCAACAGGGAGAGCCGGGACCAGGGCGAGAGCACCACTCTCGTGCACCGGGCGGCGAGGCCCGTGGGAGTGGAGACGGCGAGCTCCGAGGCGAGGGAGAGCTCCGTGGCGGGGGCCGCGGGGACGGCCGTGGCGGTGCCCCCAGAGCGGGTGGTGGCATCGAGCATTCGGCGACACTAACCGACCCGTGTGTGTGATCGCCGTATGGTTCGTCTCATGGGCGTCACAGCTTCCGGAACGCCGGCAACCCGGTTCGAGATGCCGGGCGGCGCCCTCGAGGACACGGGGGCGGCACGGCTCACCGTCACCGGCGTCGCGGCGGCCGATCCGCGACAGGCCGCGGCCAAGGGACCGTACAGGAACGACATCAAATCCCTCCCGGGTCTGACCACGCCCGATGGCCACGCGCCGTACCGCACCGTCCTTCCCTGAACCACGGCCCCGGCGGACGCGGGCGGCTCCACCGCGGCCCCGTGCGGCCGGCCGCCGGCCGAAGCACCGGTTCCCGCGCGGCGCCGTCGACCGGCCGTGCCGCCGTGTGAGACAACTCTCCTCCGGATGCCCGCCGGTGGCCCCTCACCGCCGCACCGGCCCCTGAGGCGCGCGCCCCTGACGCACCGGCAGTGCCGCGTGCCGTCGCGGGATCCGGTGGCGCGGAAAACCATTCGACGTGGCCGGACATGTCGGCGATGATCGCCTCATGTTCCGGCACGCCTTCGTCTTCGCGGCATCCGCAGTCGCGGATGCGCCGAAGGCTGCCGTCCCGATCACCGTGGCAGCCCTCGACGGCGCCCGAAGCTGACCCTTCCCGGATTGTCCGGCGGACCCCGCAGGGGGAGGGTCGGCGGAACCTCGGGGTCCCCGTCCCGGCCATGAGCGCCGGGACCCTCACTCAGCTCCGCTGACACCCAAGAGGCTTCGAGGTACAGCCATGCCCAAGACGGCTTACGTGCGCACCAAGCCGCACCTGAACATCGGCACCATGGGTCATGTCGACCACGGCAAGACCACCCTGACCGCCGCCATCACGAAGGTTCTCGCCGAGCGCGGCTCCGGCACGTTCGTGCCCTTCGACCGCATCGACCGCGCTCCGGAGGAGGTCGCGCGCGGCATCACCATCAACATCGCGCACGTCGAGTACGAGACCGACACCCGGCACTACGCGCATGTCGACATGCCGGGCCACGCCGACTACGTCAAGAACATGGTCACCGGCGCGGCGCAGCTCGACGGGGCGATCCTCGTCGTCTCCGCGCTCGACGGGATCATGCCGCAGACCGCCGAGCACGTGCTGCTCGCCCGGCAGGTGGGCGTCGACCACATCGTCGTAGCCCTGAACAAGGCCGACGCGGGGGACGAGGAGCTCACCGACCTCGTGGAGCTGGAGGTCCGCGACCTGCTCTCCGCGCACGGCTACGGAGGCGAGTCCGTCCCCGTCGTCCGGGTGTCCGGTCTCAAGGCACTGGAGGGGGACCCCCGCTGGACCGCGGCGATCGACGCGCTGCTCGACGCGGTGGACACGTACGTGCCGATGCCCGAGCGGTACATCGACGCGCCGTTCCTGCTGCCGGTCGAGAACGTGCTCACCATCACCGGGCGCGGGACCGTCGTCACGGGCGCCGTCGAGCGCGGCACGATCCGGGTCGGCGACCGCGTCGACGTGCTCGGCGCCGCCGTCGACACGGTGGTCACGGGTCTGGAGACCTTCGGCAGGCCCATGGCGGAGGCGCAGGCCGGGGACAACGTGGCGCTGCTGCTGCGCGGGGTGCCCCGGGACGCCGTACGACGCGGGCACATCGTCGCCGCGCCCGGCAGCGTGGTGCCCAGCCGCCGCTTCTCGGCGCGGGTGTACGTCCTGTCGTCGGGCGAGGGCGGGCGGACGACGCCCGTCGCCACCGGGTACCGGCCGCAGTTCTACATCCGCACCGCGGACGTGGTCGGCGACGTCGACCTCGGCGAGCGGGCGGTCGCCCGGCCCGGCGACACCGTCACGATGACGGTCGAGCTGGGACGCGAGGTGCCACTGGAGCCCGGCCTGGGTTTCGCCATCCGTGAGGGCGGCCGGACGGTCGGCGCGGGCACGGTGACCTCGGTCGGCTGACGGCCGGGGAGCGGTACGGGGGACACGGGTGCCCGCTGCGAAAGTAGTGGGCACCCGTTCGTCCGGCGCACCACGCGAGGCCGGGGCGGCACAATGGACGCGTGGACGAGCCGATACCCGTGATGCGGGCCGTGGATCACGGGACCGCCAAGCTGATGCCGGACGTCGACCGGAAGCGGGCCTGGCTGTTGACGGTCGACGGGGCACCGCAGTCGTACGTCGACCTGGACGAGCCCACGCACCTGGAGTTCGAGTACGCGCGACGACTGGGGCACGTGCTGGACACGGTCGTCGCGCCGGGACAGAGGCCGGACGTGCTGCATCTCGGCGGGGGCGCGCTGACACTGCCCCGCTATGTGGCCGCGACCCGGCCGGGCGCACGTCAGGACGTGGTCGAGGCCGACCGCGGTCTGCTGGCCCTGATCGGCGAGCACCTGCCCGTGGCCGACGACGCCGGTATCACCGTGCACGGCGCGGACGCCCGGGAGTGGCTCGAATCCGCGGCGCCCGCCTCCGCCGACCTCGTGATCGCGGATGTCTTCGGCGGCTCGCGTGTCCCCGCGCACCTGACGTCCACGGCGTACGCGCGTGCCGCCGGGCGGGTCCTGCGCGACGGCGGCGTCTACCTGGCCAACCTCGCCGACTCCGCCCCCTTCGCCTTCCTGCGGTCCCAACTTGCCACGTTCTCCACGGTGTTCGAGGAACTGGCGGTGATCGCCGAGCCTGGCGTGCTGCGCGGACGGCGTTTTGGCAACGCGGTGCTGGTGGCTTCCCACCATCCGCTCGACACGGCCGCCCTCGCCCGCCGTACCGCCGCGGACGCGTTCCCGGCCCGGGTGGAACACGGCCCCGCGCTGCGCAGGTTCATCGGCGGTGCCGCACCCGTCCGCGACGAGGACGCGGTCCCCTCACCCGAGCCGCCCGGCGGAGCCTTCGGCATCGGCTGACACCCGCCCGGCGGAGCCTTCGGCATCGGCTGACACCCGCCCGGCGTCCAACGGCGGCGATCCCTGCGCCACCGGCCTGGTCCGCCGGGTCAGATTCCGCACGTCCGGTACGAACAGCACCGCCGCCGTGACGACGACGACCAGTACCGAACAGCTCCACAGGGCGGCCGTCCGGCCGAAGGCCTGCTCCGCCGGGCCCGCCAGGGCCGTGGCCAGCGGGACCATCGCGATCGAGCCGAACCAGTCGTACGCCGAGACGCGGGAGAGTTTGTCCTCGGGGATCTCCTGGTGCAGCGCGGTCATCCACGAGACGCCGAAGACCTCTATCGCCGCCCCGCTGACGAACATCACGGCGCACAGCGGCACCACCGCCACCGGCACCGCGAGCGCGGCGGCCGGCGCGGCGAGCGGGAAGACACAGAGGGTGCCCGCGAGCAGCAGCCGGCGTGGCTTCCAGCGGGTCATCAGCAGCGCGCCGCCGACCGTGCCCGCACCGAACGCGCCGAGGGCCAGACCCCAGGGCCCGGGGCCGCCGAGGCTGTCCCGGGCGACCAGCGGGCCGTACACCGCGTCGGCGGCGCCCACGACCGCGACCACTACGGAGAACTGGGCGACGACGGTCCACAGCCAGGGCCGTCCGACGAACTCCCGCCAGCCCTCGCGGAGATCGGAGAGCAGCCCGCCGCCGGGCCGGCGCGGCGGTATGTGGCTCACGTCGAGGAACGAGCGCAGCGCCCCGGCGACGGCGAACGCCACCGCGTCCACCGCGAGCACCCAGCCGGGCCCGATCACCGCCACCATCGCCCCGCCGAGCGCCGCCCCGCCGAGTCCCGCGCCCTGCATCGCCATCCGGAACATGGCGAAGGCGCGACTCGCCTGCTCACCTTCGACCGAGGACATCAGCATGCCCTCGGCGGCCGGGCTGAAGAACGCCTGACCGGTGCCGCCGAGCGCGGACAGCAGCAGCATCTGCCACAGCCGCGGTTCGCCGGACAGGACCAGGAGCGCGAACGCCGCCTGCGAGACGCAGTTGAGGGCGTTGGCCGCGACCATCACCCGATGGCGCGGCAGCCGGTCCGCGACCGCGCCGCCGATCAGCAGGAAGAGGACCAGCGGCAGTGTCCGCGCCGCCGCCACCAGGCCGACGTCGCCCCCGTCGCCGCCCGTTTCGAGCACCGCGAACGCCGCGGCGATGAGCGCGCCCTGGCTGCCCAGGTTGGTGACGACCGCGGCGGCGGTCAGCAAGGTGTAGTTCCGGCCCGCCCAGGAGGGACGGCGCGGGTGTCGACGGAGGTCGGCGGCAGAGGTCACCGGGCCACTTTCGCCGCCCGGTGCCCCACTTGCCAAACCCGGTGCACGCCCTCCGCGCACCGCTCACGCCTCCGAGCGTCCGCTCAGGACTGCCCGGGGTCGCTCACGGCCCCCTCGGCTCACCGTGCAACGCTCACGAGCCCGTCGGCTCACCGTGCAACCGGACCGTGCTCAATATCTTCTGGACCGTGGCGTCAGGCACCTCCTGGCCGACCCCCTTCGCGCCGTAGAACGTCCAGGACACGAAGTCGCCCGCCGAGTTCTTGAAGGCGAACGTGGTCGCCTTGCCGTCCGAGTCGCACTTGCCCTTCTTCGGGACGCCGCTCGAATACGTCTTGGCGACGCTCCCCGTGATGCCGGAAGCCGTCGTGTACGCCGTGGGTCTGCCGATCCTGAGCAGCTTCTTCGACGCTTCCTTCTGGTCGGTGTAGCCGCCGAAGACCCACACGGCCGAGTCGATGCGCGCGACGTCGTCGGTGTTCTTGGCGCCGCTCTGCCCCTTGGTGCCCGCGGCGGCCAGCGCCGTGTCGTTCGTACGACCGTCCTTGTCGTCGTCGGACGTGCACCACTTCTCCTTGAGGAAGGCGGGTGCGGACATGCCGATGATCGCGGAACCGTCGCCCTTCTTCTCGTCCTCGAAGCCGATGAAGGTGCCGGGCGTGCCGACGTTCCAGTCCGCGGGCACGTCGAACGCGGTGCCCCACTTGGGGTTCACGACGACCTTCCAGCCGGCGACGGTCGGCTTCTCGTCGTCGGTGCCGCGCGGGTTGTCGTCGCTCCCGCTCGCGCTCGGGGACGTCGAGGCGGACGTCTTCGGCGACGTGGACGGATCGCCGGCCGCCTTGTCGTCCTTGCCCTTGCCGCCCAGGACGAGGAAGCCGGTGACGCCCGCCGCGATCACGACGGCCGAGGCCGCGACGATGGCGGTGATCTTCGTCCTGTTGCCGCCGCCCCCGTTCCCGCCCCCGGGACCGCCGGGTGCCTGGGCCACCCCGGGCGACTCCGGGACGGTCCCCCACTGCGGCTGCCCGTACGGATTGGGCTGCTGGTATCCGGGCTGCTGATACGGATTCGGCTGCTGGTACCCCGGCTGCTGATACGGGTTGGGCTGCTGCGGATTCTGGTTCTGCGGGTTCTGCTCGCCCCCGGGCGGCTGCTGTCCTGGCCACATGGGCAGTAACCCTAGTAGCGGCTGTGCCACGTTTCGGTCACCGCTCGTCATCAGGCATGTACCGGTCAGAGATCGGGTCCGAATTTTTTCGATTTCTTCACATGCCCGGGTGCTGGCCAAGATTTTCTACTCATGGGTAACCTTCGGGCATGAGCGCAGACCAGATGACGATCGGCGAGATGCTCGCCGCCACGGTGCCGATGGCCCGGACCCTCAACCTCGAGTTCGTGGAGACCACGCCGGAGAAGGCCGTCGTGAGCCTCCCCGACCAGAGCGACTATCACAACCACGTCGGCGGCCCGCACGCCGGAGCGATGTTCACCCTCGGCGAGTCGGCGAGCGGGGCCATCGTCCTCGCCGCCTTCGGGGAGCAGCTCTCACGTGCCGTGCCGCTCGCGGTGAGCGCCGAGATCGCCTACAAGAAGCTGGCGATGGGGGCGGTCACCGCCACCGCGACCCTCGGCCGTCCGGCCGCCGACGTCGTGGCCGAACTCGACGCGGGGCAGCGCCCCGTGTTCCCCGTCTCCATCGCCATCCGGCGCGCGGACGGCGCTGTCACCGGCGAGATGACCGTCGTGTGGACCCTGCGGCCGAACGGCTGAGCGGACCACCCATGACGGCGGACGGCCCCTCCGGCTTCGGACCGGACGGGGCCGTCCGCCGTTCTCGGCGTCATTGTCAGAGAATGGGCGTTCTCTTAGGCTGGCCCGACGTGTCGACGTCGTTCTCCAGGAACGGAGATGTGCATGCTCAGCAAGCGCGAAGCCGCCGAAGCCGTCCGCCAGGCCAAGGTGAGGACAGGGGTCACCTGGGCACAGCTGGCCGAAGCGGTCGGCAGACCGCTCGCGTGGACGACGGCCGCGCTGCTCGGGCAGCACCCCATGCGCGAGGAGGAGGCGGCTACGGCCGCGGCGCTTCTCGAACTCGGCGACGACGCCGTCCTCGCCTTCCAGCTCCAGCCGACCCGCGGCTCCCTGGACGCCGCGGTCCCCGCGGACCCCACGATCTACCGGCTCTACGAAGTCGTCCAGGTCTACGGTCCGACGATCAAGGAGCTGATCCACGAGCAGTGCGGTGACGGCATCATGAGCGCGATCAACTTCCGCCTCGACGTGCGGCGTGTGCCCGACCCCGAGGGTGACCGGGTCGTCATCACCCTCGACGGGAAGTACCTGCCCTATCAGTGGTAGCGGGCCCGGTGCCGGGGGAGCGCGGCTCTACAGCAGGGGCACCGGTGCCCACCGCCGGACTCCGTCGCGCCCGGCCGAGCGGTAGGCTTCCCGGCATGCGCTCGCACGAGCGCATGCCGGGAAACACGTGACGGGGAGGAACCGGCGTTGCACGTCCAGGATTGGCTCGAGACGGTGCCCGCGGTCAGTATCTACGCGCTGGTGGCCCTCGTCATCGGCCTGGAGAGCCTGGGTATACCCCTGCCCGGCGAGATCGTCCTGGTCTCGGCGGCGCTGTTGTCCTCCCAGCACTCGGGGATCAACCCCGTCATCCTCGGGGCGTGTGCCAGCCTCGGCGCGGTCGTCGGCGACTCCATCGGCTACGCGATCGGCCGCAAGGGCGGACGGCCGCTGCTGGCCTGGCTCGGCGGGAAGTTCCCCCGGCACTTCGGTCCGGGACATATCGCGACGGCCGAGCGGTCCTTCCAGAAATGGGGCATGTGGGCCGTCTTCTTCGGCCGCTTCATCGCCCTTCTGCGCATCTTCGCGGGGCCGCTCGCCGGTGTGCTGAAGATGCCGTACTGGAAGTTCCTGATCGCCAACGTGCTCGGCGGGATCATCTGGGCCGGGGGCACCACCGCGGTCATCTACTACGTCGGTGTCGTCGCCGAGTCCTGGCTGAAGCGGTTCTCCTGGGTCGGACTGGCGATGGCGGTACTCATCGGGATCGCCTCGATGCTGGTCGTCAAGCGCCGGGCGAAGCGGGCGTCCGCCGAGCTGGACGAGGCACAGCCGGAGCCGGTCGCCGCCGCCGAGTAGGACCCGTCACCGGGCCCGGCGCCACGCCACCGGCGGGCCGGCCGCCACGACCGGTCACGCGCTTCCCCGCACGAGAGGTCTCTCAGCTCCCGGCTTGCTCCGTGGCGTCCTTGTGGGCCTTCGCCAGCTCCACGTAGAAGGTGCCGTTGAGCGTGAGGCCCTGGCGCTCCTCCTCCGTCAGCGGGCGCTTGACCTTCGCGGGTACGCCCGCCACCAGTGAGCCGGGCGGGACCCGCATCCCCTGCGGGACCAGGGCCTGGGCCGCGACCAGCGAACCGGCACCGATCACCGCCCCGTTGAGGACCGTGGCCCCCATCCCGATCAGGCAGTCGTCCTCGACGGTGGCCCCGTGCAGCACGGCGTTGTGCCCGACCGAGACCCGCTCGCCCACGGTGACGGGGAAGCCGGGATCCACGTGCAGGGTGCAGTTGTCCTGGATGTTGCTGTCGGCGCCGATGACGATGGGCCCGCAGTCGGCCCGCAGCACCGCGCCGTACCAGACACTCGCGCCCGCCCGCAGGGTGACGTCTCCGACGACCACCGCCGTGCGCGCCGTGAACGCCTCGGGGTCCACCCGCGGATCCTTGCCGCCGATCCCCATGATCAGCGCCTCCTGCGTCATCGCCGCCTCCTCGTCGTCGGTACTCCGGCACCGTATGCCATGATCCGCGACCCGGTGGGGCGAAGATCACAGCCGGGTTCTCCGCCCGCCCCTTCTTCCCCTGAGTACCGTGAGCGCGTGCCCAGTAACAGGAACGCGTTCTCGTCATGGCGGCGCCGCCTCGTGCAGCGCGCCGTCCACGCGGGCTGGGCCTGGGTGCAGCGCACGGCCTCGGTCACGGCCGAGCACCCGGGACGGCTGCGCTTCGGGGCGATCGGAACAGGTACCAGACTCGCCTTCCCGCTCGGCACCGTCTTCGGCGAACCCTGGATCCACCTCGGCGATCACTGCATCGTCGGTGAACAGGTCACCCTCACCGCGGGACTGATGCCCGACCTCGACCTCGGCCCCGACCCGATCCTGCGCCTCGGCGACGGCGTGGTGCTCGGCCGTGGCAGCCATGTCATCGCCGACACGACGGTCACCATCGGCAGCGACTGCTACTTCGGGCCGTACGTGTACGTGACGTCCACCAACCACTCCTACGACGATCCGCACGAGCCCATCGGCAAGCAGTGGCCCCGGATGGAGCCGGTGGAGATCGGCCCCGGCTGCTGGATCGGCACCGGGGCGGTGATCCTTCCGGGGGCGCGGATCGGGCGGAACGTCGTGGTGGCGGCGGGCGCGGTGGTACGCGGCGTGGTGCCCGACCACGCGGTGGTGGCGGGCGCTCCCGCCCGGGTCGTGCGGCGCTGGGATCCGGTGGCCGGATGGCAGCCGCCGTTGCGGACGCCGGCGCCCGTGCCGATCCCCGACGGCGTCACCCCGGAGCAGCTGCTCGCGCTGTCGGGGCTGGACGAGGAGGCCGTGGCCCGGCTCGCGGAGCTGGACCTCGCGGCCGGGGAACCGGCCGCGGACGTACGCGCCGATTCCTGACCCGACCCGACCCGACGCGTCGATGACCGTGCCGACTCAACCCGTCGCGAGCATGACCGTGCCGACCAGGGCCAGGCCCGCGCCCGCCGCCTGGACTCCGCGCAGCCGTTCGCGGAGGAAGCCGCGCGCGGCCAGGGCCGTGACCACCGGGTAGAGCGAGGCGAGCACGGCGGCCACCGTCACCGGACCGTGGTGGGCGGCGACGGAGTAGGTGCCGTTGGCCGCCACATCGGCGAGGCCGACGAAGGCGAACGCCGGAAGCGCGCGCCAGGGGAAGCCGTCGTC
The DNA here is from genome assembly GCF_040608315.1 of Streptomyces sp. NPDC005195. Lineage (NCBI taxonomy): Bacteria > Bacillati > Actinomycetota > Actinomycetes > Kitasatosporales > Streptomycetaceae > Streptomyces > Streptomyces sp. NPDC005195. The sequence goes on from NZ_JBEXHZ010000006.1 coordinate 69,539, forward strand.
GGGAAGCCCGGCGGAGCCGTGCCGCACCGAGGCCCATAGTGCCGTGCCGCCCGCGACCACATTGGTCACCCGCTGCACGAACAGGGCGAGGAACAGCCCCGTGACCGACGAGGACGCCTCCGCGATCAGGACGAACACCGTGCCGAAGCCGAGCGCCGCGAGCAGGGTCAGCAGGATCGCCTGCCGCTGCACGGGGGCGCCCCTGAACTGCGGCCCGCCCGCGAGCACCACACCGGCGACGGCGACCGCGATGCCCGCGAACTGCAGCGGCCCGGGCCGCTCACCGAGAGCGAGACCCACGGTGAGCGGGACGGCGACGCCCAGCGAGCCGAGCGGCGAGACCACGCCCATCGGACCCAGGGCGAGGGCCTTGTAGAACGAGAACAGCGCGACCGGTCCCACCAGGCCGGCGGCGGCCGCGAACCACAACCGCGGTCCCGCCTCGCCCCAGGCGCCGGTCGCGACCACGATCACGCCGAGGACGGCCGCCGCGACCGCCTGCGAGACGACGACGACGGTGAGGGCGGGGGTCCGCCGGGTCAGCAGGCCTCCGCCGAAGTCGGCCAGGCCCCACAGGAGGCTGGTGGCCAGGGCGAAGAGCGCTGTCATGAGTCGCCTCGCAGTACAGTTCGGTGAACGATCGGGTGCACCACACCATAGTTCACTTTATTAAACTCTGTCATTTAAAATATTGGACGGAAAGTGTCGGATCTCGACCTGCTGACCCAGTCCCTGGCACGCAATGTGAAGCGCTGGCGCACCGAGCGCGCCTTCACCCTGGAAGCGCTCGCGGCCCGCGCCGGAGTCAGCCGCGGCATGCTCATCCAGATCGAGCAGGCCAGGACCAACCCCAGCCTCGGAACCGTCGTCAAGATCGGCGACGCGCTCGGTGTCAGCATCACCACGCTCCTCGACTACGAACAGGGCCCCAAGGTCCGGATCGTCCCGGCCGAGCAGGCCGTACGGCTGTGGCACACCGATGCGGGCAGCTACAACCGGCTGCTCGCGGGCACCGAGGCCCCCGGCCCGCTGGAGATGTGGGACTGGCGCCTGATGCCGGGCGAGGGCAGCCCCTCCGACCCGCACCCCACGGGCACCGTGGAACTCGTCCATGTCACGGCGGGCGATCTGACCCTCACCGTCGACGGCGTGGCCCACCGGGTGCCGGCGGGGGCGAGCGCCTCCTTCGAGGCCAACACCCCGCACCGGTACGGCAACGACGGCGACGTACCCGTGGAGATGGTCATGGCGGTATCGGTTCCGCTCGTGCACTGAGACGCCCGACCGGACGCCCCTGACCGGCTGTTACCGTGCGGCCATGCGCGCCCCCATCGGACACTTCGACCATGCCACGCCCGCTCCCGAGTGCCTCGGCGAACTCGTCGGCCCGGTCGCCGACGCCGTACGCGCCTGGCGAGGCACCGTCCCCGCCGAGCGGATCGTGTACGTCGACACGGACCCCGCCCGGGCCGACACCGCGACCTTCGTCGAGCACTACGGCAGGGAACTGCTCGAACAGTCCGCCAACTGCGTGGTCGTCGCGGGCCGGCGCGGCGGGGAGAACACGCTCGCCGCGTGTCTGGTCCTCTCCACCACCCGGGTCGACGTCAACGGAGTCGTCCGCCGCCAACTCGGCGCCCGCAAGGCGTCGTTCGCGTCGATGGACACGGCGACCGGGGAGACCGGCATGGAGTACGGCGGCATCACACCCGTCGGACTGCCCGGTGACTGGCCCTTGTTGGTGGACCAGGCGGTCGTCGAGCTGCCGTACGTCCTCGTCGGCAGCGGCCGGCGGCGCGGCAAACTGCTGGTGCCGGGCGAGGCGTTCGGCGAACTGCCGAACGCCGTGGTGATCGAGGGGCTCGGAGTCGCCTGACGGGCCCGCGGGCCGACCCACCGGATCAGGTCAGCCGCAGGTCGACCCACTCCGCGGTGTCGCCCGGCAGCACGTAGCGCTCGATCTCGGCGAATCCGTGCTTCAGGGCGAAGCGCAGCCCGTCCGCGTTCGAGGCGAGGACGACCGTCTCGATCACCTCAGCGCCCAGCGTTCGCGCCTGCTCCAGCCCCCGCTCGTACAGTTCCCCGCCGAACCCCCGCCCGCGGTGCCCAGGCAGCACCCGGGCGATCACCGTCGCCGTCGAGGAGTCCTCCTTCGGCGGGCGCACGGTCGTGCAGCCCACCAGGACGTCACCGAGGTGCACGACCTCCAGGAGGTTGCGGCCGGCCCGCTCCCGGACCTCGTCGAGCGACAGGGCGGCGGGAGGGACGATCACGTTGTGGACGTGACGCCAGGCTTCGAGGCCGGGTTCGTCGGCCGGCCGCCGGAAGAGAAGAGTGGGCACCACGGCAGCAAACCCGGCCGCCGCGCGCGGCGTCAACCAGGTGGGGCGCACGGGTCCGGGGTGGTGCGGGGCCCGGTCAGCCGAGGCGGGGGATCTCGATGGCGGGGCAGCGGTCCATGACCATGTCGAGCCCGGCGGCGCGGGTACGGTCGTACGCGGCCTCGTCGACGACGCCGAGCTGGAACCAGACGGCCTTGGCGCCGATCGTGACGGCCTCGTCGGCCACCGTCCCGGCGAGGCCGCCGTTGACGAAGACGTCGACGACATCGACGTCGAACGGGATCGCGTCCAGCGAGGGATAGCCCTTCTCGCCGTGGACGGTCTCGGCCTTCGGGTGCACGGGGACGATCCGCTTGCCGTGGCGCCGCAGGACGTCGGCGACTCCGTACGCCGCACGCCCCTCGTTCGACGAGAGGCCGACGATCGCCCAGGTGTCGCCGAGTTCGTTCAGGATCTTGCGGATCGTCGCAGGGTCGCCGTACACGGTCGTCCTCCGGGGTGCCTGTCGGGGAATCTCATCGGTGTTCAGCCGGAAAACAGCGGACGGCACGCGGTGATTCCCCGATTTTCCGATTCGGCAGTCGAGGGGACGTTTCGCACGCCCGTACGCCCTGCCGGGAACAGCGCGGTGCGCCGGGATGCGGGTAGGGACGGCAGGCCGGAAGCTCGGAATATGCGGGGCCGGTCGTACGCCGGTTCGCTGATCGGCGGCATCCCCGAGACGCAGGAGATGCTCGACGTTCTGTGCCGAGCACGGTCTCGGCGCGGAGGCCGAGGCCATTCCCGCTGAGAGGATCAACGAGGCGTACGAGCGGATCACGGCCTCGGACGTGCGCTACCGGTTCGTCATCCGCACCTCGACACCGGGCTGACGACCGCCCGGACCCGTACGCCCGCCCGAAACCGAAACCGAAACCGAAACCACCCGAGGAAGACCATGACCACCATCGCCATCGTCGGAGCCGGACCGGGCCTCGGAGCCGCGGTCGCCCGGCGGTTCGGCCGCGCGGGCTTCGACGTCGCCCTCATCTCCCGCGACGCGGACCGGACGCGTGCGTTCGCCACCGAGCTGGCCGGCGAGGGTCTGACGGCGGGTGGTTTCGCCGCCGACGTCCGCGACCCGGCCGCCCTGGAGGCGGCTCTCGACGCCGCCACCGCCATGCTGGGACCCATCGAGGTCCTGCAGTACAGCCCGGTTCCGCACCGGGACTTCATGCGGCCCGTCCTGGAGACCGATGTCGCCGACCTCGTCGGCCCGATCGAGTTCTCGGTGTACGGACCCGTCGTCGCCGTGCGCCAGGTGCTGCCCGGCATGCGGGAACTCGGCCGCGGCACCGTCCTGTTCGTGAACGGCGGCACCGCCGCGATTGCGCACACCGAACGCGCCGGCACCTCCATCGCCTTCGCCGCCGAGAGCGCCTACGGCCATCTGCTGCACGAGGCGCTCGCCCCCGACGGCATCCACGTCGCACAGTTCGTCATCCCCGGCGCGATCATCCCCGGGCACCCGAGGAAGGACCCCGACGCCCTCGCGGAGGCCCTGTGGACCATCCACCAGGACCGGAACGGGTACCGGCACTTCGCCGACGATCTCGACGCCTGACCCGACACCTCGCCCGGCCGGCGGGTGACCTCCCCGCCGGCCGCCGTCGTCCCGATCCGCTCGGCGCTCAGCGGGCCGACTGTCCGGAATGCGGGCCACCTTCCTGCGCCCGGCCCTCCGGCCGCCTACGCTCACCTCGTGCTGCGTATCACCGACGCCCGAACGGGCGAGACCGTCGACGCCGTCCGCGCCCGCCGGGGCCTGACCCGCGTCGAGGCGCACGTGGAGTGCGACGACCTGTCCGCGTTGCGGGTCCTGCTGGTCGCCGACGTGCTCGCCAGGGCCCTGGAACTCGGCGGGACACCCGTCGTCACGGTGGCCGACCCGCCCGCGACGCTCAGGGCGCGCGCGGACGCGCTCGGCATCCGCCGGGCCGAGGGCGAGCGGGGCGGCGCGGGTCCGGCCCTGCACGTGCTCGTCTCCCCGGGCGGAGCCCCTGAGGGCCCGGCCCCCGGACGCTCGGCCTCCGGGGACCCGGCCTCCAGGGACCCGGCCCCCGCCGGCCAGGACCCCGTGATCCCGGCACCTGCGGACGCCGACCCCGACGGCGTCCGTATCGAGGTCGCCCCGGTGAGCGGCACCGCCGATCCCTCGCTGCTGCGGATGATCCTGCTCGCGACCCCGCGCCGGCAGTCCCTCGACCTCGCCGCCGCCGACCTCGACGGTGCCCGCGAGACGCTCGGCCGCTGGCGCGAGGCCGTCGCCGGCTGGGCCACCCGGCCGTCGAAGCCCGTTCCCGAGCACGTACGCCAGGAGTTGCGCGCCGCATGGGAGGACGACCTCGACGTCCCCGCCGTGCTGGAGGCGCTGCGGCGCGTCGAGCACGCCGAGGACGTCCCGGACGGCGCCCGCTTCGAGACGTACGCCTACGCGGACCGGTTGCTCGGACTCGAACTCACCCGTGACATCGGGACACAGTGGTGATGGCACGCGCCGGAACCGGCCCGCTGCGCAGACTCGTCGTGCTCAGACACGCCAAGTCCGCCTGGCCCACGGGCGTCGGCGACCACGACCGGCCCCTCGCCCCGCGCGGCCGCCGCGACGCACCGGCGGCCGGGCGCGCCCTCGCGGACACCGACTGCCTGCCCGACCTCGCCCTGTGCTCCACCGCCGTACGCGCCCGCCAGACATGGGAGCTGGCGGCGCAGCAGTGGGGCACCCCGCCGCCCGCGCGGTTCGACGGGCGGCTGTACGGCGCCGGTGTACCGGAGTTGCTCGCGGCCGTGCGCGAAGTCCCCGACCAGATGATGACGTTGCTCCTGATCGGGCACAATCCGGGGCTTCAGGAACTGGTCCTCGAACTGGCCGGGGACAGTCTCGGCGACGCGCTGGACGATGTGCGGACCAAGTTCCCGACCTCCGCCATGGCCGTCCTGGCCTGGCACGGAGCTTCCTGGGACGCGCTCACCCCGGGCGTGGCCCTGCTGACGGACATGACCGTGCCGCGGGGCCGGAAGAAGCCCTGAAAGTCCCGAGGATCAGCCCACGTGGACGCGCGGTCGCCGTTCCGGGTCGGGCTCGGCGCGGCGGAGCACCTCGCGGGTGACGGGGGCGACCTCGCCGTCGCCGAAGACGAGGAAACGGACCAGGTGGCTCAGCGGGTTGCCCTCGGTCCAGTTGAAATAGGCGTGCGGGACCTGGCCGGTGCGGTCGCGCAACCGCATCATCACGGCCGCGATGGTGTTGGGCACGGTGGCGCCCTCGACGCGCAGTCTGCGCACCCCGTGCTTCTCGTCGCCGTGCACGGCGACGTCGGCCGTGAAGTCCGAGGAGTCGGTCACGAAGATCTCGAGGAACAGCACGGGACGGCCGTCCGGTATGTGTGTCTGCTCGCGCTGGCTGTACTCCTTGGCGCGGTACTCCCGCGTGCTGTGCTCGTGCGGTTCGTTGGCTATCAGCAGCAGCGGCCCGTTCGCCGCGGCCTCGTCGACGAACCGGGCCGCCGCCTCGTCGAAGGTGACCTCGGCGGCGCGGAGTTCGAAGGCGCGGCGCACGCGGGAGGCGAACGAGGTGAGCAGGATCGCCAGGATGAAGATCATTGCGATCTTGATGCCGTCGGGGCGCTCGATGACGTTGGTGACCAGCGTGTAGCCGAACACCACGGTGATCGCGCCGAAGCCGATCGCCGCGGCGCGGTGGCCGCGCTGGTGGACGGCGACGGCCGAGGCGAACGACGCGGAGAGCATCAGGACCAGGACACCGGTCGCGTACGCGCCGCTCTGGTCGTCGACGTTCGCGTCGAACCACAGGGTGATGAGCACCGCGGCCGCCATGAAGACGAGCACCAGGGGACGGACGGCGCGCGTCCATTCGGGAGCCATGCCGTAGCGGGGCAGATAGCGCGGGACGAGGTTGAGGAGGCCGGCCAGCGCGGAGGCTCCGGCGAACCACAGGATCGCGATGGTCGATATGTCGTAGACCGTTCCGAAGCCCTCGCCCAGGCACTGGTGCGCGAGGTAGGCGAGCGCGCGGCCGTTCGCCGAGCCGCCGCTCTCGAACTCGCCCTGCGGGATCAGGATCGTCGTCGCCAGGCTGGACAGCAGCAGGAAGCAGCTCATGATCACGGCGGCCGTGGTGAGCAGCCGGCGGGTCTCGCGGATCCGGCCCGTCGGCTTCGCGTACGTGTCCGTGGAATCACCCTTGACCTGCGGCATCACCGCCACACCGGTCTCGAAGCCGGACATGCCGAGCGCCAGTTTGGGGAAGACCAGAAGCGCCACACCGACCATCGCGAGCGGCGAGGAGTGCTCCGCCGTCATCGCGTCGGTCCAGTCGCCGACCTTGTGCGGGTGACTCAGCACCTGCCAGGCGGCGGTGACCAGGACGACGACGTTGAGCGTGAGATACGTGGCCACGAGCGCCACGGCGATGCCCATGGCCTCCTTGAAGCCCTTCAGGAACACCGCGCCCAGCGCGGCCACCAGGAGAAGGGTGATCCACACGTTCGCGCCGTGCGTCCAGTGCGGGGCGAAGGGGTTCTCCACGACGTGCGCCGATGCGTCCGCCGCGGACAGGGTGATCGTGATCAGGAAGTCGGTGGCCGCGAAGCCGAGCAGCACCAGGACGAAGACCTTCCCCGCCCACCAGGGAAGCAGCCGCTCCAGCATCGCGATCGATCCCTCGCCGTGCGGGCTCTCCTTGGCGACACGGCGGTAGACCGGCAGCGCGCCGAGCAGGGTCAGCGCGATCAGGACGAGCGTGGCGAGCGGGGAGAGCAGTCCGGCCGCGAGGGCGGCGATGCCCGGCTGGTAGCCGAGCGTGGAGAAGTAGTCGACACCGGTGAGACACATCACCCGCCACCAGGAGTGACCCTGGTGTTCGCTGTCCGGGGTGGCGTGCGGGCCCGGGTGCCGGGCCGACTGCTCACTGAGCCCCTCCAGGAGCCACGCCCGCCAGCGGGGCGCGGCGGCGGACGGCCCACGCCCCGCGGGCACAGCCGGTTCCGCGTTGTCCACCTGGGTGCCGGTCATCCTGCGATCTCCCTGCGATCGATCGGGCCGACGATCCGGCTTCGGGCAACGAGGAGCGAGTATCCACTACGGCGTCGCGAGGGCCCGCGCCGGGGCGACCGCACCGGAGGGCGGCACCTCCGGGCTCCGCCGTCCGCCACGCGCGCGTGCAGCGCATACGCTGGCCGGATGCAGGACGAGTACCGCACAGTGGCCCGCGCGGGTGTGCACGAGACCGAGATCAACCGCTCCCGCTTCAGGTGCGCCCTCGCCCCGGCGGCCACCGAGCAGGAGGCCCAGGACTTCGTCGCGGGCGTCCGCAGACAGCACGCGGACGCCACCCACAACTGTTTCGCGTACGTCATCGGAGCCGACGCCGCCGTCCAGCGGGCGAGCGACGACGGCGAACCCGGCGGCACCGCGGGCGTCCCCATGCTCCAGATGCTGCTGCGCCGCGACATGCGGTACGTCGTCGCCGTCGTCACCCGCTACTACGGCGGGGTCAAGCTCGGCGCGGGCGGACTGATCAGGGCGTACGGCGGCTCGGTGGGCGAGGCGCTGGACGCGCTCGGCACACGGACGCGCAGACGCTTCCGGCTGGCCACGGTCACCGTGGACCACCAGCGCGCGGGCAAAGTACAGAACGACCTGCGCGCCACCGGGCGCGACGTGCGCGACGTGCGCTACGGCGAGGCCGTCACGATCGAGATCGGACTGCCGGACGCCGACGTCGCGGCCTTCCGGGCCTGGCTCGCGGACGCGACGGCGGGGACGGCCGGGTTCGCACTGGGCGGAGAGGCGTACGGGGACGCATAGGCGGGCAGTGCGGGCCGATACGGGAGTAGCCGCCCGTGATGTCCGACCCGCCCGTTAGTCTCGGGGATCATGAGGCTTCTGCACACGTCCGACTGGCATCTCGGCCGGGCATTCCACCGGGTGACGATGCTCGGCGCCCAGGCCGAGTTCATCGGCCATCTCGTCACGACCGTGCGCGAGCGCGGTGTCGACGCGGTGGTCGTGTCCGGGGACGTGTACGACCGCGCGGTCCCGCCACTGGCGGCCGTCGAGCTCTTCGACGACGCCCTGCACCGGCTGGCCGACCTCGGCGTGCCCACGGTGATGATCTCCGGGAACCACGACTCGGCGCGCCGCCTCGGCGTAGGGGCCGGGCTGATCGGGCGGGCCGGCATCCATCTGCGGACCGAGCCCTCGGCGTCCGGCACGCCCGTGGTCCTCGCCGACGCCCACGGCGACGTGGCCCTCTACGGCCTGCCGTACCTCGAACCGGCCCTGGTGAAGGACGAGTTCGGCGTGGACAGGGCGGGACACGAGACCGTGCTCGCCGCCGCCATGGACCGGGTCCGCGCCGACCTCGCCGCGCGGCCGCCGGGCACCCGTTCCGTGGTCCTCGCCCACGCCTTCGTCACCGGAGGGGCGGCCAGCGACAGTGAGCGGGACATCACCGTAGGCGGTGTCGCCGCCGTGTCCGCCGGGGTCTTCGACGGGGTCGACTACGTGGCGCTGGGCCATCTGCACGGCAGCCAGACCATCACCGAGCGGGTCCGTTACTCCGGCTCCCCGCTGCCGTACTCCTTCTCCGAGGCCGCCCATCGCAAGACCATGTGGCTGGTGGACCTGGGCCCGGACGGCTCGCTCGACGCCGAGCGCGTCGACTGCCCCGTACCCCGGGCGCTCGCCCGCGTCCGGGGGCGGCTGGAGGACCTGCTCGCCGACCCGGAGCTGGCGCGTCACCAGGAGGCGTGGGTCGAGGCCACCCTCACCGATCCGGTGCGGCCGGCCGAGCCGATGGCCCGGCTGACCGAGCGCTTCCCGCACACCCTCAGCCTGGTCTTCGACCCCGAGCGGACCCCCGAGGACCCGGACGTGTCGTACGCCCGGCGGCTGGCGGGCCGCAGCGAACAGCAGATCGCCGAGGACTTCGTGGCCCATGTGCGCGGCACGGGTCCCGACCCCCGGGAGCAGGCCGTCCTGCGGGAGGCGTTCGACGCCGTCCACACCGACGAGGCCGTACGGGAGGCCACCCGGTGACACCACCACCGCGCGGGTCCGGCGCCGCCGCCCGTCTCACCGCCTCCGGTCCCACCGCCGTCCGCACCGACCGGGACGACTTCGGCGGGGAACGTTTCGACGGGAACCGCCGCGACGGGAACTACCGCGACGGGAACTACCGCGACGTGAACCACCGCGCCGCGCACCGCTTCGACGACAGCGAGGGGGGCCGATGAGGCTGCACCGTCTGGACATCACCGCCTTCGGGCCCTTCGGGACCACCCAGAAGGTCGACTTCGACGAGCTGTCGGCCGCCGGACTCTTCCTGCTGCACGGACCGACGGGCGCGGGCAAGACGTCCGTCCTCGACGCCGTCTGCTACGCGCTGTACGGAGCGGTCCCGGGCGCCCGCCAGAGTGGTCAGGGACTCACCCTGCGCAGCGATCACGCGGCCCCCGCCACCCGCACCGAGATCCGTCTCGAACTCACCGTCGCCGGACGTCGGCTGGAGATCACCCGGCAGCCCCCCTGGGCCCGTCCGAAGAAGCGCGGCACGGGCACGACCATCGAAAAGGCCCAGAGCTGGCTGCGCGAGTACGAGGCGCCGGCGGGCTCCTGGAAGGACCTCAGCCGTTCCCACCAGGAGATCGGCGAGGAGATCACCCAGCTGCTCGGCATGAGCCGTGAGCAGTTCTGTCAGGTCGTACTGCTGCCCCAGGGCGACTTCGCCCGCTTCCTGCGGGCCGACGCCGAGGCCCGCGGCAAGCTCCTCGGCCGCCTTTTCGACACCCACCGCTTCGCCGAGGTCGAGAAGCGCCTCACCGAGCGCCGGCGCGGAGCCGAGGCCCAGGTGCGCGACGGGGACGCCGCGCTGCTCGCCGACGCCCACCGCATGCAGCAGGCCGCCGGGGACATCGCCGAGGTGCCGCTGCCCGACCTCGCGCCCGGCGACCCGGGCCTCGCCGAGGCGGTCCTGGCCTGGGCCGCCGTCGCCCGGGGCACGGCCCGCGAGCGGCTGACCGTCGCGCACAGCGCGGTCTCGGCCGCCGAGTCCGCGCAGGCCGCCGCCGACCGCGTACTCGACGACGTACGGGAAGTGGCGCGGCTGCAACGCAGGTTCACCGAAGCGCGGGAGCGCGCCGCGCGGCTGGAGGAGCGCTCGGACTCCCACCGCGAGGCACAGACACGCATGGAGCGTGGCCGCAAGGCCGAGGCGGTGGCACCGGCACTCGACCTGCGCGACGCGGGCGAGGCGGAGCACCGGCGTGCGGTCATGGCGGAGGCACACGCGCGTGCGGCTCTCCCGGCGTCCTTCGCCGACGCCGGCGCACCCGGGCTGGCGGCGGACGCGCGCCGGGCGGCCGAGGAACTGGGCGGCCTGGCCTCGGCCCGCCGGGCCGAGCGCCGGCTCGGCGAACTCACCGACGAGCGCGCCGGCCTGGACCGCCAGGAACGTGCCGACGAGGACGTCCTGCTGGACGCCGAGAGCTGGCTCGCCACCTGGGAGACCACCCGCGCCGGCCTTCAGGCGCGCGTCGAGACCGCGCAGGAGGCCGCCACCCGCGCCGAGCAGCTGGCCGTGCGGCGCGACCCGGCGCGGGCCCGGCTGCGGGCCGCCCGCGAGCGCGACCAGTTCGCCCGGGACACGGACGACGCCCACGAGCGCGCTCTCGCCTCCCGCGCGCACGCGACGGACACGCGCGCTCGCTGGCTCGACCTGAAGGAACAGCGGCTCGACGGCATCGCCGCGGAACTCGCCGCCGGACTCGTCGACGGAGATCCCTGCGCCGTCTGCGGCGCCACCGAACACCCGGCGCCCGCACGGAAGATCGCCGGACACGTCGACCGGGAGACGGAGGAGCACGCCCTCGCCGTCCACCAGCGCGCCGACGAGACGGCGGCCGAGGACGAGCGCCGCCTCGGTGTCGTACGCGAGGCGCTCGCCGCAGCCTCCGCCGAGGCGGGCGACACACCGACCGACCGACTCGCCGAACAGGATGCGGAACTGGAGCGGGAGCACGGCGAGGCACGCGCCGCCGCTTCCGGGCTGCACGCCGCCCGCGAGCGTCTCGTCCAGGCCGAACGCGAACACGAACGACGGGTCGCCGCCCGGCAGAAGGCCGAACTGACGGCCGCGGCCCGGGTCTCCCACCGTGACACCCTCGACCGCGAAAGGGCCCAGCTGGAGGGGGAGTTGACGCTGGCCCGGGGCGCTGCCGAGAGTGTCGCCGCGCGCGCCGCGCAACTGGAGCGACGGGCCGCCCTGCTCACCGAGGCCGCGGACGCCGTCCGCGCGGCCGAGGACGCCGCACAGCGGCTCAAGGACGCCGACGCGCGCCTGGCCGACGCGGCCTTCCGCGCCGGGTTCTCCACACCGCAGGCCGCGGCCGCCGCGCTGCTCGACAACGCGGCCCACCGCGAGCTGCAACGACGCCTCGACGCCTGGCAGTCGGAGGAGGCCGCGGTCCGCGCCGTGCTCGCCGAGGCGGACACGACCGCCGCGGCCCGGCGGCCGGCCGCCGATCCGCGGGCGGCCGAACAGTCCGCCGAGTCCGCCGCCCGCCGGCTGCGGGACACCGCCTCCGCCCAGGACGCGGCCGCCCGGCGCTGCGCCGAGCTGGACCGGCTGTCCGCGCGCGCGACCACGTCCGTACGCCGCCTGGGACCGCTGCGCGAGGAGTACGACCGGGTGGCGCGCATGGCGGGGCTGGCGGCGGGCACCTCGGCGGAGAACGAACGCAGGATGCGCCTGGAGTCGTACGTCCTCGCCGCCCGCCTGGAACAGGTCGCCGCCGCCGCGACGGTACGGCTCGAGCGCATGTCCTCCGGGCGCTACACCCTCGTTCACTCCGACGACCGTGCGGGCCGCGGCCGCAGCGGGCTCGGACTGCACGTCGTGGACGCCTGGACCGGCCGGGAGCGGGACACGGCGACGCTCTCCGGGGGCGAGACGTTCTTCGCCTCGCTGGCGCTGGCCCTCGGCCTCGCGGACGTCGTCACGGACGAGGCCGGCGGGGTGCGGCTCGACACGCTCTTCATCGACGAGGGCTTCGGCAGCCTCGACGACCAGACCCTCGACGAGGTCCTCGACGTGCTCGACTCGCTGCGGGAGCGGGACCGCAGCGTCGGCATCGTCAGTCATGTCGCCGACCTGCGGCGCCGTATCCACGCCCAGCTGGAGGTCGTGAAGGGGAGAACGGGATCGGTCGTACGGCAGCGGGGCGTACAGGACTGAGACGCCGGGTCAGTGCCCCAGAGGCCGCCGGGGCAGTGGTGAGGAGTAGACGACGCTCGTCGTCACGGAGCCCAGCGTGCCGATCCTGCCCGAGATCTCCTCCAGGTGACTCATCGAGCGGGCCGCGACCTTGATGACGAAGCAGTCGTCGCCGGTGACGTGGTGGGCCTCCAGAATCTGGGGCGTCGCGTCGACGAGATCATGGAACGGCTTGTAGTTGCCGTTCGGGTAGCGCAGCCGGACGAAGGCGAGGATCGGCAGGCCGATGTTCTCCGGGGCCACGACGGCCGCGTACCCCTGGATGACGCCGGCCTCCTCCAGCCGCCGCACCCGCTCGGTGACCGCGCTCGCGGACATCGAGACGGCACGGGCCAGTTCGGCGAAACTGACCCTCCCCTCGCGCTGGAGGACGTCGAGGATGCGCCAGTCGGTGGTGTCCGGGGAATACGCGGTCATGAACGAGGAATAGCAGGGAAATCCCCGGCAGATCAAGAGAGAGGCCGTGGATCACCACTTCAGGAGCGGGATCACCGCCCGTAGATTTTTCGCCATGCCACCCATGCCACCGATGACACCCATGACGCCCGCGACACCCATGGCCTCCATGACGAGTGACCCCCCGGCCGTGACGAACGCCGTACTGCGCGTCGCCCCGGCCCCTCCGGCGGCGGCCGTCGCACACTTCGGCGCGAGCCTCGCCTTCCACGCCGACGTGTCCGACGTCGCCTCCGCGCTCGCGGCCGGCGGGGACCCCGGATTCGTCGTCCTCGACTCCCGTTCCACCCGGTCGTGGGACCAGGGGCACGTGCCCGGCGCGATCCATCTGCCGACCGCGCTCGTCGCCGAACAGGCCGAGCGGCTCCTCGACAGGTCGGTGCCGGTCGTCACCTACTGCTGGGGACCCGGCTGCAACGGCGCGACCCGCGCCGCCCTCGCCCTCGCCGGACTCGGCTTCCAGGTGAAGGAGATGCTCGGCGGGTTCGAGTACTGGGTGCGTGAGGGCTTCGCGTTCGAGACGGGGGAGGGGCGTGCGCGGCGCGGGCCCGACCCGTTGACGGCGCCCGTGGACGCGGAGGACTGCGGCTGCTGAGCGGGGACGGATCAGTCAGGCCCGCGGGAGACCGCCGACGGCGGCCGGGCCCCGCGGCGGGCCCCGGTCGTGGGGACCGGGCCGCCGTGCGTCCGTGCCCGGCTGCCGTCGGGGGCGGTCAGAGCCGGGACAACTCGTCCACCAGGTCGTCCAGGCCCAGGGAACCCTGCGACAGGGCCGCCATGTGCCACGCCTTCGCGTCGAAGCCTTCCCCGTGCCGCCGCCGCGCGTTCGCGCGGCCCTTCAGCCAGGCCCGCTCACCGAGCTTGTAGCCGATGGCCTGACCGGGGATCGAGAGGTAGCGGGTCAGCTCGCTCTCGACGAAGTCCGCGGGCCGGCTGCTGTGCGCGCCGAAGAACTCCTCCGCCAGTTCGGGCGTCCAGCGCTCGCCGGGGTGGAAGGGCGAGTCCGCCGGGATCTCCAGCTCCAGGTGCATACCGATGTCGACGATCACCCGGGCGGCGCGCATCATCTGCGCGTCCAGGTAGCCGAGCCGCTGCTCCGCGTCCGCCAGGAAGCCGAGCTCGTCCATCAGCCGCTCCGCGTACAGCGCCCAGCCCTCGCAGTTGGCGCTCACGAGACCCACGGTCGCCTGGTAGCGGGAGAGGTCCTCGACGACGTACACCCACTGGGCGAGCTGGAGGTGGTGCCCGGGAACGCCCTCGTGGTACCAGGTCGAGACGAGGTCGTACACCGGGAACCTGGTCTGCCCCATCGTGGGCAGCCAGGTCTGGCCGGGCCGCGAGAAGTCCTGCGACGGCGCCGTGTAGTACGGAGCCGCCGCACTGCCCGGCGGCGCGATCCGGGACTCCACCCGCCGTACCGGCTCGGCGAGTTCGAAGTGCGTGCCGTCCAGGGCGTCGATCGCCTGGTCCATCAGGCCCTGCAGCCACGTCTGGACCTCGTCGACCCCTTCGATGTGCCTGCCGTGCTCGTCCAGGTACGCGAGCGCCACCCAGGGCGTCTCGGCGCCGGGCAGGATCTTCTCCGCCTCGGTCCTCATCTCGGCGAGCAGCCGGTGATACTCGGCCCAGCCGTACGCGTACGCCTCGTCGAGATCGAGATCCGTACCGTTGAAGTAGCGTGCCCAGCGCGCGTACCGCTCCCGGCCCACCGTGTTCGGCGCGCCCTGGATCGTGGGCGCGTACACGTCGCGCATCCAGTCGCGCAGCTCCACCAGGGCCTGGGTGGCCATCCGCGCGGCGGTGTCCAGTTCGGCGCGCAGGGAGTCGGGGCCCGCGGTCACGAAGTCCTCGAACCAGGCGCGGCCGTCCGCGTCCGGGGCGGACCACTCGGTGAGCTGGTCGACGAAGGTCGCGGTGGGGCGTGGACCCGCGTAGAGCTTGCGCTCCAGGCCGAGGGCGAGGGACTCGCGGTACCCCGCCAGCGCGGCCGGCACGGCGCGCAGCCGCTCGGCGATCGCCGCCCAGTCCTCGTCCGTCCCGGTCGGCGCGATGCTGAACACCTGCCGGACGGCGTGCGCGGCGGTGTGCATGTTGCCGACGGCCCGCAGGCCCTCCTCGGCGTCGTACACGGCCAGTTCGGCGGTCAGCCGCTCGCGCAGCAGCCGCGCGCAGCGGCGCTCGGTGTCGCTGTCCGCGCCCGGCTGCCGCTCCGCCTCGTCGAGGCGGTCGAGGGTCGCCCGTGCCAGCTCCGCGACGGCCCGCTGTCCCGCGGGCGAGGTGTCCGGGAGCCTGCCGGCGCTCTCCTTCACACCGAGGTACGTACCGAGGACCGGGTCGAGGGCGATGAGGTCGTCGACATACGCGTCGGCGACCTCGCGGGGCAGCGGGTTCTTCGTCTCTGACATGCCGACATCCTCATACGGGAACAGGTGGCACGTCAGCCCGTCCGAGCGGGCTTTTGGCCCGCATCAGCCCGATTTCGCTGTGGGCGTCGCTCCCGGCCCCGCGGGTGGCAGGAGCGGACCGCAGTCCCACTGCTGGAAGATCAACCGGGTCTCCACCCGGGCGACTTCACGCTGGGAGGTGAACTCGTCGAGCACCAGCCGCTGCAGGTCGGCCATGTCCGCGACCGCGACCAGCACGAGGTAGTCGTCGGGACCGGTGAGATGGAAGACCGTCCGGGACTCCGGCAGCGCCCTGATCCGGTCCACGAACGGACCGACCAGTTCCCTGCGGTGCGGTCTGACCTGCACGGACAGCAGTGCCTCCAGGCCCCGGCCGAGCTTCGCCGGATCGAGCCGCAGCTGATGACCGAGAATGACTCCCGCGCGGCGCAGCCGTGTCACCCGGTCCAGGCAGGTCGAGGGCGCGACTCCGACCTGCGCGGCGAGATCGCGGTACGTCGTCCGGGCGTCGTTCTGCAGCAGTCGCAGCAGATGAAGATCCACCGGATCGAGTACGACGGAATCGGCCATGGACCGAACGTAACACGGGTTCTGGCGCCATGACCCCGGCCGGTGTTCAGGCTGCTGTGCATGGACTTCGGCGGAGATGACATGGACGCGGACATACGCGGCACGCGCGACACCGGTATCGGTTCCGGCGCCGGTACCGGGCTCACCGGCACCGGGACCCCCGACCCGCGGGGTGGTTCCCGCACTCGTACTCACGCTCTGGCCACCGAGGCCGTGCACGCGGGGCGGGAGGATCTCGCCCGCAGCGGGCTGCACGCCGCACCGATCGATCTGTCGACCACCTATCCGTCGTACGACAGCCGGGGTGAGGCCGCCCGCATCGACGCGTTCGCGGCCGACGGCGCCGAACCGGAGGGTCCGCCCGTCTACGGGCGCCTCGGCAATCCGACCGTCGCGCGCTTCGAGACCGCCCTCGCCCGGCTCGAAGGGACCGAGAGCGCGGTCGCGTTCGCCAGCGGTATGGCCGCGCTGAGCGCGGTCCTGCTCGTACGCAACGCGATGGGCCTGCGTCACGTCGTCGCCGTGCGGCCCCTGTACGGATGCAGCGACCACCTGCTCACGGCCGGACTGCTCGGCTCCGAGGTGACCTGGGTCGACCCGGCGGGCATCGAGGACGCCCTGCGCCCCGACACCGGACTGGTCATGGTCGAGTCCCCGGCCAATCCGACGCTCGCCGAGATCGACCTGCGCGCCGTCGCGCACGCCTGCGGCTCGGTACCGCTCCTCGCCGACAACACCTTCGCCACGCCCGTGCTGCAACGCCCCGCGGAGCAGGGGGCGCGTCTGGTCCTGCACAGCGCCACCAAGTATCTGGGCGGGCACGGGGACGTCATGGCCGGAGTGGTCGCCTGCGACGAGGAGTTCGCCGGGCGGCTGCGCCAGGTGCGGTTCGCCACCGGTGGCGTCCTGCACCCGCTGGCCGGATACCTGCTGCTGCGGGGGCTGTCGACGCTGCCGGTACGGGTGACGGCCGCGTCCGCGAGCGCCGCGGAACTCGCCGGCCGGCTGGCCGCCGACCCGCGTGTCACCCGCGTCCACTACCCGCGGATCGGCGGCGCCATGATCGCCTTCGAGGTGCACGGGGACCCGCACGAGGTCATCGCCGGAGTCCGTCTGATCACCCCCGCGGTGAGTCTCGGCAGCGTCGACAGCCTGATCCAGCATCCGGCGTCCATCAGCCACCGCATCGTCGCCGAGGGCGACCGCCGCGGTGCGGGCGTGAGCGACCGTCTGCTGCGCCTGTCCGTGGGGCTGGAGGACGTCGAGGACCTGTGGGCCGACCTGGACGGCGCGCTGGGACACGCGACGGAGATCGGTGCGGTGGAGGCAGGGGGCCGGAACCTCCGGGAGGAACACGCGGGTTCGGTCACGGGGTGACGGGGGAGGCCCCGGGCGAGGTGCGCGGGGCCTCTTGCGGTGGCGCGAGGGGCGTGAACAGGGTTGGGGCCAGGTCGTGTTGCGAAAATCCCGTCTGCCCGGCGTCCCGCGACATGATCCAAACGGCAGGCCCTAGTCCCGGGTGACCCGCGCGCCCCGCGGCGACCCGTGCCGTCCCTGCTCCTGCCCTTGGGCGTACGGAGGTGGGGACGTCACCGGTGTCGTGTCCAGGCGCGCGGTGATCACCAGGGTTCCCTCCTCGATCTGGTAGTCGAGGGGCAGGTCGAGGCCGCGCATCGCGGCGACCATCCCGGTGTTGGAGGCCTGCGTGACGATGTACACGCTCTCGCACCCCGCCTCGACCGCCATGGCCACCAGACGGCCGAGCAGCTCGCCACCGATACCGCGCCGCTGCCAGTCGTCCTCGACGAGCAGCGCGATCTCGGTCTCGTCACCGTCCCAGAGGAGGTGGCCGAGCCCGACCATCCGCCCCGACGGTGTCCGGACGGCGAGAGTGCGGCCGAAGTGCGGGCTGAGCAGGTGGTTCAGATAGCGGTCCGCGTCCCCGACCGGCCCGTGGTATCGCATGGTGAGGGTGCGCGAGGAGCAGCGCTCGTGCATCGCCTTCGCGGACGCCAGGTCGGACACGTCGGCGCGGCGCACGGTGATCTCGTTGCCCTCCGGCAGGGTCAGCATGTCCTGGCCCCGGGGGATGCGCGGACCCAGGCGCGCGTCCAGCTCGACCAGGGCCCGCGCCCGCGCGAACTCGGTCGGCGTGAACGGCAGGTACGGCCGCTCCACCGTGATCACCCCACCCTCCGGCGCGCGCAACCGCATCACCGTGTCCTCCAGCGCTCCTTCGACCGGCGCGCCCTCTTCCGCCCGGCCCGATCCAGGAGACCTGGCGGGCAGCGAACGAATGGTGCACCGACCGAGCAACTGCCGGAGGGCCAGCGGAAGTTCCGCCGTGTCCAGAGCCGTTCGCGTGGCCAGGCCGAGGACGCGGGTGGGTGCGTCCACCAGGTCGTGGGCGTCGGCCCGCTCGATCCAGGTGCAGGAGCCGCCCGCCGGCGAGAGCGCGCGGGTGATCCCGGACGCGGCCAGCTGCGCGGGTGCGCGGAGCAGGAACTCGTCCACCGTTCCCTCCGCGAGCGGATGTGTCTGCAGGCTGAGGATGTCGACGTGCAGGTGCGCCAGCGCCGTGCACAGCGCGGCCAGCGAACCCGGCTCGTCCTTGACCGTCGTCCGCATCCGCCACAGCACCGTCGCCCCGGCGGCGGTCTCCGGCTTCGTCCCGGACCGCTTGGCTTCCCCGGTGTCCGCAGTCTCCCCGGTGGCCCCGGTGGCCCCGGTGGCCTTGTCGGGCCGCCCGGACCGCCGCCCGTCGGCGGGTGTCCGGGCATCGGTATGGTCCGGCGGGGGCGCGTGACCGTGGCGGCGTGCCCACCATGTGTGGAATCCGGCCGTGGCGACCAGGACGGCGGCCGAGATCACCAGCAGGGCCGCCCCGTCGGGGCCGTGCCCGATCAGGTTGGCGGCGGCGTCCGCGACCGCGACGGCTGTGAACAGGGCGGCGAGTTCGACGAGGTCCCGCCGCCAGTGGTGAACGGGACGACCGTGCCTCGCACGGGTCACATCAGACATGTCTGGAGTCATGGAGCCACTGTGAAGGAGTGGTGTTGCGTGATCACGAACGGTCTGTGACTGATCGGTAAAGTGTCCTTCTATCCCTTTTGTAGTTCTTTTTGCGGTTGTTTTGCCTCCTTCGGAGCGCTTGAGTTACGCGCCTGGTCAGGCGTCCTTCCGCGGCGTCGCTGCGGTCCGGGGCCGACGAGTCCGTGTCACCACTTTGGACGAGCCATGTCGGTCAGCCGTCCGCGCGACATGGACGGGCTCACCACGCGCCCCGGAGCGCTCGGCGGACCGCGCGGCGACGTCCAGGGGAACCGGCGGCGACCGCGGGGACGTACACCCGCGACCGCGAGAGGCCCGGCCGGGTGCCCGGCGAAGCAGGCGTCGGCGCGTGCGGCCACGCGGGCGCGCACCGGGGGATGACTCCGGTGCGCGACCCGACACGTCGAGGGTACGGGAGTCGGGAGAGGCCGTGGAGCTACTGACCCACACGCCCCGGCCGGAGCACCTGGGTGAACAGCACGGCGCCGTCCTGTTCCCGCAGACGCACCGTCAACTCCCCGCTGTCGCCGTCGATGTCGACCTCGCCGAAGAACTGGTAGCCCTCGGCGGGAGAGACGTTGGCGGCCGTGGGCGCCTTGACGAAGACCCGGTCCGGCCCGAAGGTGCCGTCGAGGGCGCTCGCCGGGAACGCGCCGGCGTTGAGCGGTCCGGAGACGAACTCCCAGAAGGGCTCGAAGTCCTTGAACGCGGCCCGCGACGGGTGGTAGTGCTGGGCCGAGGTGTGGTGCACGTCGGCCGTCAGCCACACCGTTCCGGTGATCCTCCGGTGCTTGACGAACCGCAGCAGTTCCGCGATCTGCAGTTCGCGGCCGAGGGGAGCACCCGGGTCGCCCTGGGCGACGGCCTCGAAGTTCGGCCTGCCCTCACCCGGGTCGGGCACGACCAGCCCGAGCGGCATGTCGTTGGCGATCACCTTCCACACCGCGCGTGACGCGGCCAGTTCGCGCTTGAGCCACTCCAGTTGTT
This sequence comes from Streptomyces sp. NPDC005195, assembly GCF_040608315.1. Classification (NCBI taxonomy): domain Bacteria; kingdom Bacillati; phylum Actinomycetota; class Actinomycetes; order Kitasatosporales; family Streptomycetaceae; genus Streptomyces; species Streptomyces sp. NPDC005195. The sequence goes on from NZ_JBEXHZ010000006.1 coordinate 89,686, forward strand.
CCCGCCCGAGGATGCCCTGCGGGTCGGTGGTCTGGTCGTCGGCCGAGTTGGCGTTCCGGTAGGTACGCATGTCCAGCACGAACACGTCCAGGAGCGGGCCGTGGTGGACGGTCCGGTAGATCCTGCCGTCCGGGCGCCCGTTGATCGTGGAGATCGGGAAGTACTCGGAGAAGGCGCGCCGGGAGCGGACCGCCAGGTCGTCGAGTGCCGTACCCGCCGGGTAGGGCGTGCCGGTCCCGATGACCTCACCGGGGTACCAGTTGTTGCGGACCTCGTGGTCGTCCCACTGGATGATGTTCGGCACCTGCGCGTTGAAGCGGCGCAGCGCGGAATCCAGCAGGTTGTAGCGGAAGTTGCCCCGGTAGTCGGCCAGGGTGACCGCGACGTGCGCCTTCTCCTCGGTGGTGACGTTCCGGTAGACGCCGCCGTCGGGGAGCGCCGCGGTGGCCGCGATCGGGCCGTCGGCGTAGATGTTGTCGCCGCTGCACAGGAAGAAGTCCGGGTCCACCTTCGCCATGGCGTCGAAGATCCGGTAGCCGCCGATCGACTCGTTGATGCCCCAGCCCTGTCCGGCCAGGTCACCGGACCAGACGAACCGCACGTCCCGACGCCGTTTCGCGGGCGCGGTGCGGAAGGTGCCCGTCACCGGCTCGCCGGTACGCCGCGGGTCGTCGGCGTCGGCGAGCAGGACGCGGTAGTGGATCTGCTCGCCCGCGGGCAGCCCGCGCAGCCGTGTCGTACCGGTGAAGTCCGTGTCCGCGCCGAGCAGCGGGCCGTGCCATCTGCGCGGGTTGCGGAACGACTCGGTCGCGGACGTCTCGACGATCATCCGGGCCGGACGGTCGGAACGGACCCACACCAGACCGGAGTGCGCGCTCACGTCGCCGGCCTGGACGCCCCAGCCGGCCTTCGGCCGTCCGGACAGGGCCAGCGCAGGGGCGGCGCCGAGCGCGGTGGGCAGCGCCAGCGCGGCCGAGGCGGCCAGCGTGCCGCGCAGCACGCTGCGGCGGCCGGGGAGCGGGAGGGGGCCTTGCGGACGGTGTGACATGAACGCGCCTCCAGGGACGGATTCGGCCGGTATACAAGCCCACAACTACTGGTACGCCGCAGCGCGTACGGAAACCGCGAGTGAACAACTAGCCCCGCGGGCAACGGAATCGGCGGCGGCCACCTCCCGAGTCGCACGTGCGTCGGCCGGTGCTCGCACGGGTGGGTGGGCCGGGCTCCTCACGCGCCCCCGCGCGAGTTCCCCACCCGAGCCGCTCACCCGGCCGGCCCGGCCCGTACCGCCTCCGCCAGCAGCCGCACCCCTTCGCGGATCCGCGCGGGGGACCGGTGCGCGTAACCGAGGACCAGACGTACGCCACCCGCCCTCACGGCCCGCTCGTAGTCCGTCAGCGGACGCACCGCCACCCCGGCCGCGGTCGCCCGCAGCAGGAAGTCGGCCCGAGGCCCGTACCGTTCGGGCAGCGCGGCGATGACGTGCAGCCCCGCCGCGATCCCGGACACCTCCGTACCGGGAAAGTACTCCGCGAGAGCGGCGACGAGGGCGTCCCGCCGCTCCCGGTAGGCGCGCCGGCATCGGCGCAACTGCCGGTCGTAGTCGCCCCGTTCCACGAAGCGCGCCAGGAGCGCCTGGTCGACGACGGGGTTCCCCAGATCCATGGTCCGCTTGCGCGCGACGACCTCCGGGGCGAGTGACGCCGGTACGAGCAGCCAGCCGAGCCGCAGACCGGGCGCGAGCGACTTGCTGACCGACCCCGTGTAGGCGACCCGCTCGGGATCGAGCCCCTGAAGCGCCCCTACGGGAGCCCGGTCGTAACGGAAGTCCCCGTCGTAGTCGTCCTCGATCACCAGCCCCTCCACCGAGCGTGCCCAGTCGAGGAGTTGGGCGCGGCGCCGCGCGGAGTACGCGATCCCCGAAGGGAACTGATGGGCGGGCGTCGTCACCACCGCCCGTACGCCTGACGCCCGCAGCGGTCCCATGGCCAGCCCCTCCCCGTCCAGGGGCAGCGGTACGGTGCCGACCGCGGCCGAGGCGTACAGGGCGTCGTGCTCGGGACTGCCGGGGTCCTCGACGCCGACGGCGCGCGTCCCGCGCGCGTGGAGCACGAATCCGAGCAGCGTCATCGCCTGCGCGACCCCGGACACCACGACCACGCGTTCCGGTTCCGCGACCACGCCACGGCGTCGCACGAGCAGTTCCGCCACGGCGGTGCGCAGCCGGGGCAGGCCACGCGGATCCGGGTAACCCAGCGCGTGGTGCGGCAGTTCGGCGAGCACCCCGCGCTGGGTGGCGGCCCAGGCGGCGCGCGGGAACAGGGACAGGTCCGGTGTCCCGGGAAGGAAGTCGGCGCAGGTCCCGGTCGGCCGCGGGGCGAGATCGCGGGCGGCCGGGCGGCCCGCTCGAACGGCGTCGCCGACCCAGGTCCCCGCGCCCCGGTCGCTGCGCAGATACCCCTCGGCGGTCAACTGCTCGTACGTCTCGGTGACCAGCCCTCGCGACACACCGAGATCGACGGCCAGTTCGCGGCTGGACGGCAGCCGGGTGCCCGGCGCCAGCCGGCCCGTACGGACCGCCTCCCGCAGCGCGGCCTGAAGAGCGCGGCCCCGCGCGCGTGCCGGCGCCGAAGCGGCCGGCAGGAGCAGTTCCCAGGCGGCGCTCCACAGGGCTGGGGCCGCCTGGCCGGGGCCGCGCGCGGCGGAGGCGGCCGGGGGACCCGGGGCGGCGTCGTCCGGCTCGCCGTGACTGGTCCCCGATGACGTCATGGAAGTGGACCTTAAACCGGACCACGGCGCTTCGTAGCGTCACCGTCATGAACGCCACCACCAAGGGGTCGCTGCTCGCCGCCCTCGCCTGTGTCCTCGTCGGAGGCTCCTTCACCGCCAACAGCGTCCTGGGCGACTACCCGTACGCGGGGGGCCAGTTCCTGCGCTACGGCCTCGCCTGCGCGCTGCTGCTGCCCCTGGCCGGCCGCAACGGCACGGCACCGCTGCGCCGGCTCGCACTCCGCCAGTGGGCGCGGCTCGCGCTGCTCGCGGCCGTGGGCATGGTCGGATTCAACCTCGCCGTGCTCGCGGCGGAACGCACGGCGGAACCGGCCGTCCCAGGGGTCTTCGTGGGGTGCGCGCCGGTCGTCGTGGCCGTGCTCCTCCCCCTCGCCGAGGGGCGCCGCCCGCGACGCCGGGTCCTGTACGGGGCGACGCTCGTCGCCCTGGGCGCCTGCACCGTCCAGGGCTGGGGCCGTACCGACGGCGCGGGCATCGTGTGCTCGGTGTGCGCGCTGGCCGGCGAGGCGGGCTTCGCGGTCCTCGCCGTGCCGGTGCTGCGCCCCCTGGGCCCACGGCTCCTGTCGGCCACCGTGTGCGGGATCGCCGCGCTCGAGTCCGCGGCGGCCGGGATCCTCGCCGACGGCGGATGGCTGCGGACGCCGGACGCCGCCGAGACCACCGCGCTGCTGTGGCAGGCGGTGGTGGTCACGGTCGTCGGCTTCGTGGCCTGGTACATGGGCGTGCAGCGCATCGGCGTGGAGCGCGCCACGCTCTTCTCCGGCCTCATCCCCGTCGCGGCGGCCTGGACCGCACCGCTCGTCGGCACGGGCACGTACGGTGCCGCGCAGGCCGTCGGCAGCGTGCTGGTCGGTACGGGAGTGGCCCTGGGCTCCGGTGCCCGGGTGCGCCCTGCCGGGAAGCGCGCCCCGGCCGCCGGCGCGCGGTGTTCAGCGGCTGCCGTCGAGGATGACGCGGGCGACGAGCGCGGGGTCGTCGTTCATCGGGACGTGCCCGCAGCCGGGCAGCCGCACCAGCCGGGCCCGCGGAATGATCTGCTTGGCGCGGATCCCCTGACGGCGCAGCAGCAGCCGGTCCCGGGTACCCCAGGCCACGGTGACGGGCAGTCCGGGGACGTCGTCCGTGAACTGGACGGCGGTACCGGCCCGCAGCGTGTCGGCGAATCCCTCGGCGTGGGCCAGCGCGAGGGTCTCGGCGACGACGGCCTCGGGTGAACGGCGGCCGGGCCGGGCGTAGATGGTGCTGGTCAGGGCGGCGCGTCCGACCGCGGTCCGCGAGAGACGTTCGACCGCGGGAAGCGGCAGGCGCTGCGCACCCTGCCGCATCGCCATCAGCACTCCGAACGCGTACCGCCGCTCGGCCGTCGTCCAGAAACCGGCGGGCGACAGCGCGGTGACGGACCGGACGAGCTTCTCGCGGCCCAGTTCCAGGGCCAGGAGTCCGCCCAGCGAGTTGCCCGCCACATGCGGCCGGTCGAGCTCCAGCGCCTCGCAGAGCGCGCCGAGCACGGGCACCACCGTGCCGAGGCCGTGCGTGAGCCCGTCGGGCAGCGCCGGGGACGCGCCGAATCCCGGCAGGTCGACGGCTATCACCTCGCGCTCGGCGGCCAGGATGTGGACGACCGGGTCCCAGGCCTGCCGGTGGTGACCGATGCCGTGCAGCAGGAGCAGCGGTTCGCCGGTGCCCACGCGCGCGTAGGACATGGTCACGGTCTTCGGGCCGTGCGCGGAGGGGAGGCTGAAGGAGACCGTGGCGGACATGTTGCTGCTCCTCGTCTGGTGACACGCTGTCGGAACCGACGTCGTAGACAGCTTGTCAGCAACCGCTACCGACGGGTAGCCCCCGGTGGTCGCGAACCGCGCGACACTCCCGGGTGCCCGCCGTCGCCCCGCGCCCACCTCACGTACGCCCGTCAACTCCCCCTGCGCACCCCTGGATCGCCCTCCCGCCGCTCCGCTCCGGGCGGAGCCCGTGCCGCCTGGACAGGACGGAACGCGTCGGCTGGGATGGAGCCGTGACCACCGACACCGCGACCGAGGTCTTCGAAGAACACCGCTCCGTCCTCATGGGCGTCGCCTACCGCATGCTGGGCCGGGTGGCCGACGCGGAGGACGTGGTCCAGGAGGCCTGGCTCCGCTGGGCGGGTGCGGACCGGAGCGAGATCCGAGAACCGCGCGGCTACCTGGTGCGCGTCACCACCCGGCTCGCCATCGACCGGCTGCGCCAGGTGCGGTCGCGCAAGGAGGCGTACGTGGGCCCGTGGCTCCCCGAACCGTACGTCACCGACTTCGGGGACGCCGTCGAGGACACCGCCGAACGGGCCGTGCTCGCCGACTCCGTCTCGCTCGCCGTCCTCGTCGTCCTGGAGTCCCTGTCCCCCCTGGAACGCGCGGTGTTCGTGCTCAGGGAGGCCTTCGGCTTCCCGTACGCGGAGATCGCCGCCGTTCTGGACCGCGGTGAGCCGGCGGTGCGACAGCTCGCCGGGCGGGCCCGCAGACACGTCGGGGAAAGGCGCCCGCGCTATGAGGTCGACCCGGCCGAACGCCGTGATCTGACCGAACGGTTCCTCGCCGCGGCGGCGAAGGGGGACCTGAAGGGACTCATGTCCCTGCTGGCGCCTGACGTCCGGCTGGTCGGCGACAGCGGCGGTCTGTCCAAGGCGCCGCTGCGGGTCATCGAAACGGCCGACAAGGTGGGCCGCTTCCTCGTCGGCGCCGCGCGGAAGGGCGCCTCCGACCTCTCCTTCCGCCTCCTGGAGCTCAACGGCGGCGCGGCGCTGCTGGCGCTGTCCGGGGACGAGCCCGACAGCGTCTTCCAACTCGACGTCGTGGACGGCCGGATCCAGTGCGTCTACATCGTGCGCAACCCGGAGAAGCTGGTGTCCCTGGGCAACCGGTAGTCGCACCAGGCCCCTACCAGCCGAAAGCCCCCGTTCCGCGGACGGGGGCTTTCGGCGTCATGTCACGAACATCGCCCAGCGCGAACGGTTTGTGAACGCTCCGCGCCACCCGCCTATGCAATGCGTAAGGGATCGAGGATTGGTCTTGACCAAGGGTGAGGGCGGCTTTATGGTCGCAGAGATAGTGCAGGAACCTTTAATAAACAAGGGCGCTAAACGCCGCCGGGTCACGGCGATTGCGGAGGACAGGGTGGGGACCACGCAGCTGGAAACGGTGCCGGAGCCTAAGTACTGGCATCTCAGGACAGTGCTCAGCGAGGCACTGGACTCCGAGTTCTCGGTGGGGGAGATCCTGCCCAACGAGCGCGACCTCGCGGCCAGGTTCGGGGTCGCCCGCGCCACCCTGCGCCAGGCACTCGAACAACTGGAGCTGGAAGGGCGACTGCAGCGGCGCCGCGGAGTGGGCACCACCGTGGCCCCGCCGCGCGTGGGCGTGGCCGTCGGATCCGAGCAGCACGTGTGGCCGGGTGCGGTCGGCGACGCCTGGCAGCCCATGGACTGCGCGACGGCGGTTCCGCCCGTCTCGGTGGCCGACGCCCTGGACACGGGCCATGACGTCGCGGTGCACACCATCCGCCGTTCCCGGGGTACGCACGGCCAGCCGGTGGCCGCCGAACTGCTCTACGTCCCGGCGTCCTCGGTGCCCGACCTCTCGGCGATAGACACGCCCGAGGGGGCGGCACGCGCGCGTGCCGTGCTGCGCGAACTGCAGCGCCTCGACCTGGACGGCCAGGACCGCGCCGTGGAGCTCGGCTCGGCCCGCGCGGACGACGCCAAGGAGCTGGACCGGCTGCCCGGAGCGCCCGTCCTCGTCGTCACGACCCGGTTCCGCGCGCTGGGGCGCACCGCGGCGGTCTCCGTGGCCACCTACCGTGCCGACACCTGCCGGCTGACCTTCGGGGACTCCGGCGGCGTGCAGATCCACCACGACCCCGAGCGCAGGGCCTCCTGAAGTCCTGAAGCTCGGGCTCCCGCCGAGCCGTAGCCGTCGCGCCCCGGACACTCCGGGGCGCGACGGCTTTTCGCCGACCGGGCCTCACCAAAAGGGCCTTGCGTGAAGGGCCTCACCGACCCGAGGCCGCCGGCCGGGCTCCGCCCACCGGTCTCTGGCGTCGGCCCTCGTCGTCCGGCCCGGTGTGCGGTCCCCGGCGTCGGGCCGGGCCTCGCGGCCGACCTTCAGCGGCGTGCCGTCACGGTCCCCTCCACCGCGAACAGCTCCTCCTCCACATGGTCGAGGGCCAGCCGCAGGGCACCCGTCGCGATGGCGGCCTCGCCCAGCAGGGAGAGCGTCACCTTGGGCGGCCGAAGACAGTAGCGGGCCAACTCGCGCCGCAGCGGCTCCAGTACGCCGTCCAGGCCGGCCGCCCAGCCGCCGATCACGACGAGTTCGGGATCGAGGGCGAGGGCCAGCGCCGCCACGTCGTGCACGAGCCGCTGGATGAAGCGGTCGACCGCCGCGCGGGCCCGCTGGTCGCCGCCCTTGGCGAGCGCGAAGACCTCGGCGACGGCCTGCTCGTCCAGCGGGTGCAGCGGCTCGTCCGTGGTCGACAGCAGCGTCTCGGGGGTCGCCTCGCTGCCCAGCAGATGCAGCGCCCCGATCTCTCCTGCGGCGCCCCCGTATCCCCGGTGCAGCCGCCCGCCGATCAGCGAACCCGCGCCGGGGCTCAGCCCGGCCAGCACGAACACCACGTCGTCCGACTCGGTCGCCGAACCCTTCCAGTGCTCGGCGACCGCCGCCGCGTTGGCGTCGTTCTCCACCAGCACCGGGCACTTGAAGGAACGGCTCAGCCGCTCGCCCAGCCGCAGCCCCGTCCACTCCGGCAGCGCCGTGCCCAGTCGTACGGTGCCGTCCGCCTCGACGATCCCGGGGCTTCCCACGCCCACCGCGCGCAGGGAGCTGCGGGCGACGCCGGCCCGGCGCAGCAGCTCGGCGACCGCCGTGCGCAGCCGGTCGAGCCGCTCGTCCGCCGGCGCCGTCTCGTCGACCTCCTTGGAGAGCGCGCCCAGTACGCGTCCGTCCAGATCGGCCAGGAGCACGCTGACGCGGTGCGGACCGATCTCCAGCCCCAGCAGATGACCCGCCTCGGCCCGGAACCTGAACCGGCGTGCCGGTCGCCCCTGGCGCCGTGCGGCGCCCTCCTCGGCCGCCTTCTCGACCACGAGTCCGGCCTCGATCAGCCCTTCGACGACGCCCTCGACCGTGGGCCGCGACAGTCCGGTCACCCGGGTCACCTCGGTGAGGGTCGCGCAGTCAGTGGTCCGCAGCGCGTGCAGCACCACCGCGGAATTGATCCTTCGCAGCAGAGAAGGGTCCCCGCCGGTCAACCGCCCCAACGTCCGTCCTCCCAGCTAGCGCGCGTGTTGGCCGGATCGTACTCGGAGCGGCGCGCTCCGGCGAGGGCCGGGGACCCCTTCGTCACCGGCGGGTCGTACTCAGCCCGGGGCCACGAACCCCGACTCGTACGCCGCGATGACCGCCTGAGTGCGGTCCCGGGCGCCCAGTTTCGCCAGTACGGCGCTGACGTGTGACTTCACCGTCTCCGTGCCGACCACCAGCCGCGCGGCGATCTCCGCGTTCGACAGCCCCCGTGCCATCAGCCGCAGCACGTCCGTCTCCCGCTCGGTCAGCGCGGCCCGCTCCATGGCAGCCCGTGCCGCGGGACTGCCCGCGTCGACTCCGTACGCGGCGGCCAACTTCCTTACGGACGCGGGGAAGAGCAGGGACTCGCCCTCGGCGACCAGCCGTACCGCGTGCACGATCTCGGCGGGCCGTGCCCGCTTCAGCAGGAATCCGTCGGCACCCGCGCGCAGTGCCTCGTAGACGTACTCGTCGTTCTCGAACGTCGTCACCACGAGGATCTTCGGCGGATCGCTGACGGTCCGCAGGACGGCGCGGGTGGCCTCGATGCCGTCCATGAGGGGCATGCGGACGTCCATGGCGACCACGTCCGGACGCAGCCGCCGTACCAGCGGGATCACCGCGGCGCCGTCGGCCGCCTCCCCGACGACCTCGATGTCCGGCTGCGCCTCCAGGACGGCGCGCAGCCCGGCCCGTACGAGGGGTTCGTCGTCGACGAGGAGAACGGTGACCGGCATCCGGCCAGCGTAGATCACACCCTACGGACCGTCAGGGGCCGTGCCCGGTAGAGCCGTTGCGGACCACCGTACGCCACCGGTGCCGGGCGGTAGGGACCGGCCGGTGCCGACCGGCACGGATCAGCGCAGTGGCAGGTCCACGCGCACCTGCCAGTCGCCCCCGTCGGGTCCGGTGCGCGCCCGTCCGCCCAGCAGCGCCGCCCGTTCCCGTATCCCGCGCAGCCCGCTGCCACGGCCCGGCCCCGGTACCTCCCCGTTCAGCGGACTGCGGACCTCCAGCCCGAGGCTGCCGTCACCGACCGCGATGCGCACCCGGACCGGCACACCGCCCGCGTGCCGCAGCACGTTGGTGAGCGACTCCTGCAGGATGCGGTACCCCTCGCGGGACACCGGCCCCGGCACGGTCTCCAGCGGACCCGTCACCTCGGCGTCGACCTTCGCCCCCGAGGCGCGCGCCGAGTCCAGGAGCCGGTCGGCCTCGGTCAGCGTCGGTCTGCCGCTCGCCGGCCGCCCCGGCTCGCGCAGCACACCGAGCACCCTTTCGAGATCCTCCAGGGCGGCCCGGCCGGTGTCCTCGATGGCACCGAGGGCCCGGTCGGTGAACGCGGGGTCGCAGGCCGCCCGTGCGGCGCCCGCCTGCACCACCGCCACCGTCAGCGCGTGACCGATCGAGTCGTGCAGCTCACGGGCGATGCGCGTGCGCTCCAGAAGCTGCTCGGTGCGCTCCTCCAGGGCGGAGAGCCGCTCGGCGGGGGACGGGCCGAGAAGACGGCGCGCGACGGCCGTGGTCAGCTCGCCGAGGCCGACCACGCCGCCGTAGAGGGCGAGCAGCGGGAACGGGACGAGGAGCGCGTAGGCCCAGTGCGGACGGGACACCGACACGACCGGGCCGGCGACCGGGCTCCACGCCGCCCTGAGCACGTCGACGGCGATCACCGGCAGCCAGACGGTGAGCACGGACGCCGCCACGCCCAGCGCCATCCGCGTCTCCAGCCAGAGCACGGTCCGCCATCTGTCCCGCCACGTGGCCGAGGGCGCGACCGAGAGGGCCGTGTCCTCGCTGTCCCGTGCCAGCATGTGGCGCGCCTGCACCCCCTCGCCGCGCCGCACGGCCGGGATCAGCCCCAGCGGGATCAGCAGCGCCGCGGGCACCCAGGGCTTCGACATGTCGATGAACAGCCACACGCTGACGAACAGCATCGGCACCCACAGATGCAGCAGGCGCGTGTATGTGGTCCCCCGCGACAGCGGGCGCAGAAGGCGGGCCATCGCGCCATCGTGCCAGGCCGCGCCGGCGGCCGGGGTCCCCCGGACGGGGGAGACGATCTCCACCCGCGGGGGAGGTGGCGACCCGTCAGTGGGGGCCACGCTGGGCCCATGACCAGTATCGACGTCCAAGACCTGACCAAGGAGTACGGCGGCAGGCGCGCCGTGGACCACCTCACCTTCCGGGTTCTCCCCGGCCGCGTCACCGGATTCCTCGGGCCCAACGGCGCCGGAAAGTCCACCACCATGCGGCTCGTCCTGGGCCTGGACCGGCCCACGTCCGGCAGTGCCCGCATCGGGGGCCGCGCCTACGCCGGCCTCCACGAGCCGCTGCGCCGCGTGGGTGCCCTGCTCGACGCGGGGGCCGCGCACGGATCACGCACCGCCCGTGACCATCTGCGCGCGCTCGCCGCGAGCAACCGCGTCCCCGAGCGGCGCGTCGACGCGGTCCTCGAGGAGGCGGGACTCGCGTCGGTCGCACGGCGCCGGGTGAAGACGTACTCCCTGGGCATGCGCCAGCGTCTGGGCATCGCCGCCGCGCTCCTCGGCGACCCGCCCGTGGTGCTGCTGGACGAACCGTCGAACGGGCTCGACCCCGAAGGGATCATCTGGATCCGGGAGTTGATGCGAGAGCTGGCCCGGGAGGGCCGCACGGTCCTCGTCTCCAGCCACCTCATGAACGAGACCGCGTCCTTCGCCGACCACCTCGTCGTCCTCGGCCGGGGCCGGCTCCTCGCCGACACGCCCATGCGCGAGTTCATCGACGCGCGGGTGCAGCCCCGGGTGCGGGTGCGCGCCACCGAGGGGGCCGCGCTGGGCGACCTGCTCGCCCGGCACGGCATCGAGGCAGCGCGGGGGGGACGACGGACGCTGGACCGCCCTCGACGCGCGTGTGGAGGACATCGGGCGTCTCGCGGCGGCCGCGCAGCTGCCCCTCCTCGAACTCGCCACGGAGGAGGCGACGTTGGAACAGGCCTACCTGGATCTGACGGCGAACCGGACCGAGTTCGCCGGCACGCCGGCCACGACGCGGCGCCAGGAGGCCCGATCATGACGTTCGTACCCGCACTCCGCGCCGAATGGATCAAGATCCGTACGCTGCGGTCGCTCGTCGGGGGACTGGTCGCCGTCCTCCTGGCCACAACGGCCTTCTCCGCGCTCGCGGGCCTCGACGACTCGGGCGGCCAGGACTTCGACCCGCTGTTCTCGGTGTTCTTCGGTGTCAGCTTCGGGCAGATCGCGGCGATCACCTTCGGCGCGCAGGTGGTCTCGGCCGAGTTCCAGGGCGGCGCCCTGCGCGTCTCGCTCGCCGCGGTCCCCGACCGTGTGCGGTGGTTCCTCGCCAAGGCGGTGGCGATCGCGGCACCGGTGCTGCTGACCGGCCTGGTCACGGGAGGCGCGAGCCTGGCCGTGGGCACCTCGGTGCTGGGCGACAGGGCGAGCGGGCTGGGTGGGAGCGAGGAACTGCGCGGAGTCGTCAGGTGTGCCGTCTATCTGACGCTGATGGCCCTGTTCGCCGCGGGGCTCGCGGCCGTTCTGCGCAGCGGTGTCGCCACTCTGAGCATCCTCGTCCCGTTCCTCCTGATCGTGTCCTTCGTCGTCGGGGGAGCCTCGGGCACCGTGGCCGACTTCCTGCCCGACAAGGCGGGACAGGCGGTGCTGCACGCGTCGGCGGACGGCGGCCCGGGGCCCTGGGCCGGGCTCGGGGTGACCGCGCTGTGGGCCGCCGGCGCACTGCTCGCGGGCGCGTGGAGTGTGCGCCGCCGGGACGCGTGACCCGGGGAGCTAACCGCGCCGGTCCTCGGCGGCGGCCGACCGCAGGCGTCCGAACTCCTGCGCCATCGTCGCGGCCGTCCAGTGCGCGTTGAGCCCACTGGGATTCGGCAGCGCCCACACCCGGCTGGACCCGATCGTGCGCTCCTGCGGGCCGATCGCGGCCCCGCGTTCGCCGAACGCCGACCTGTACGCGGTGATCCCCACCACCGCGAGCAGCCGCGGCCGCAGCCGCTCCACCTTCGCGACGAGCAGCCGGCCGCCGTCCCGGTACTCGTCCGGGGTCAGCTCGTCGGCCCGCGCCGTCGCCCGCGCCACCACGTTGGTGATGCCGAGCCCGTACGACAGCAGTTCGTCCTGTTCCGAGGGCTTCAACTGGCGGGGTGTGAAGCCCGACAGGTGGAGCACCGGCCAGAAGCGGTTCCCGGGTCGCGCGAAATGGTGGCCCGTGGCGGCCGTCATCAGGCCGGGGTTGATACCGCAGAACAGAACGTCGAGGCCGTCCGCGACGACATCCGGCACGAGCCGGTCGCGGGCGGCCTCCAGGTCCGCGGGGGTCAGCCGCGTCAGAGGATCGCCCCCGGCGTGTAGCCCGCGGCCTCCGGGTGCTGCTTCACGATCTCCTCGACACGGGCCACGACGACGGCGACCTGGTCGGCGGCGGCGCCCGTGAAGGACAGCTTGTCGGCCATCAGGTCGCCGAGCTGCGCGCGGTCGAGCGGGATGCGCTCGTCCGCGGCGAGCTTGTCCAGCAGCTCGTTGCGCTCGGCGCCCCGCTCGCGCATCGCGAGGGCGGAGGCGACGGCGTTCTCCTTGATCGCCTCGTGCGCGACCTCGCGGCCGACGCCGGCCCGCACCGCGCCCATCAGGACCTTGGTGGTGGCGAGGAACGGCAGGTAGCGGTCGAGCTCGCGCGCGACGACGGCCGGGAACGCGCCGAACTCGTCGAGAACGGTGAGGAAGGTCTCCAGCAGACCGTCGAGCGCGAAGAACGCGTCGGGCAGCGCGACCCGGCGCACCACCGAGCAGGAGACGTCGCCCTCGTTCCACTGGTCGCCCGCCAGCTCGCCGGTCATCGAGGCGTAGCCGCGCAGGATGACCATCAGACCGTTGACGCGCTCGCAGGAGCGGGTGTTCATCTTGTGCGGCATGGCGGACGAGCCGACCTGGCCCGGCTTGAAGCCCTCGGTGACCAGCTCGTGCCCGGCCATCAGCCGGATCGTCTTGGCCAGCGACGAGGGGGCGGCCGCCAGTTGCACCAGCGCGGTGACGACCTCGTAGTCCAGCGACCGCGGGTAGACCTGGCCGACGGAGGTGAAGGCCTGCGAGAAACCGAGGTGTCCGGCGACGCGCCGCTCCAGGTCCGCGAGCTTCGCCGCGTCCCCGTCCAGCAGGTCCAGCATGTCCTGCGCCGTGCCGACCGGGCCCTTGATGCCGCGCAGCGGGTAGCGGCCGAGCAGCTCCTCGACCCGGCCGTACGCGACGAGCAGCTCGTCGGCGGCGGTCGCGAAACGCTTGCCGAGGGTGGTCGCCTGTGCCGCGACGTTGTGCGAGCGGCCCGCCATGACCAGCTCGGCGTACTCGCCCGCGAGCTTGCCGAGCCGCGCCAGTACGGACACCGTGCGGTCGCGCATCAGCTCGAGCGAGAGCCGGATCTGCAGCTGCTCGACGTTCTCGGTGAGGTCCCGGGAGGTCATGCCCTTGTGCACCTGCTCGTGCCCGGCGAGGTCGTTGAACTCCTCGATCCGCGCCTTCACGTCGTGCCGGGTGACCTTCTCGCGCTCGGCGATCGAGGCCAGGTCGACCTGGTCGAGGACGCGCTCGTAGTCGGCGATGGCGGCGTCCGGCACCTCGATCCCGAGGTCCTTCTGCGCCCGCAGCACGGCGAGCCAGAGCTGACGCTCCAGCCTCACCTTCTGCTCGGGGGACCAGAGCGTGGCGAGCTCGGCGGAGGCGTAGCGTCCGGCGAGGACGTTGGGGATACGGGGCTTTGCGGGCGCGGCAGTCACGTGGACGGATTCTACTGGCGATTCCTGCAGGCCAGCGCCGGGGGGTTTGTCGGAGGAAGCTACGAAAGCGCCTCCACCTGTGTGGACCGCGTGGTGCCGCCGGCGTCGGCCCGCTCCGCCAGGACGGTACGGGTACGCCTACGCCGACGACCCTTCGTACGGCGACGGAACGGGATGCCTACCCCAGCGGGCCCTCGTACGGCAGCAGCTCCGGCCGTTTGGCCGGGCGGCCGTCGCCCGACGAGCGGCCCGTGAGCCGTCGGCCTATCCACGGCAGCAGGTGCTGCTTGGCGAAGCGGACGTCGGCGGTGCGGCGGGCCGTCCAGCCGGGCGGCGCCGTGGGCGGCACCGGCGCGTGCCAGTCGGGGTCCTCCGCCGCGAGGCCGAGCGTCTGCCAGACGGCCTCGGCGACCCTGCGGTGCCCGTCGGCCGTCAGGTGCAGCCGGTCCACGTCCCACATCCGGGGATCGGAGAGCGACGGCGCCCCGTACAGGTCGACGACCAGCGCGCCGTGCCGCTTCGCCAGGTCGTCGACGAAGCCGAAGAGCTCCTCCATGCGCGGCCGGAACCGTTCGAGCACCGGGCCGTTGCGGCCGGGGCTGCGCATCAGGACGAGCTGCTCGCAGGCGGGGGCGAGCCGCTCCACGGCCTCCTCCAGCAGCCCGCGGACCCGCCCCATGTCGACCTTGGGGCGCAGGGTGTCGTTGAGGCCGCCGACCAGAGTGATCACGTCGGGCCGCATCGCGACCGCCACGTCCACCTGCTCGGCGACGATCTGTCCGATGAGCTTGCCGCGCACCGCGAGGTTCGCATAGCGGAAGGCGGGGGTCAGCGCGGCCATCCGGCCGGCCAGGATGTCGGCCCAGCCGCGGTACGAGCCGTCGGGCAACAGGTCCGACATGCCCTCGGTGAAGGAGTCGCCGACCGCGACAAGACTGGTGTACGTGGCATTCGTCTGCATGGCGGAAAAGATGGTAACCCGCGCGCGTACTCGTCGGTCGGTCGGGCCTCCCGGTGCCCGGTGCCCGGTGCCCGGTGCCCGGTGCCCGGCGTCCGGCGCACGGCCCCGGCGCCCGGCGCACGCCGCGCGGTCGGCGCCGGCCGTCCGGCACCGACCGACGCGTCACACCGCGTGGCCGACGCGTCACACCGTCTGGTCGAACAGCTCCCGCAGCACGTCCTCCATCGTCACCAGCCCCGAGAGACGTCCGTCGCTGCCCATGACCGCCGCGAGATGCGTCCGGCTGCGCCGCATCGCGGTGAGCACGTCGTCCAGCGGGGTGCTCTCCCGGACGCGCGCGATGGGCCGCATGTCCCCCACCTGGAACGGCACGTCGCGCGGCACCGCGTCCAGCGCGTCCTTGACGTGCAGATAGCCGACGATGCGGCGCGCCTCGTCCACCACCGGGAAGCGCGAGAACCCGGACTCGGCGGACAGCCGCTCCAGCCCCTCGGGGGTGACGCCCACACTCGCGTACACGACGCCCTCCAGCGGGAGGACGACATCGCGCACGGGCCGGCGCCCGAGCTCCAGGACGTCGTGCAGCCGCTCCTGGGCACGGTTGTCGATGAGCCCGGCCGCTCCGGAGTCCTTGACCAGCCGGGCCAGTTCGTCGTCGGAGAAGGCCGCCGCGACCTCGTCCTTGGTCTCGACCCGCAGCAGTGCCAGCAGGCCGTTGGCGAAGGCGTTGACGGTGAAGATCACCGGGCGCAGGGCGCGGGAGAGCCCGACCAGCGGCGGGCCGAGCACCAGCGCGGTGCGCACCGGCTCCGCCAGCGCGATGTTCTTCGGGACCATCTCGCCGAACAGCATGTGCAGATACGTCGCCAGGGTGAGCGCGATCACGAACGAGACTACGTGGCCCGCGCCCTGCGACACACCCACGGCGTGGAACACCGGCTCCAGCAGGTGCGCGATCGCGGGCTCGGCCACGATGCCGAGAACCAGCGTGCACAGGGTGATGCCGAGCTGCGCGGCCGCCAGCAGCGCGGACACGTGCTCCAGCCCCCACAGCACACTGCTCGCCCTGCGGTCGCCCCGCTCGGCATGGGGCTCGATCTGGCTGCGGCGCACCGAGATCAGCGCGAACTCGGCGCCCACGAAGAAGGCGTTCACGACCAGCGTCGCCAGGCCGATCAGCAGTTGTACGGCGGTCATCGCTTCCCTTCCTCGTGCTGGTCGAGCGGTGCGTGCAGCAGCACCCGTGCGGCCCGTCGCCCCGAGGCGTCCACCACCTGGAGCTGCCACCCGGCGACCTCGACGCTGTCCCCGACGGCCGGAATGCGGCCGAGCTCGGTCGCGAGGAAGCCGGCCAGCGTCTCGTACGGGCCGTTCGGGACCCGCAGCCCGAGGCGGGCCAGCTGGTCCGTGCGGGCCGCCCCGTCGGCCGAGTAGAGGCTGCGCCCCTCGCTGTCGGCGTCGGCCGGGGCCAGGTCGGGGGTCTCGTGGGGGTCGTGCTCGTCGCGGACCTCGCCGACGACCTCCTCGACGATGTCCTCGAGGGTGGCGACCCCGGCCGTGCCGCCGTACTCGTCGATGACGACGGCCATGGTGCGCTTGCCGGAGAGCCGGTCGAGCAGCCGGTCGACGGTCAGCGACTCCGGTACGAACAGCGGCTCGCGCATGATCTTGGAGACGGTGGTGCGGCCCCTGCGCTCGGCGGGCAGCGCCAGGACGTCCTTGATGTGCGCGATGCCGACGACGGCGTCGAGACTGCCGCGGTGGACCGGGAAGCGGGACAGGCCGGTCGCCCGCGTCGCGTTCGCCACGTCCTCGCAGGTCGCCTGGATGTCCAGCGCGATGACCTGGACGCGCGGGGTCATCACGTTCTCCGCGGACAGGTCGGCGAGGTTCAGTGTGCGCACGAACAGCTCCGCGGTGTCCGCCTCCAGGGCGCCCTGCTTGGCGGAGTGCCGGGCGAGGGCCACCAGCTCCTGGGGCCCGCGCGCGGAGGCCAGCTCCTCGGCGGGTTCGAGGCCGAAGCGGCGTACGACATGGTTCGCGGTGTTGTTGAGATGTGTGATGAACGGGCGGAACGCGGCGCTGAACCAGCGCTGCGGCGTCGCCACCCGCCTGGCCATGGCGAGCGGCGCGGAGATCGCCCAGTTCTTGGGCACCAGCTCGCCGACGACCATCAGGAAGAGGGTCGACAGCGCCGTACCGATGACCAGGGCCACCGACATCGACGCGGAGGGGGAGATCCCGGCCGACTCAAGGGGCCCGGCGAGGAGCTTGGCGATCGACGACTCGGAGAGCATGCCGACGACCAGATTCGTGACGGTGATGCCGAGCTGGGCGCCGGAGAGCTGGAAGGTGAGGTTCCGTACGCCCTTGAGGGCGCCCGCGGCGCCGCGCTCGCCGCGTTCGACGGCACGCTCCAGCTCGCTGCGCTCGACCGTGGTCAGCGAGAACTCCGCCGCGACGAAGACGCCGCAGGCCAGCGAGAGCAGTACCGCCACCAGCAGGAGGAGTACTTCGGTCATCGGGTCACCTCCGTCCCATGATCGGCCAGGGTCGGGGGGATCGCGCGATGTCGGGTACCGGGAGGTTCGCCCATGGGCGGACGCTCACACCTTTCACTGAACCGACTGAGGCGGCTGAGCCGACTGAGTCATTGGGAGGATGTGGTGATCTGACGATCCTCCAATGGTAAAGGATGAGCAAAGAGCCGTCTCCGGCGGGGCGGGGCCTAGCGGGCGAGCGGCTTCACCCACCGTCGCCAAGCCTCCTCCGGCGCGTACCCGGCCGCCCGCCACGCATGCTGAGCGGTCTCGTTCCGGCGCAGCACCATCGCGTCCCCGCGTCGCCCCCCGAGCCGTACGAACCGCTCCTCGGCCGCGGCGAGCAGGGCCGAGCCGATCCCGAGCCGCCGTCGCCCGGGATGGACCGCCAGGCGGTACAGATGGCAGCGCCAGCCGTCGAAGCCCGCGATCACCGTCCCCACGAGCTCCCCCTCCCGCTCGGCCAGGATCAGCGCCTCGGGGTCACGGGCGACCAGCCGCTCCACGCCGTCCCGGTCGTCACTGATGCTCGTGCCCTCGGCGGCGGCCCTCCAGAAGGCCAGCACGGTGTCGAGGTCCTCGGGCGTCGCGGCCCGGATCAGCAGGTCGGTCATGCGCCGATCCCATCACGCGCCCCGGGGGGCGACCCGGAATTCCACCATCTGGGATGTGATGATCCGGACGACCCCGAAGGCGGGCCGCGGGACGGCCTCACCTCAGGGGCAGGCCGTGCGACACGGTTCAAGGGCAGGTCGCGGGACACGTCCGACGACAGGTCACAGGACGGGGCTGGGGGGCGGATCGCGGTCGTCGGTGACGGCGACGATCCGGATCAGCGGGTGGAACTCGGCGGGCACCTCGCGTCCCGCGGCGTGTGCCCGGTACACGGCGACGCGTTCGCCGAGTTCCCCGGCGGTGAGCGGTTCCAGCGCCCCGCCCGGCGTGGTACGCGCTCCGGTGAACACGACGATGTCCGCGTGCTCGGCGGCCGGCCGCGGCATCCGGTCGCCGTTCGCGCCGATCAGCAGGGGCACGCGAGACGGGGGCGCGAACTCTCCTCACTCACCGGTGACTTGTCCTCAAAGGGGCGGAGCGGAGCCGCGCATCTCACTCGTGCGCGATCGCCGCCAGTACGTTCATGCGCGACGCGCGCAGCGCCGGCAGCAGCGCCGCGACGATGCCCACGACGGCCGAACCCACCACCACTGCCGCGATGGTGGCCCAGGGAACGGCGAACGCCGTCAGGCCCTGGAGCGCGAGCACCTGCTGTACACAGACGCCCCAGACCAGCCCCAGCACGAGACCGAGGACGGCGCCGAACACGGCGATCACCACCGACTCCAGGCGGATCATCCGGCGCAACTGGCGGCGGCCGAGGCCGATGGCGCGCAGCAGTCCGATCTCCCGGGTGCGCTCGACGACCGACAGGGCCAGGGTGTTGACCACACCGAGCACCGCGATGACGATCGCGAGTCCGAGCAGGGCGTACACGAGATAGAGCAGTACCGCGATCTGATCGTGGACCAGCTTCTTGTAGTCGGCCTGGTCACGCACCTGTACCTGCGGATACGGCTCGAGCGTCTTCTCCAGCCGGGAGCGCAGCTGGTCGGCGCCGGTGCCCGAAGCCGCGTTCACGTACAGGGTGGAGTCCTGTCCGCCCGGCACGTACTTCTCGATCGTGCCGAAACCGGCGTACAGGCCGCCCTGCATGCCGAACCCCTCGGCGGACTCCTGGTCGGTGAGCGCGGCCACCGTCAGATCGGCGTGCCGCCCGGCGGGGAACTCGACGGGGACCGTGCTGCCCACCCGCACGTCGTGCTCCCGCGCGAACTTCGCGTCCATCGCGAGATGCCCCGCGCCCAGCGCCGCCGCGGTGTCCCCCTGGGCGTACCTGAGATGGGCGACGTCGTCGAGGCGCGGATCGTAGCCCGCGGCGGTGGTCTTGATCCGCTTGCCGTCCGGCAGCCGCACCGCGACCGGGGTGAACCGCTGGCGGACGACGAGAGCGACGCCGTCCGTGCCGCGCACCTTGTCGGTGACCTCCTGCGAGAACGGTACGAAGTTGCTGTTCTGGATGACGAAGTCGGCGCCCAGTGTCTTGTCGATCTGCTGGTCGAAGGACTTGCTCATGGAGGCGCTCGCCACGGACATCCCGCCGACCAGGGCCAGGCCCACCATCAGGGCGGACGCCGTGGCACCGGTGCGCCGGGGATTGCGCAGCGCGTTGCGCTGGCTCATCCGGCCGACCGACCCGAACAGCGCAGGGAAGGCCCCGCCCAGAACCTTGATCACCGGCCGGACCAGGAGCGGGCCCGCGATCACCGTCGCCACGAGGGTCAGCACGACCCCGAGTCCCAGCAGCGAGCCGGCCGTCGAGGTCTTCGACGCCGCGACGCACCCGCCGAGCGCGGCGACGCCGGCCAGCCCCACGACCGAGCCCACGACCCCCCGTACCCGCAACGGCCTTCCCAGACCCGCGACCTCGGCGTCCGCGAGGGCCGCCATCGGGGAGACCCCGGCCGCGCGCCGGGCGGGGAGGTACGCCGCCACGAAGGTGACGCCGACCCCGACGACGTACGACGCGACGGGGGTTCCCCAATTGATCACCATCTCGGTCGACTTCAGGTTCATCCCGAACGCGGTCATCAGCTTGATCAGCCCGACGGCGAGCCCGATCCCCGCGGCCAGGCCGAGCGTCGAGCCGACCAGTCCGAGCAGCAGCGCCTCGGTCAGCACGGACCGTCGTACCTGCCGCCGGTCGGCGCCCAGCGCACGCAACAGGCCCAGTTCGCGCGTGCGTTGGGCGATGAGCATCGAGAAGGTGTTGACGATGAGGAAGACACCGACGAGTACGGCGATCCCGGCGAAGCCGAGCATCACGTACTTGATGACGTCCAGGAAGCCGCCGAGTTGTGCGGCGGCGTCCTTGGCCTGCTCGTCGGCCGTCTTCAAGTCGTACGTGCTCGTGCCGAGTTCGGCCGCGACGTGCTGCTTGAGCACGGCGTCGTCGACGCCGGGCGCCGCGTCCAGCGAGATGCTCGTGGCGGCGGAGGTGCTGCCCAGCAGCCTGGTCTGCGCCGTCGGGGTGTCGAGGAACAACAGCGCGGCACCGGGGTTGGTGGTGGTGAAGGTGGCGATGCCGACGATCCGCACCTCGAACGTGCCGGGTTGCGCCTGCACCGTCAGGGTGTCGCCCATGCGGACGTGCTTGCGGTCGGCGGTGTCCGCGTCGAGCAGCGCCTCGCCGGCGCCGTGCGGAGCGTGGCCGGAGGTCAGCTTCACCGGACTGCGTTCGCTGGGCTGCCAGTTGGTGGCGATGGTCGGCGCGCCCGAGGTCGGCCCGACCGACTCGTTCCCGCGGTCGACGATGGTGAGGTTCTCGACGGCCGCGTCGACGTGGGCGGCCGAGACGCCGTCGACCTTCGCCAGCCGGTCCGCGAGCGAGGCGGGCAGTGTCGGGGTGGCGCCGGTCGGGATCTGTGACGTGAGCTCGTTCCTGGGCGACACGGTCACATCCGCCGAGGTGGAGGCGAAGAGCCGGTCGAAGGTACGGGTGACCGTGTCCGAGAAGATCAGGCTGCCGGCGACGAACGCCACGGACAGCACGACGGCCAGCGCGGAGAGGAGCAGCCGCCCCTTGTGGGCGAGGAAACTGCGCAGAGTCGCCTTGAGCACGGCCGCCTCAGTCCTTGTCGTGGGATACGTGGCCGGTGCCGCCGTCGGCCGTCACACCGCCGGAGTCCGCCGCGGAGTCCGCTCCGGGGGGTGCGGCGCGGTCGGCGCCCGTTTGGGGAGGTACGACACCCGTGTCCCCCTTCCTGGGGTGGGATTCCCCGTCGCCGGGTGCGGAGCCCGAGAGGCCCGCCCGGACGGTGTCGAAGCGTTTCATGCGCTCCAGCACCGCTTCCGCCGTCGGCCGCCGCATCTCGTCCACGATCCGCCCGTCCGCGAGGAAGAGCACCAGGTCGGAGTGGGCGGCCGCGCCGGGATCGTGCGTGACCATGACAACGGTCTGGCCGAGCTCGTCGACCGCCTCACGCAGGAAGCCGAGGACCTCCAGACCCGCGCGGGAGTCGAGATTGCCGGTCGGCTCGTCCGCGAAGATCAGCTCGGGGCGCGAGGCGAGCGCCCGCGCGCAGGCGACGCGCTGCTGCTGGCCACCGGAGAGCTGTGCGGGACGGTGCTTGAGCCGGTCGCGCAGCCCGAGTGTGTCGATGACCTGGTCGAGCCACTTCGGGTCGGGCCGCTGACCCGCGATGTCCATCGGCAGCGTGATGTTCTCGGCCGCGCTGAGCGTCGGGATCAGGTTGAACGACTGGAACATGAAACCGATCCGGTCCCGGCGCAACCGGGTCAGCTCGCGGTCCTTGAGCCCCGTGATCTCGGTGTCGCCGAGCCACACCTGTCCGGCCGAAACGGTGTCGAGCCCCGCCAGGCAGTGCATCAGGGTCGACTTCCCGGAGCCCGAAGGGCCCATGACCGCGGTGAAGCGGCCGCGCGCGATGGCCACGTCGACCGAGTCGAGGGCGAGGACGGCCGTCTCGCCCGAGCCGTACGCCTTCGTCAGACCGCGGGCGCGGGCCGCCGTCCCGTCGGCGTCCCCCTGGCCGACGGCGTGCTCCGCAGCTGATGTGGGCAAGGCCGCCTCCTGAGTGGTCGATGTCCCGGCATCCGTGTCCCGGCCGAGCGTAATGTGATCCCGTCCACAGGGGGTATCCCTTCCGGGTTATTGGGCCGGCCGTCCTCCGGCCCTTGCGGGTGCTAGCACTTCGGCGCTAGCTTCGGAGTATGGCGAAGACTCAACTGAACGTGCGGGTGGACGAGGGCACGGCCCGGGCCGCCCGCGAGCGGGCCCTGGCGCGCGGCATGAGCGTGAACCGCTACATCGAGGAGCTGGTCAGACAGGACACCGGGGAGGTGGGTCACACCTTCGTCGATGCCGCCTCCGACTTCATGAAGCAGTACGAATCCGTCTTCGCCGAGGAATTCGGCGCGGACCGCGAAGGCGCTCGTGAAGGCATCCGTCCGGGCTCGCGTGAAGGTCGTCGTTGATCCGTTGAGCAGTCTCAGAGTCGACCTTGCCTGGCTTCTCATGATCGCCGAACAGAAGACGCCCGGAGACCCCCAGGTCACCGACTGGGGAGCCCTCGTCGCCGCCGTCAGCCGGCACGAGGCGGAGATACTCGGCATTCCCGTCTACGACAGTCCGCACGCCCGCGCCGCCGCACTGCTCCAGCTCCTGCTGCACGTCCCGGCGCTCGAACGCTCCAACGCGATGTTCGCCTCGGCCGTCGCGTACGCCTATCTCGTCGCCAGCGGCCTCAAGGTCGTCACCTCCCCGGAGCAGGTGCGCGATCTCGCCCGCCTGGTGAAGGGCGGCGAGGCGACCGTGCACGACATCGCACAGGAACTGCGCCAGTGGAGCCTGTGACGCGTCGGCCGCTGTGACAGACCTGCCTCTGTACACGCGGGTCCAGCAGCCGGTCGCGTACGCCGCCCATGCCCAGCCGCGTCTCGGCGGTCACGCTGACACGGGCGTGGTAGCGGGCGAACAGCGGGTGGTGCACCGGATCCCGTGACACCGTGCCGGAACCGGCCGACCCGAACGCCATGACGGACCTTCCGGAAGGACGGGACCTACCGCGATCGTCCCCCGTGGAGGTCCGTCACACCCTTCGGCGGCCTCTCAGCAGGACCCGGCGAAGGCGTCCGCGTTCCAGGTGCCGCCGAGCGCGGGTGCCAGCCAACCCGGAGCCCCGGCGCGGAATGCGGCGGGCGGGCGGGCGCCGGCCCCCGCGGGCAGCGCGCCCAGCAGCGGTGCTTCGGCCACCACCGGCAGGTCCACGAGGTTGCAACGGGACGCCAGGTCCGCTGAGCCGGGCCAGCTGCCGATCACGAGCCCGGCCAGACCGAGGCCACGGCGCCGGATCTCACGCGCCGTCAGCTCGGTCGTGTTGAGGGTGCCGAGTCCCGCCGCCACGACGAGCAGCACCGGCGCGTCCAGCAGCGTCGCCACGTCCGCCAGCGTGCCGCCCTCGTCGTCGAAGCGGACGAGCAGACCGCCCGCTCCCTCGATCAGCACGAGGTCGTGCTCGGTGGCCAGCTTGACCGCCGCCTCCGCCACCTCCCGGGGCCGCACCGGAGCCAGCCGGGCCCGTCGCGCGGCCGTGGCGGGTGCCAGGGGATCGGGGTAGCGGCCGAGTTCGAGCGTGGTGACAGTCCCCGCGAGCCGGGCCACCTCGTCGGCGTCCCCGCGCTCGTGCGGACCCACGCCCGTCTGCGCGGGTTTGAGGACGGCCACCGACCGTCCGGCGGCGACGGCGACGGCGGCGACGGCGGCCGTCGTGACCGTCTTGCCCACCTCCGTGCCCGTCCCCGTGATCACCAGGACCGCCATGTCATCCCTCCCGCGCCGCCGCGCGGACCGCGCGGACGATCCGTGCCACGTCCTCGTCGCCGGTGACGAACGGCGGCATCGTGTAGACGAGGTCGCGGAACGGCCGCAGCCACACGCCCTCGCGCACGGCGGCGGCGGTCGCCGCCGCCATGTCCACCTCGTGGTCGAGCTGGACGACACCGATCGCGCCCAGCACGCGTACGTCCCGGACCCCCGGCATCGAGGAGGCCTCCGCCAGCCCCTCCCGCAGTCCCGCCTCGATCCGCTTGACCTCGGTCTGCCAGTCCTGTCCGAGCAGCAGGTCGATCGAGGCGCAGGCCACCGCGGCGGCGAGCGGATTGCCCATGAAGGTCGGGCCGTGCGCGAGCACCGGGACCTCGCCGCGCGAGATGCCCTCGGCCACCTCGGCCGTGCACAGCGTCGCCGCCATGGTCAGGTAACCGCCGGTCAGCGCCTTGCCCACGCACATCACGTCCGGCGTCACGCCCGCATGCTCCGCCGCGAAGAGCGTGCCCGTACGGCCGAAGCCGGTCGCGATCTCGTCGAACACCAGCAACACGTCGTGCGCGTCGCACGCCTCCCGCAGCACCCGCAGATACGCGGGGGAGTGGAAGCGCATCCCGCCCGCGCCCTGCACCACCGGCTCCACGATCACCGCGGCGAGTTCGTCCGCGTGGCGCCCGATCAGCTCGCGCAGGTGCGCGGCGTACGACTCCTCGTATCCGGCCGGCGGGGCGTCGGCGAACACCTGGCGCTGCAGCACGCCCTGCCACAGCTCGTGCATCCCGCCCTCGGGGTCGCACACCGACATCGGCTGCCAGGTGTCCCCGTGGTAGCCGCCCCGCCAGGTCAGCAGCCGCTGCTTGGCCGGGCGGCCGAGCGAACGCCAGTGCTGGAGACACATCTTGACGGCGACCTCGACCGAGACCGAACCGGAGTCGGCGAGGAAGACGTGCTCCAGCCCCTCGGGGGAGATGTCGACCAGACGCTTGGCCAGCCGCACGGCGGGCTCGTGCGTGAGCCCGCCGAACATCACATGGCTCATCCGCTCCAACTGGCCGCGCGCCGCGTCGTTCAGCACCGGGTGGTTGTAGCCGTGGATGGCCGACCACCAGGACGACATCCCGTCGACCAGATCGCCGGAGCCGTCCGCCATCCGCAGCCGCACCCCGCTCGCCGACTCCACGACGAGCGGTTCCTGCCGGCCCGGCATCGGCCCGTACGGATGCCAGACGTGACGCCGGTCCAGATCGAGCAGCTCCCGCAGGGACAGGTCAGGCATTGGGCGCGAGATCCGTTCCGGCACCCCGGCGGCGCACGGCGACCAGATCCGTACGCGCCTCGGCGGGCACCTCGACCGAAGCCGAACCGCACACACGGCTCCCCGCGTGCGACCCGCACCCACCGCCTTCGTGGGACCCGCACCCGGCGTCCGCGTCCGTGTGGGCGCCGCAGCCCGCGTCCGCCGTCGCCCGGTGCTCCGGCAGCGTCACCTCGCCCGCGCCCTCCACCTCGAACCCGGCGTCCGCGATCATCTCCAGGTCGGCCTTGCCCGCCTGGCCCTCGCTCGTCAGGTAGTCGCCGAGGAAGATCGAGTTGGCCAGATTGAGGGCCAGCGGCTGCATCGTGCGCAGGTGGACCTCACGGCCGCCCGCGATGCGGACCTCGGCGTCCGGGCAGACGAAGCGGACCATGGCCAGGATGCGCAGACACCGCTGGGGTGTCAGGTTCCACTCCTTGGCGAGCGGGGTTCCCTCGAAGGGGATCAGGAAGTTCACCGGAACGGAGTCGGGATCGAGCTCGCGCAGCGCGTAGACGACGTCCACGAGGTCCTCGTCGCTCTCGCCCATGCCCGCGATCAGACCGGAGCAGGCGGACAGACCCGCCGCGTGCGCCTTCTGCACGGTGTCCACCCGGTCGGCGTACGTGTGCGTGGTCGTGATGTCCCCGTACGTCCCCTCGGACGTGTTGAGGTTGTGGTTGTAGGCGTCCGCGCCCGCCTCGCGCAGCCGCTCGGCCTGACCGTCGGAGAGCAGGCCGAGGCAGGCACACACCTCGACGTTCTCGTGCTGGTCCTTGATCGCCTTGATGGTGTCGGAGACCCGGTCCACGTCGCGGTCGGTCGGACCGCGGCCGCTGGCCACCAGACAGACCCGCTTGGCGCCCCCGGCCAGCCCCGCCGCGGCGGCCTGCGAGGCCTGGTCGGGCTTGAGCCAGCTGTACTTGAGGATCTCGGCCTTGGAGCCGAGCCGCTGCGAGCAGTACGAGCAGTCCTCGGGACACAGCCCGGACTTCAGGTTGACCAGATAGTTGAGCTTCACTCGACGGCCGAACCAGTGCCGGCGGACTTTGCCGGCCGCGGCCACCACGTCGAGCACGTCGTCGTCGGACGTGGCCAGTACGGCCAGCGCCTCGTCACGGGTCGGCAGCTCGCGCCGAAGCCCCTTGTCCACCAGCGTGTTCAACAGGTCCATGAGATCCGATCCTGACGTATCCGGGCGGGTGCGGCCAAGGAGAGATCGCACAACAGAGTCGGTTCGACGTGTGGGTATTGCCACATCCTGGGCGCCGGGCCGTCCCGCTAGGGTCTGTGCACTGCCTACAAAACCACCACCCCCAGGGCCCGGAGGCGCCAGCATGGCCGGATCGCCGTTCGCATGGATCGACGAGCAGGCGCACCAGCGCCGACAGGCCGGACTCGTCCGCACCCTGCGCCCGCGCCCCGCCGACTCGGCCCTGCTCGATCTGGCGAGCAACGACTATCTCGGTCTCGCCCGCCACCCCGAGATCACGGCCGCCGCCGCGGCCGCCGCCCACCGCTGGGGGGCGGGTGCCACCGGATCGCGGCTCGTGTCCGGCACTACCGGACTTCACGCCGAACTCGAACGCGAACTCGCCGACTTCTGCGGCTTCGAGGCCGCGCTCGTCTTCTCCTCCGGGTACGCGGCCAATCTCGCCGCGGTCACCGCGCTCGCGCCGCACGGCTCGCTCGTCGTCTCGGACGCGGGCAACCACGCCTCGCTCATCGACGGCTGCCGGCTCGCCCGCGGCGCCACGCAGGTCGTCGCCCACGCCGACCCCGACGCCGTGGGCAAGGCGCTCGGGACGCACAAGGGTCCCGCCGTCGTCGTCTCCGACACGGTCTTCTCGGTGGACGGCGACGCGGCACCGCTGGCCGGGCTGGCCACGGCCTGTCGCGCACACGGGGCGGCGCTGCTCGTCGACGACGCGCACGGACTCGGGGTGCTGGGCAGGGGCGGCCGGGGCGCGCCGCACGCCGCGGGGCTCGCCGGTGCCCCGGACGTCGTCGTGACCGTCACCCTCTCCAAGTCGTTCGGCAGCCAGGGCGGCGCCGTCCTCGGGCCCGCACCGGTCATCGACCACCTGGTCAACGCGGCGCGCACCTTCATCTTCGACACCGGTCTGGCACCGGCCGCGGCGGGCGCGGCCCTCGCGGCGCTCGGACTGCTGCGCCGCGAGCCGGCGCGCGCCGACCGGGCCCGCGCGGTGGCGACGGCGCTGCACACCCGGCTGACCGCCGAGGGCCTGGAGGCCGTACGGCCGGACGCCGCCGTGGTCTCCGTGCGCGCGCCGTCCCCCGAGCGGGCCGTGCGGTGGGCGGCGGACTGCCGGGAGGCGGGGCTCGCCGTCGGCTGCTTCCGCCCCCCGTCCGTGCCCGACGGCATCTCCCGGCTGCGGCTGACCGCCCGGGCGGATCTCACCGACGCCCAGATCGAGCAGGCCGTACGGGTGGTCTCGGAGAACCGGTGAACGAGGCGGCGGTCAGTTCAGTCCGGTGATGAACCCCTCCCAGCTGGCAGGGGTGAACAGCAGGGCGGGGCCCGCCTTGTTCTTGGAGTCGCGCACCGCGACGAGTCCGGCCCAGGGACCAGGGCCCGGTCGTGCGGTCTCGACGCAGTTGTTCATTCCTGTACTGCGACTGCTGCGCAGCCAGCGGACATCACGGAGTGAAGTACTGAAAGGTACGTACCGAGGCAGTGCGGTCATGGGGGTGCCTCCTTACGCGCCGTCACCTATCGCGGCGATGTAGTCCAACGAGTCCTCGGGTGAAAGGGCGTGGAACCGAAGGGTGTTGAAGACCTCGGTGTAGGCCTGAAGGTCTTCTTTCCGCTCGAGGTAGAGGCTACTCGTCAAGTGGTCGAGAACAACCACGTCCAGATCAGTTGTGTTCGGAAAGGAGAAAATAACGAAAGGACCGGTCACTCCGGCGTGCGCGCCGGCGGCGAACGGCAGTACCTGAAGACGCACTTGGGGAAGAGCGGCGGCCTCCCGCAGCCGGGCCAGCTGCCGGGCCATGACCTCGGGTCCGCCGACCTCTCGACGCAGCACGGCCTCGTCCAGGACCGCGGTCAGTTCCAGCGGCGGATCCGAACGCAGGACGTCCTGCCGGGCGAGGCGCACCTCGACGAGCGCGTCCAGTTTGCCGTCCTCGAGTCCGCCCACGGCCGCCCGCGTCACCGCGCGGGCGTACTCCGGCGTCTGGAGCAGCCCCGGCACCACGGACGTCTCCAGCGTGCGCATGCCGCTGGCCTGGGACTCCAGGCTGATGAAGTCCCGGTAGGCGGGCGGCAGGACCCCCCGATAGGCGTGCCACCAGTGGTGACGCCCGTTGCCCTCGGATCCGGACAGTCCGAGCAGGAGCTCCCGTAAGCCGGGTTCCCGCACGCCGTAAGCGTCCAGGAGGCGCTCCACGTCGGCCGCTTTCACCCCGCTGATCCCCGTCTCGATCCGGCTCACCTTCGACTGATGCCAGCCGACGAGACGGGCCGCCTCACCACTGGTGAGGCCCACACCGGCGCGCAGCGCGCGCAGTTCGGCACCGAGTTTGCGGCGGCGTACCGCGGGACCGTGCTGCATGGCCGTACTCCTTACTCCTTCCGAGCCGCCCAAATACGGTCTGCCGTCGCAGAGTTCACCGCTTCGAGCGACAGATATATGCATATCTCGGTGGATCGCGCCCGTGACCGGCCCAGTGATGGCAGTCTGGCGCGAAGCACCAGTCCGGGACCGTACTCGAACCATCCGCTCCGTGTCGGACTCCGGTCCCGTGGGAAAGGGACGACGTCGTCATGGCAGATCACCAGGAAGCATCCGTCACTCTGCCGAGCGATCCCGCCTCGGTCTGCGCGGCCCGGAGTTTCGTCGTCGACGTGCTGGCCGAATGGGGCCTGCCGCGCGACGCCGAAGCCGCGGACACCGTACGCCTGATCGTGTCCGAACTAGCCACCAACGCCGTCCAGCACACCTTCGGTCAGTCGCCCACCTTCACGGTGGACGTCCGGCTCGACCGGGACGAACAACTGCGCATCGGCGTCACCGACAGCCATCCACGCTTCCCGAAACGCCTGCCCGCCGCCGTCCAACAGGACAACGGCCGTGGGATGGTGATCATTCGTTGGCTGACCGCCGAATGCGGCGGCAGGGTTCTCGTGCGCCCCACCCGGGAGGGCGGCAAGACGGTCTCCATCGAGCTGCCGTGGACGGTGCCGGCCCGGCCGGTGGTGGCCGGCGGCCCACAAGAGCCCTGAGGAAACGATCAGTTGCCCCGCCCGCGCGCGAGTCCGTGCCGCGCGTCCCCGCCGCGTGGCACGCCTACCGCGTGGCACGCCCGAACACGCCGCGCAGCAGGGCCCGGAAGGCCTCGGCCGCGGGTGCCTGCCGGTCGGTCCGGTGGACGACGGAGATCGTACGGCGCAGATCTCCCGGCTCCAGCAGCCGCAGCCCCACCGGGGTCGCCGCCGTCCTGGCCACCATCTCCGGCACCACCGCGACCCCGAGCCCCGCACTGACCAGCGCGCACACCAGGGCGTACCCGGGGCTCTCGACCCGCACGGCCGGGGTGGCCCCGACCCGGGCCAGCGCGGCCTCCACACCCTGCCGGGGCGGATGGTCCGGAGCCATGCTGATCAGCGGCTGTCCGGCGAGTCCGGACAGCGGCAGCCGGGCCGCACCGTCCGCGAGGACGTGTCCCGGAGCCGTGACGAGCACCAGCTCCTCGACCAGCACCGGCTCCGCGTGCACCGACGTGGGGAGGGGTACCGGGTCCGCGGGCTCGTAGGTGTGCGTCAGCGCGAGATCGACCTCGCCCGCCGCGACCGCCGAGACACCGTCCGGGGGCTCGTAGTTCGCGACCGTGAGTTCCACGTCGGGGTGGGCCCGGCGGAAGGCGCTGAGCACCGGCGGCAGCAGATGGATGCCCGCCGTCTGGAAGGTGCCGAGCCGCAGGGTGCCGCCCGACAGACCGGTCAGACGGGCCAGTTCGTGCCGGGCCCGCTCCATCTCGTCGAGCACCCGGCGGGCCCGGGCCACGAGCAGCTCGCCCGCGTCCGTGAGCCGCGCCCCGCGGTGGGACCGCACCAGCAGGGACGCGCCCGCCTCCCGTTCCAGCTTGGCGAGCTGCTGGGAGAGGGCGGGCGGGCTGTAGCCGAGGCGTTCGGCGGCCCGGGTGATGGATCCCGCCTCGGCCACCGCCACCAGGGCCGCCAGCCGTGTCGGGTCGTACATCGAACGCCTCCCCAGGTCCGGGGCACCCCGCGGAGGAGCCCAGGTCTTAACGATTGGTTAAGGCAGACCCAGGATATTCGACATACCTGGTGAAGGCCCGGCCCGGGCACCCTGGTGGCCATGGACGCACAGCTCATCGCCTTCACCGCTGTGGCCGCGGGAATGGTCGCCATGCCCGGCGCGGACTTCACCGTCGTCGTGCGCAACGCCCTCGTCTCCCGCCGGGCCGGGGTGGCGTGCGCGCTCGGGGTCGCGGGCGGGCTCCTCCTGCACACCGTGCTGGCCGTCGCCGGTGTCGCCGCCGTCCTCACGGCCGTGCCCGCGCTGTTCCGCACGCTGCAGCTCCTCGGCGGCGCCTACGTGCTGTACCTGGGCGTACGGACGCTGGGCGGTCCGCGACGGCAGCGGGACCGGGATCCGGACCGGGAGCGCCCGGCGGCGTCCGGCGGGACGCTGCCCCGCGAGGCCGTGGCCGGCGGGCCCGGGGACGGGAGCCGTCCGCTGCGGCAGGGCTTCGTCACGAACGCGCTCAACCCGAAGGCGCCGATCACCTTCCTGAGCCTGCTGCCGCAGTTCGTGCCCGCGGGCAGCCCCGCGATGCCCCGCACCCTGGTGCTGGCCCTGATCGTGGTGGCCGTCGCCCTCGTGTGGTTCCCGGCGGTCGCCCTGCTGGTCGACCGGCTGGGACGGTGGCTGCGCAGGCCGCGTGCCGCCCGCGCCGTGGAAGCGGTCACCGGGAGCGCGCTCACGGTGCTCGGTCTGGTGCTCCTCCTGGAGCCCCTGACGGCCTGAGAGTCTCCCCGCTTCGTGCCGCGAGGGGCGGCGGCCCGGCGCCGCCGCCCCTCGGCCGGGTCAGCTCACACGGCCGTACCAGACGCTCTTCGTCCAGATCTTCTGGAGCTTCACGACCTCCCCGCTCTTCGGGGAGTGCCAGATCTTTCCCTTCCCGGCGTAGATGCCGACGTGGTACACGTTCCGGCCCGAATGGAAGAACACGAGGTCACCGGCCTTGCGATGCGAGGCTGAGATGTGGTGGCTCTTGTTGTACTGCCCGGCGGCCGTACGAGGCAGCTTCTTGCCCGCCTTCTTGTACGAGTACAGCGTGAGCCCGGAGCAGTCGAAGCGGCGCGGCCCGGTGGCCCCGTACCTGTACGGGGCGCCCTTCTTGGATGCCGCGACCTGGAGTGCCCTCGTCGCCGGTGTGGCCGCCTCGGCGTCGGCTGCGACGCCCGGGACCACCAGGCTGCCGCCCACGGCGGCGATGGTCAGAGCCGAGGCCGTACCGGCCCGGGTCAGCAGCGACGGGACACGATTGAGCGCAGTCATGCGCAACCCTTCGTCAACCGCCTGTGAAGGATGACCTGTCGGATTCGGGCTGGCGAAGTAGCCCGGCCGCTTACGCGGCTTCACCCCAAGGACCGCCCGGATCTCTCCGGCGGCCCGTCTTGCTGGGTCCTCCACTCCTGCCGATGCACATCTGTCGACCGGTCATCCGGGCGGCGGCAGGACTCGGCGTCCGCCCGGACCGCCCCGCCGGTGTGGCGGGGGCTTGTCGTCGGAAGGGATCTTCACGCATGGATGTCGGAAAATCCGAGCGGAACCGATGATTTGTGGGGTTACTCACCACTCACCCGTTCGGGTGGACACTCCTCTGTTCGAGGGGCGTTGGGGACGTCGGCAAGGCTCTTACCAGCACCGGAGCACTTCATTGCGCCTTTTGGCTACGCGTGTTGCGCAACTTTTGGGGCCACCCGAAAGGACGCGCGTCTACGCCGTTGGGGGGTACGTCGACTGGTCCGTTTGAAACCCGGTCCGGACGTTCCGCGGATCGGTGTGAGCGGCGCCCCGGTCCTGGATGCCTCAACTGCCGGAGTCGGGCGGCAGGGTGACGCGGGCGGTCCGCCGCTCGCCGTCGAGGACGCGCAGGGCCTGCGCCAGGGTCGGCGCGTGCACCTCGCTCTCGCCCCGCTGGTGCATCAGGGCCAGGGCGTCACGCAGTGCGGTCGCCTTGCCCACGAGTGCCTGGGCGGCGCGGAGCCCGCGATAGGTGTCTCCCGGCCGGCCCGGGTTGATGCGGCCGACCAGGTCGACCACGTCGAGGTAGCGGTCGATCAGCTCGGCCTCGGCGTGGGTCAGTGCGGGCAGCGGAGGCAGTTCGGGCACCATCGGCGGATCACCTCGCGTCGGGTGTGGCGTTCCTCGCACCGGGCGTGGTGCGCGAGTTCTTGCGGCTCGGGATGATCCCGTCCACCAGCCCGTACGCCAGCGCGGCCTGCGCGTCCAGAATCGTGTCCCGCTCGATGTCTGCGGCGACTTGTTCGGGATTTTGCCCCGTGTGCCGTACGAGCATGTCCTCCAGCAGCTTCCGAGTGCGCGTCAACTCCGTTGCCTGGAGGGCTGGATCGCTCGCGTGGCCCGGAACGGGGACGGGCAGAGAGGGCTGACGGATCAGCACCCGTGCACCCGGCAGGGCGAACCGCTTGCCCGGAGTGCCGCCGGCCAGCAGGACGGCGGCGACCGACGCGGCCTGCCCCAGGCACACGGTCTCCACGTCACAGGCGACGAACCGCATCGTGTCGTAGATCGCCGTCATCGCGGTGAACGAGCCACCAGGGCAGTTGACGTAGAGCGAGATGTCCCGCTCCGGCGCCAGGTGTTCGAGGTGCATGAACAGGGCCGTCACGTCGTTCGCCGCGGTGTCGTCGACCGGTGTCCCGAGGAACACGATGCGCTCGTCGAGCAGTTGGGAGTACGGGTCGAGGGACCGGCGTCCCCTGGTCGTGCGAGCGGTGAACTCGGGCAGGACGTGGCGGGCGGACGGTTCGTACATGGCTGGCGCCTCCTCCGGGTGACTCCCCTGTGTGTCGCTACTTGTAAAAAATGTACAGGACGTACGGATCATGTCGAGGGGATCGGCCGACAGCGAAAATCCCGGCGGAGAGGAGGAGGGAGATGCTCCACGGGTACGACGCCGAGGGTCCGGGCCGGACGCGGGATCCGTGGGCGTGGCGGCGGGGGACGTCGCTTTCGGCGGAAGCGGCGGACATCGTCCGTTTCGGGGGAGCGTCAGGGGTCCGGTCTAAGCTGGTGGGCATGGCCTACGAGATTCCGGTGACGCAAGCCAGGGCTGAGCTCGCCGACCTGATCAACCGGGTGGTGTACGGGGGTGAGCGGGTCGTCGTGACGCGGCACGGGAAGCCTCTCGTCGCCCTCGTCTCCGCCGCCGACCTGGAGCGGCTCGAAGAGCTCCGGGATCCCGCCGGGGAGCAGGCGGTCAGCTCCCTCTCCAGCGTCCGGGAGGCCACGTCCGCGCCGCGGGAGCGCCGGCGCTTCGGTATCGCCGCGGAGCACCAGGGGCCCAACGTCTCGTAGAGGAAGGGCGATCGGGGAAGCACGCCGGCTGACAGCCGTACGCCGTGCGTGGTGCCGACCCGCGCGGGCCGAGGACCGCGCCGTATACGGTCCCGGTTCCGGAGGATGTCCGCAGCGGGCCGGGCCGGCCCGCGAGGCGGCCGTCCGCTCGTCGCGGGGCGGGCCGGAACCCGGAGGACCGAGCGGCCCGGCGCCCGCCGTGACCCGGCGCGCCGCTCCGCCGAGGTGCGCGCGGTTCGAGAAAAGATCGTCGGGGTCCACCGGACCCCGGGCCGGCCCGGGGTCGCCCGACACGTCGGCAGGAGCGGACCACAGACCGGTTAACGTCCACGAAACGACGGCCAACTAGCGTGCGCATCCATGCCACCAGGGGTTTTGGTGGCTGCGGCCACCGGACCCCGCACGGTCCGGAGCGAGGACTGTGAGGTGGGACGCCGTGCAACTGACCCCGCACGAGCAAGAGAGGCTGCTGATCCACGTGGCCGCCGACGTGGCCGAGAAGCGCCGGGCCCGCGGACTGAGACTGAACCACCCCGAGGCCGTCGCCCTCATCACGTCGCACCTCCTCGAAGGCGCCCGGGACGGCCGCACCGTGGCCGAACTGATGTCCTCCGGGCGCAGGATCCTCACCCGCGACGACGTCATGGAGGGCATTCCCGAGATGATCCACGACGTCCAGGTCGAGGCGACCTTCCCGGACGGCACCAAACTCGTCACCGTCCACGACCCGATCGTCTGACGGGGGAGCGAGCACCGTGATTCCCGGAGAGATCCTCTTCGCCGAGGGACCCGTCACCTTCAACGAGGGCCGCGAAGTCACCCGGCTGACCGTCCTCAACGCCGCCGACCGGCCCGTCCAGGTCGGCTCCCACTACCACTTCGCCGAGGCCAACCCCGGCCTGGAGTTCGACCGCGCCGCCGCGCGCGGCAAGCGGCTCAACGTCGCCGCCGGCACCGCCGTGCGCTTCGAACCCGGGATCCCCGTCGACGTCGAACTCGTACCGCTCGCCGGTGCCC
Organism: Streptomyces sp. NPDC005195; assembly: GCF_040608315.1. Lineage (NCBI taxonomy): Bacteria > Bacillati > Actinomycetota > Actinomycetes > Kitasatosporales > Streptomycetaceae > Streptomyces > Streptomyces sp. NPDC005195. The sequence goes on from NZ_JBEXHZ010000006.1 coordinate 124,391, forward strand.
GTGTCGTACCCGGCCTGCGCGGCGAGACCGGAGGTGCCCTCGATGCCTGACCTCTCCCGCGGCGCGTACGCCGATCTGTTCGGCCCCACCACCGGCGACCGCATCCGCCTCGCCGACACCGACCTGCTCGTCGAGATCGAGGAGGACCGCTCCGGGGGCCCGGGGCGCGCCGGTGACGAGGCCGTGTTCGGCGGCGGCAAGGTCATCCGGGAGTCCATGGGCCAGTCGCGCGCCACGCGCGCGGAGGGCACTCCGGACACCGTCATCACGGGCGCGGTGATCATCGACCACTGGGGGATCGTCAAGGCCGACCTCGGCATCCGCGACGGCCGGATCACCGGCATCGGCAAGGCCGGCAACCCCGACACCATGGACGGTGTCCACCCCGACCTCGTCATCGGTCCTGAGACCGAGATCATCGCGGGCAACGGACGGATCGTCACCGCGGGCGCCGTCGACGCCCACGTCCACCTGATCTGCCCCCAGATCGCCGACGAGGCACTCGCCTCCGGCATCACGACGCTGGTGGGCGGCGGCACCGGTCCCGCCGAGGGTTCCAAGGCCACCACCGTCACTCCCGGCCCCTGGCATCTGGCCCGGATGCTGGAGTCGATGGAGGGGTATCCGCTCAACTTCGGACTGCTCGGCAAGGGCAACACCGTCTCGCACGACGCGATGCTCTCGCAGATCCGCGGCGGCGCACTCGGACTGAAGCTGCACGAGGACTGGGGCTCGACGCCCGCCGTCATCGACGCCGCGCTGACCGTGGCCGACCGCACCGGCATCCAGGTCGCCATCCACACGGACACGCTGAACGAGGCGGGGTTCGTCGGTGACACGCTCGCCGCGATCGGTGGGCGCGGCATTCACGCGTACCACACCGAGGGCGCCGGCGGCGGGCACGCACCGGACATCATGACGGTGGTCTCCGAGCCGCACGTGCTGCCCAGTTCCACCAACCCGACCCGGCCGTACACCGTCAACACCGCCGAGGAACACCTCGACATGCTGATGGTCTGCCACCACCTCAACGCGGCCGTTCCCGAGGACCTGGCCTTCGCCGAGTCACGTATCCGGCCGTCCACCATCGGAGCCGAGGACATCCTGCACGACCTCGGCGCGATCTCGATCATCTCCTCCGACTCGCAGGCGATGGGCCGGATCGGCGAGGTCATCCTGCGGACCTGGCAGACGGCCCATGTGATGAAGCGACGGCGTGGTGCCCTGCCGGGCGACGGACACGCGGACAACCACCGTGTACGCCGCTATGTCGCCAAGTACACGATCAACCCGGCGCTCGCGCAGGGACTCGCCCGCGAGATCGGCTCCGTCGAGACCGGCAAGCTCGCCGACCTCGTGCTGTGGGAGCCCGCGTTCTTCGGCGTCAAGCCGCACCTCGTCATCAAGGGCGGACAGATCGCGTACGCGCAGATGGGCGACGCCAACGCGTCCATCCCGACACCGCAGCCGATCCTGCCCCGCCCGATGTTCGGGGCGATCGGACGGGCGCCCGCCGCGAACTCGTTCAACTTCGTGGCACCGCTCGCGATCGAGGACGGGCTGCCGGAACGGCTCTCGCTGAGCAAGAGATTCATGGCGATCGACTCGACCCGGGGGGTGACCAAGGCCGACATGCGGGAGAACGACGCCCGGCCGCGCGTACAGATCGATCCCGACAGTTTCGCCGTGCGCATCGACGGAGAGCTGGTCGAGGCGACTCCGGCCGCGGAACTGCCCATGGCCCAGCGTTACTTCCTCTTCTGATGTCCCGCGCGGCACTTCTCGTCCTGGCGGACGGCCGCTTCCCCGCCGGAGGGCACGCCCACTCCGGCGGGGCCGAGGCGGCGGTCAGAGCCGGGCGGATCGGCGGGGCGGCGAGCCTGGAGGACTTCTGTCTCGGGCGGTTGCACACGACGGGGCTGGTGTCGGCCGCCCTCGCCGCGGCGGCGGCGCTCGGAGTCGACCCGGTGGCACTGGACTCGGCCGCGGACGCCCGGACGCCGTCGCCCACCCTGCGCGGGGCCGCGCGGCGGCTCGGACGGCAGTTGACGCGGGCGGCGCGAGCGGCCTGGCCGTCCGAGGAACTCGAGACGCTGGCAAGGGAGTTCCCCAAGGGCGCGCATCAGCCCGTGGTGCTCGGGGTGGTGGCACGGGGCGCCGGACTCGGGCCCGAGGACGCGGCGTACTGCTCCGCGTACGAGAGTGTCAGCGGGCCGGCGACGGCGACCGTGCGGCTGCTCAGCCTGAATCCCTTCGACGCGACGGCGGTACTGGCCCGGCTGGCGCCGGAGGTGGACCGGGTCGCTCAGCGGGCGGCCGAGGCGGCGCGGCGTGTGGTGGCCGACGGCGTCGACGCCTTGCCCGCGGGGAGTGCTCCGCTGCTGGAGATCAGTGCGGAAGCGCATGCCGCCTGGGCGGTGCGGTTGTTCGCGTCGTAGGGGGTTCGGTGTCCGGACGGTCCGAGGGCGCCGGAAGGTTCGAAAACGTCGGAGAATTCGGTCTCGGCCGGGAAACGGAGCCGCAATCATGCATGTCGACCATCTTCACGGTCACGACGGGACGTCCGCCGTGAGTGCCGACGCATGGCGCCCCGACGGCTCGCGTCGGGCCCTGCGGATCGGGCTCGGCGGGCCCGTGGGATCCGGCAAGACCGCGACCGTCGCCGCGCTCTGCCGGGCCCTGCGCGACGAGGTGTCGCTCGCGGTCGTGACGAACGACATCTACACGCGCGAGGACGCCGAGTTCCTGCTGCGGGAGGCGGTGCTGCCGCCCGAGCGGATCACCGCCGTCGAGACGGGTGCCTGCCCGCACACCGCGATCCGGGACGACATCTCGGCGAACCTCGAAGCGGTGGAGGACCTGGAGGACGAGGTCGGGCCGCTGGACCTGATCCTGGTCGAGTCGGGGGGCGACAACCTCACGGCGACCTTCTCCAGAGGGCTGGTCGACGCGCAGATCTTCGTGATCGACGTGGCGGGTGGGGACGACATCCCGCGCAAGGGCGGGCCGGGGGTCACCACCGCGGATCTGCTCGTCGTCAACAAGACCGACCTCGCGCCCTACGTGGGGTCCGACCTGGCACGGATGGCCGCCGACGCCAAGGCCCAGCGAGCCGAACTGCCCGTTGTGCTGCAGTCGTTGAGGACCGAGAGCGGTGTCACGGCCGTCGCGGACTGGGTGCGGGGACGGCTCGCCGCATGGACGGTGTGACGACAGCGGGCGTGCGGGCCACCGCACGGATCGCGGCACGCGCCGACGGCCGGGGCGGCACCTCGCTGCCCGTGCTGGAGGGCGAGGGCCCGATCGCGCCACGCCGCACCCGGGCCCACGGCGACGAGGCACGGGTCCTGCTGGTCGGTGCCATGAGCGGCCCGCTCGGCAACGACCGTTTCGCCGTGGAGGCGACCGTCGCCGAAGGGGCACGACTGCACGTCGGTTCGGCCGCCGCGACGATCGCCCTGCCGGGGCAGGCCAAGGGCGAGGCCCGCTACGACGTACGGCTGCGCGTCGCCACGGGAGGTGAACTGCGCTGGCTTCCGGAGCAGTTGATCTCCGCGAACGGGAGTGATCTTCAGGTCACCTCGGGAATCGACCTGGAGCCTGGCGCGCGGCTCGTGTTCCGCGAGGAGCAGGTACTGGGTCGCGTCGGTGAGCAACCGGGCAGACTCACCAGCCGGCTCACCCTCCGACTCGGCGGACGGACCCTGCTGGACCAGGAGTTGTCGTGCGGCCCCGGCGCGCCTGGCGGATGGGACGGTCCCGCCGTCCTTGGAGGACACCGTGCCCTCGGGCAACTTCTCATCGCACGACCGGAGTTCGAGGAGGAGATGCCGCGAGCACGGGTGCTGGGGGAGTGCGCGGCCGTCAATCCGCTGGTCGGACCGGCTGTTCTGGTGAGCGCGGTGGCACCTGACGCGCTGCGGCTGCGGCGGTTTCTGGACGAGGCGTTGAGGTCGTTCGGCTGACTATCCGCTCAACGGGGTGCTGTACACCGCTTATCGGATTAGTAAAGAAGCCCCGTCCCCCCTGTTCTCAGGGACCTCACAGCCGAAAGGATCCCCGTACCAATCGCAACGATGTACGGGGAGGTCCCACTTGAGGGCTTTGAGACCGACGAGACGAGTGACAGCGCTCGGCTCGGCCGGAGCGCTCGTCACGGCGACCCTGATAGCCGGAGCCGTGGCGGCGCCGTCGGCCACCGCCGCCTCGCGCCACGGCCAGGACCGCGAGGCCCGTGGTGCGGCGATCGCCGCCGCCCGAGCCGAGAAGGCCGGTATCAACTGGCAGGACTGCCCGGCGGACTGGGGCTTCGTGAAGCCCATCCAGTGCGGCTGGGTCAGCGTCCCGCTGGACTACGCCCACCCGAACGGCAAGCAGCTCAAGCTTGCCGTGGACCACATCGGGTCCACCGGGACGAAGGAGGAGCGCCAGGGCGCCCTCGTCTACAACCCGGGCGGCCCCGGCGGCTCCGGCATGCGCTTCCCGACCCGGGTCACCAACAAGAACCCGCTCTGGGTGAACACCTCGAAGGCCTACGACTTCGTGGGCTTCGACCCGCGCGGCGTCGGCCACTCGGCGCCCATCTCCTGCATCGACCCGCAGGAGTTCGTGAAGGCGCCCAAGGCCGACCCGGTCCCGGGCTCCGAGGCCGACAAGCGCGCCCAGCGCAAGCTCGCCGCCGAGTACGCGGACGGCTGCGCCGAGCGCAGCGGCAAGGCCGTCCTGCGGCAGATGACCACGCCGAACACCGCGCGCGACCTGGACGTCATCCGCGCCGCGCTCGGTGAGAAGAAGCTCAACTACCTGGGCGTCTCCTACGGCACCTACCTCGGCGCCGTCTACGGCACGCTCTTCCCGGGGCACGTCCGCCGCATGCTCGTGGACAGCGTGGTCAACCCGGCGCGGGAGAACATCTGGTACGAGGCCAACCTCGGCCAGGACGTGGCCTTCGAGGGCCGCTGGAAGGACTGGGAGGACTGGGTCGCCAAGAACGACGCGGCCTTCCACCTCGGCGACACCCGCGCGAAGGTGCAGAACCAGTGGCTGAAGCTGCGCGCCACGGCGAAGAAGAGCCCGCTGGGCGGGGTCGTCGGACCCGCCGAGCTGATCTCCTTCTTCCAGAGCGCCCCGTACTACGACTCCTCGTGGGTACCGGTCGCGACGGTGTTCAGCAAGTACGTCGCCGGTGACACCCAGGCGATGGTGGACGCCGCCGCTCCGGACCTGTCCGACACCGCGGGCAACATCAGCTCGGAGAACGGCAACGCCGTCTACACCGCGGTCGAGTGCACCGACGCCAAGTGGCCCACCAGCTGGAACAAGTGGGACAAGGACAACACGCGGCTCAACAAGGACTACCCGTTCATGACGTGGGCCAACGCGTGGATGAACCTGCCGTGCGCCACCTGGCCGGTCAAGCAGCAGACCCCGGTCGAGGTCAGGACCGGCAAGGGCCTGCCGAGCGTCCTGATCGTGCAGTCCACGCGTGACGCCGCCACCCCGTACGCGGGCGCGGTCGAACTGCACAAGCGCTTCAAGGGCTCCCGCCTCATCACCGAGAACGGCGCGGGCTCGCACGGAGTGACCGGCCTGGTCAACCCGTGCATCAACACCCGGGTGGACACCTACCTGCTCACCGGCAGGACGGACGCGGCCGATGTGACGTGCACGCCGCACGCCACGCCGGCGCCGTAACACACCGCACACGAAGGGGCGGCCGGTTCTCCGGCCGCCCCTTTCGCGTCGGCGCACCCGCCGCCCCTTTCGCGTCGGCGCACCCGCCGCCCCTTTCGCGTCGGCGCACCCGCCGCCCCTTTCGCGTCGGCGCACCCGCCGCCCCGCTCCGTCGGCGGTCCCACCGGGCCGTCAGCTCAACGGCATCCGCGGGAACCTGCGCGCCTTCTCCGCCTTCTCGGCGGCCGCCTCGGCCTTGACGTCGGCCGCGTACCGGTCGACGTACTCCTGCCCGGAGAGGGTGAGGATGGCGTACATGATCTCGTCGGTGACGGCACGCAGGATGACCTTCTCGTTCTCCATACCGGCGTAGCGGGAGAAGTCGAGGGGCTCGCCGAAGCGGATCACCACGGGGTGGAGGTTCGGGATCTTCTGGCCCGGCGGCTGCGCCTCGAAGGTGCCGATCATCGCGCAGGGGACGACCGGCACCCGGGCCTTCAGAGCCATGGCCGCGACGCCGACCTTGCCCTTGTAGAGGCGCCCGTCGTGCGAGCGGGTGCCCTCGGGGTAGACGCCGAGCAGCTCGCCCTGGCGCAGCACACCGAGCCCCTCCCGGATCGCGGCCTGTCCCGCCTTCTTGCCGGAGCGGTCCACCGGGATCTGCCCGGCGCTGCGGAAGAACGCGGCCGTCAGACGGCCCTTGATACCCGGCCCGGTGAAGTACTCCGCCTTCGCGAGGAAGGTGATCCGCCGCTTGAGGATGGCGGGCATCAGGAAGTGGTCCGAGAAGGACAGGTGGTTGCCCGCCACGATGGCGCCCCCCGACGACGGTATGTGCTCAAGGCCCTCGATCCGAGGCCGGAACGCCAGCCTCAACAGCGGACCCAGAAGCACGTGTTTGAGCACGTAATAAAACACCTGAAGCGCTCCTCTGTTCCTCCGGGTCCTCCCCGGGGAGCGATCAGTTTAGGCGTGCCCGTCGCCGGGGGTAACCGTTCGGAGGTCACTCTCTGTGGTCTCGTGGCCGGTATCAGACCCCTTGCGTCAGAACCTTCTCCAGGGCCGCGAGAGCCGACCGGAGTTCGTCGGCGGTGATGGTCAGCGGCGGGGCCAGCCGGACGGTCGAGCCGTGGGTGTCCTTGACCAGGATCCCCTCGCGCATGAGGCCCTCGCTGATCTCGCGGCCGGTACCGATGGACGGGTCGATGTCGACGCCCGCCCACAGCCCGCGCGAGCGGAAGCCCTCCACTCCTCTGCCCACGAGCGCCGTGAGGCCGTCGCGCAGGACCACGCCCAGCTCGGCCGCCCGGCGCTGGAACTCCCCCGTCTCCAGCAGCTCGACGACCGCCGAGCCGACCGCCGCGGCGAGCGGGTTGCCGCCGAACGTGGAGCCGTGCTCGCCGGGTCCCAGGACGCCGAGAACGTCGCGGCGCGCCACCACCGCCGAGACCGGCACGATGCCGCCGCCGAGCGCCTTGCCGAGCAGCAGCATGTCCGGGACGACGCCCTCGTGGTCGACGGCGAGGGTGGTGCCCGTCCGCCCCAGACCCGACTGGATCTCGTCCGCGACGAACAGGCAGTTCGCCCGGCTGGTCAGCGCGCGCACACCGGCCAGATAGCCGTCGTCGGGGATGACGACGCCCGCCTCGCCCTGGATGGGCTCGATCAGCACGGCCGCGGTCGTCTCGTCGACGGCCGCTTCGAGCGCCGCGAGATCGTTGTACGGAACGATCCGGAAGCCCGGGGTGAAGGGACCGAAGCCGCTACGGGCCGTCTCGTCCGTGGAGAAGCTGACGATCGTCGTCGTACGGCCGTGGAAGTTGTCCGCGGCCACGACGATCGTGGCCTGGTCCGGGGCGACGCCCTTCACCTCGTACGCCCACTTGCGGGCCACCTTGACGGCGCTCTCCACCGCCTCGGCGCCGGTGTTCATCGGCAGGACCATGTCCAGGCCCGTCAGCCGGGCCAGGGACGCGGCGAAGTGGGCCAGCTGGTCGTTGTGGAAGGCGCGGGAGGTCAGGGTGAGCCGGTCGAGCTGGCGGTGCGCCGCCTCGATCAGCACGGGGTTGCGGTGGCCGAAGTTGAGGGCCGAGTAGCCCGCCAGCATGTCGAGGTAGCGGCGGCCCTCGACGTCCTCGACCCAGGTGCCCTCGGCGCGGGCGACGACGACGGGGAGCGGGTGGTAGTTGTGCGCGAGGACCGGCGCCTCGGCGCGGATCAGTTCGGAGGACGTACGCGTACGGGCGGGAGCGGTCATGAGCGGATCTCCTGGGTGCAGCACTTGATGCCGCCGCCGGCCTTGTGGAACTCGGAGAGGTCGACGGGGACGGGGACGTAGCCGTGCCGGGCGAGCTGGTCGGCGAGGGCCTCGGCACGCGGTGCGATGAAGACGTGACGGCCGTCGGAGACGGAGTTCAGACCGAAGGTCATCGCGTCCTCGCGGGTCGCGACCACCGCGTCCGGGAAGAGCCGTGCCAGTACCTCACGGCTGCCCGGCGAGAACGCCTCCGGGTAGTAGGCGATGTTCGCCCCCGGCCCCTCCTCCAGCACGAAGAGAGCCGTGTCCAGGTGGTAGAAGCGCGGGTCCACCAGCTGGAGGCTGATCACCGGGACGCCGAAGAACTCCTGGACCTCGCGGTGCGCCTCCCGCGTCGTACGGAAGCCGGTGCCCGCCAGGAGATACCGGCCCACCGGAACGAGGTCGCCCTCGCCCTCGCACACGGACTCGGGACGGTAGACGTCGAAGCCGGCGGCCTTGAACCAGCTCTCGTAGGCGCCGGACTCGGGACGGCGCTGGGGCGCGTGGAAGAGCGAACCGAAGACACGGCCCGCGAGGACGAGCGCGGAGTTCGCCGCGAACACCATGTCCGGGAGATCCGCCACGGGCTCCACGATGTCCACGGTGTGCCCATGGGCACGATAGGCGCTGATCAGCGCCTTCCACTGGCCATGGGCCAGATCGACGTCCACCCGGGTGTCGGGGTGCATCCAGGGGTTGATCGCGTACTGCACGGCGAAGTGTCTGGGTTCGCAGACGAGAAAGCGCCGGGGGCGCGGCACACGGCTGTCAGGCACAGAGAGGTTCCTCCGCTTCCTGCGGTGTTGACGGGGGTGCCTCAAAGGTAGGAAACGGGGGATACGGGCGACAAGCGAGGAGAGCTGCGCATGTACGCAGTATCGCTGCGCAATCACGGTGGTCAGCGCACGTTTGATGCGTCCTGGGCTTCCTGTGGGGCGGCATGGGTCGCGCCCGCCTCGGGGGCCTCCGGCAGCAGATGGGACAGCACCATGTAGCTGATCGTCTTCCGGATGAAGGGCTCGGTACGGATCCGCTCGAGGACCTCCTCGAAGTGGTCCACATCGGTGGCACGTACATGCAGCAGCGCGTCCGCGCCCCCGGTCACCGTCATGGCGGCGGTGATCTCCGGATGGTTGCGGACCACCTCCGCGAGCCGCCGGGGCGGCGCCGCGCCCTCGCAGTACACCTCGACGTACGCCTCCGTGCGCCAGCCGAGCGCGGTCGGCTTCACCGTCGCCGTGAACCCGGTGATCACTCCGGTCTCCCGGAGCCGGTCCACCCGCCGCTTGACGGCGGTCGCCGACAGCCCGATCGCCGCGCCGATCTCGGCGAAGCTCGTCCGGGCATTGGCCATCAGGGCTGTGATGATCTTGCGGTCGAGTTCGTCGAACATCCCGGACTTGCTGTTCATGGCGGCACTGTATCCAGCGAGAACGTCCATGCCCGCACATGTCCAGACGTACGAATCGCTCTTACACTCCACTTCCATGCTGCGCGTGCTCGCCGTCGACGACGAACAACCGTCCCTGGAGGAGCTTCTCTATCTCCTCAACGCCGATCCCCGGGTCGCCGCCGCCGAGGGCGCGAGCGACGCGACCGAGGCGCTGCGCCGGATCAACCGGGCCCTCGCCTCGGGACCCGACGGGCCCGAGGCGATCGACGTCGTCTTCCTCGACATCCACATGCCCGGACTCGACGGACTCGACCTGGCCCGGCTGCTCACCGGATTCGCCCACCCGCCGCTCGTCGTCTTCGTCACGGCGCACGAGGGATTCGCCGTCCAGGCCTTCGACCTCAAGGCGGTCGACTACGTACTGAAGCCGGTGCGCAGGGAACGCCTCGCCGAGGCCGTCCGCCGGGCGGACCAACTCCGGCGCACCGCACCGCTGATCCCCGTGCACGAACCCGACCCGGACCACATCTCCGTCGAACTCGGCGGCGTGACCCGCTTCGTGGCCGTGGAGGACATCACCCACGTCGAGGCGCACGGCGACTACGCGCGCCTGCACACCGCGCAGGGCAGCCACCTGGTCCGCATACCGCTGTCCACCCTGGAGGAACGCTGGCGCGCCCGCGGCTTCGTCCGCATCCACCGGCGCCACCTGGTCGCCCTGCGCCACATAGGCGAACTCCGCCTGGACACAGGTACGGTGAGCGTTCTCGTGGACTCCGTCGAACTCCAGGTCAGCCGTCGGCACACGCGCGAACTGCGTGACCTGCTGATGCGCCGGACCACCGGCTGAGGGGGAACGGCGTGCCGCAGGACCCGACCGAACGCCGCGTGGTCGTCACCGGAGCGCCCCGGCGCACCCGCAGGACGTCCGGCTACTACCGGCCCAGGACCGAGATCGACGAACAGACCACACTCGGGCACACCTACGTACGTTCGCTGATGCGCAGTCAACTCCGCGCCGCCCTCGTGGTGTTCGCCGTCCTGGTCCTCCTGGTCGGACCGCTGCCGCTGGTCTTCGCGGCGATCCCGGACGGCGCGGGCCTGGAGTGGGCCGTGCTCGGATTCTGCGTCTACCCACCCCTGGTCCTGCTGGCCCGCTGGTACGTGCGCCGCGCGGAGCGCAACGAGAGGGACTTCGTGCGTCTGGTCGAGGACCGTTGACCGGCCGTCGACGACCGGCGAGGGGCGAGAGGCGAGGCGTGAGGAAATGCGCGGGACGCGGGAGAGCGGTTCCCGGCGGTCGTGGCGCGAGGGGCCCCGCCCGGTGAACCAGAACTACGCCGTCCCCGCCGTCGCCCTCGTCGTCGTCGCGACCGTCCTGGTCGGGGCGTTCGGCCTGCGCATATCCCGGACCACCTCCGACTTCTACGTCGCCTCCCGTACCGTGGGCCCCCGGCTGAACGCGGCCGCGATCAGCGGGGAGTACCTCTCCGCCGCCTCCTTCCTCGGCATCGCCGGCCTGGTGCTCGTCCAGGGCCCCGACATGCTCTGGTACCCCGTCGGCTACACGGCGGGCTACCTGGTACTGCTCCTGTTCGTCGCCGCCCCGCTCCGCCGCTCCGGGGCCTACACGCTGCCCGACTTCGCCGAGGCGCGGCTCGGCTCGCAGACGGTCCGACGGCTCGCCGGCGCCTTCGTCGTCGGCGTGGGCTGGCTCTACCTGCTGCCCCAGCTCCAGGGCGCGGGACTCACCCTGGCGGTACTGACCGACGCGCCCGACTGGTTCGGCGGCGTGCTCGTCGCGGTCGTCGTGGTCGCCACGGTCGCCGCCGGCGGCATGCGCAGCATCACCTTCGTCCAGGCCTTCCAGTACTGGCTGAAGCTCACCGCCCTGCTGGTCCCGGCGATCTTCCTGGTCCTCGCCTGGCAGAGCGACGGCGCTCCACGCGACGCCTTCGACGAACCGGCGACCTTCCGCGCGCAGCGGGTCGTCCGTATCGACGACACCCTCGACCTGAGACTGCCGGACCCACTCACCGTCACCGCGACGGGCACCATGGACGGCCACCGCTACGAGAGCGAGCGGGTCCGGCTCCCGGCCGGCGTCCACCGCATCGCGCGCGGCACCCGGCTGACCTTCGAGAAGGGGGACCCGGTACCGGCCGCCGACCGCGCCCACGACGGCGGCATGTCGACCTCGCTCGCGGCCGGCCGCGAGGAACGCCCCCTCTACGCCACCTACGGACTGATCCTCGCCACCTTCCTCGGCACCATGGGACTCCCGCACGTGGTCGTCCGCTTCTACACCAGCCCGCACGGAGTCGCCGCCCGCCGCACCACCGTCGCCGTCCTCGGCCTGATCGGCGCCTTCTACCTCCTGCCGCCCGTCTACGGGGCGCTGGGCCGGCTGTACGCCCCCGAACTCAGCCTCACCGGGAACGCGGACGCCGCCGTCCTGCTGCTCCCGGACCGGGTGATCGGCGGACTCGGCGCGGACCTCCTGGGCGCGCTGGTCGCGGGCGGCGCCTTCGCGGCGTTCCTGTCCACCGCGTCCGGACTGACCATGGCGGTGGCCGGGGTCCTCACCCAGGACGTACTACCCGCACGCGGGGTGCGCCACTTCAGGCTCGGTACGGTGCTCGCCATGGTGGTGCCGCTCGCCGCCAGCGTGATCGTGGGCGGACTGCCCGTCGCCGACGCCGTGGGACTCGCCTTCGCCGTGTCCGCCTCGTCCTTCTGCCCCCTGCTCGTCCTCGGCATCTGGTGGCGGCGGCTGACACCGCCCGGCGCGGCGGCGGGCATGCTGACCGGCGGCGGCGCGGCCTTCGTGGCGGTGGCCGCGACCATGGCGGGTTACCCGCGCTCCGGAGCGCTGCACGCACTGCTCGCCTGGCCCGCGCTCTGGTCGGTGCCCCTCGGCTTCCTCACCATGATCCTGGTGTCGCTGGCGACGCCGGGCCGGGTACCGCACGGCACGGCGGCGATCCTGGCCCGGTTCCACCTCCCCGAGGAACTCTCCGACGGCCAGCTGCGCGCCACCGCGCACCCGAAGGAGGCCCAGGCGTGAGCGGATTCCTCGCCGGGCTGTGCGTGGCCGTGCTTCCGCTGCTCGCCGCCGGGTTCTGGGTCGGCAGGCGGACCGCGCGGCCCGAGAACCTCGGCGGGCTCGGCACCGCCGTCGAGCACGCCACCTTCGAGACCCTGCACACCGCCTCGCTCGCCGCACCCCCGCTGCGCGCGGGCCTCACCGGCGAGACCGCCCGCAGGTCCGCGCGCCGGCTGCGCACCCTCCTCGGCACCGACGCGCTCTGCCTCACCGACCAGGACGCCGTCCTCGCCTGGGAGGGCGTCGGGGAGCACCACCGCACGGAGATCCTGGACCGGCTCGGCGGCCCGCTGGAGACCGGCCGCGGTGAGGCCTTCCGGCTCCGGTGCGACGAGCCGGACTGCGTACTGCGCTGGGCCGTCGTCGCGCCGCTCACCGTCGACGACCGGGTGCACGGTGCGCTCGTGGCCTGCGCGCCCCGCGAGTCCGCCGTGCTCGTCCGGGCCGCGGGCGAGGTCGCCCGCTGGGTCTCGGTGCAACTGGAACTCGCCGACCTCGACCGGTCCCGTACCCGCCTGATCGAGGCCGAGATCAAGGCCCTGCGCGCCCAGATCTCCCCGCACTTCATCTTCAACTCGCTCGCGGTGATCGCCTCGTTCGTCCGCACCGATCCGGAGCGCGCCCGCGAACTGCTCCTGGAGTTCGCCGACTTCACCCGCTACTCGTTCCGCAGGCACGGCGACTTCACCACCCTCGCCGACGAACTGCACGCCATCGACCACTACCTGGCGCTCGTGCGGGCCCGTTTCGGTGACCGGCTCTCGGTCACCCTGCAGATCGCGCCCGAGGTGCTGCCGGTCGCGCTGCCCTTCCTCTGTCTCCAGCCCCTGGTGGAGAACGCCGTCAAACACGGCCTGGAGGGCAAGGCGGACACGTCGAACAAGAGCCACATCAGCATCACCGCGCAGGACGCGGGCGCCGAGGCACTGGTCGTCATCGAGGACAACGGCACCGGAATGGACCCCGAACGGCTGCGCCGCATCCTCACCGGCGAGGTCAGCCCCTCGGACGGCATCGGTCTGTCCAACGTCGACGACCGGCTGCGCCAGGTCTACGGGGACGACTACGGCCTCGTCATCGAGACCGCCGTCGGGGCGGGTATGAAGATCACCGCCCGGCTGCCCAAGTACCAGCCGGGCGTGCACTCGGCGGGACGGCGCCCCCGGCAGTGAGCGCGACGCCCGTCACGCTCCGCGCGCCGCGACCATCGCGATGGTGATCAGTCCGAGCACCACCCAGCCGAACCACAGCCAGCCGTTGCTGCCGAGCGCGACCGTATAGGCCGTCACGACAACCAGCCCACCGACGGTGAGCACCCCCATGGTCTTCGTAGAACCGGGCATCGCGGCACACCCTTCTCCCGGCGGGTCCGCTGCGCGGGCCGTGGCCTGCGGCCATTTTCACCCGGCGGGAGAAGGTTCGCCAGGGCTGGTTCAGCTGTCGGGAGGTGATTCAGTTGCTACGGGCGTTGAGTGACGCCAGATAGGCGTTGTACGCCTCGAGTTCCTTGTCGCCGTCGCGGTCCGCCGCCCGGTCCGTGCGGCGGGCCTGCCGCTGCTCGGAGCCGTACCACTGGAAGAGCAGCGCGAGCAGCACGAGGACGGAGGGGATCTCGCTGAAGGCCCAGGCGATGCCGCCCGCCGCGTTCTGGTCGGTGAGCGCGTCGATGGCGAGCGAGGCGGGCGGGTTCTTGTACGTGTCGACCATCGGCGTGGACGCCATCATCAGCGCGATACCGAAGAACGCGTGGAACGGCATACCGGCGAACAGCTCCAGCATGCGCATCAGGTAGCCCGGCCGGTGCGGTCCGGGGTCCACGCCCATGATCGGCCAGAAGAAGACCAGGCCGACGGCGAGGAAGTGGCACATCATCACGGTGTGCCCCGTCCGCGACCCCATCAGGAAGTCGAAGACGGGGGAGAAGTACAGGGCGTAGAGGCTCGCGATGAACAGCGGGATCGTGAACGCGGGGTGCGTGATGATCCGCATGAAACGGCTGTGCAGGAACATCAGCAGCAGTTCACGCGGCCCCTTGGTGCCCCGCACGGCCGCCACCGGAAGGGCCCGCAGCGCGAGCGTGATCGGTGCCCCGAGCAGGATCAGGATGGGCGTCAGCATGCTGATCACCATGTGCTGCACCATGTGCACGCTGAACATGACCATGCCGTAGTCGTTCAGTCTCGTGCACATCATCAGCAGCATGGTCAGCACACCGGTGACGAAGGAGACGGTCCGTCCCGCGGACCACTTGTCGCCGCGGCGGACGAGCCGCACGACCCCCCAGCCGTACAGCCCGAGCCCCACCAGACAGGCCACGAGGAAGAAGGGGTCCGCGGACCATCCGAGCCCTCTCCCCAGCGTGAACGGCGGCAGATCCATGGTCATGCCGTGCCCGCTGTGTTCCATCCGCCGGCTCCTGATTAGTACGGGTTGTGCTGTCTGTCCGCACCAGAGTAGAACCGGCCCCGGTCACCGCCATGGCCGGGGTCGGCATCCGCGCCCCGGAAGGGGGCGCGGGAAACCGGCGGACGAGGCACCACGAACCCGCGCGGCCGGACGGCCGCCTCAGGGCCTCAGAGCACGCACTCCGCTTCGGCGTACCGCTCCTCGGGCACCGTCTTCAGCGTCTCCACCGCCTCCGCGAGGGACACCATCACGATGTCGGTCCCGCGCAGCGCGGTCATCATGCCGAACTCGCCGCGGTGGGCCGCCTCCACGGCGTGCCAGCCGAACCGCGTCGCGAGCACCCGGTCGTACGCGGTCGGCGTACCGCCGCGCTGAACGTGCCCGAGGATCACCGGACGGGCCTCCTTGCCGAGGCGCTCCTCCAGTTCGAGGGAGAGCTGCCGGGCGATGCCGGCGAACCGCTCGTGCCCGTAGACGTCCTTCACGCCCTCGTCGAACGCCATCGTGCCCGCGCGCGGCTTGGCGCCCTCGGCGGCCACGACGATGGCGAACCGCTTGCCCGCCTCGAAGCGCTCGCCCACCTTAACCGCCAGCTCCTCGATGTCGAACGGACGCTCCGGTACGACGATGGCGTGGGCGCCGGCCGCCATGCCGGAGTGCAGCGCGATCCAGCCGGTGTGGCGGCCCATGACCTCCACGATCAGCACCCGCTGGTGGGACTCGGCGGTGGTCTTCAGCCGGTCCAGCGCCTCGGTCGCGACGCCGACGGCCGTGTCGAAGCCGAAGGTCACGTCCGTGACGGCGATGTCGTTGTCGATGGTCTTCGGCACGCCGACGATCGGCAGGCCGCCGTCCGAGAGCAGCCGGGCCGCCTTCAGGGTGCCCTCGCCGCCGATCGGGATGATCGCGTCGAGGCCGAGCTCCTCGACATGCCCCTTCGCCCGTTCCACGCCGTCACGCAGATGCGCGGGCTGGACCCGGGAGGAGCCGAGGATCGTGCCGCCGCGGGCCAGGATGCCGCTCACCGCGTCGAGGTCGAGCTTCAGGTAGTCGCACTCCAGAAGCCCCTTCCAGCCGTCCCGGAAGCCGATGACCTCGTCGCCGTGGTCGACGACGGCGCGGTGCACGACGGACCGGATGACGGCGTTCAGGCCGGGGCAGTCGCCGCCGGACGTGAGGACACCAATGCGCATAGCCCGAAATACCTTCTCAACGTGGGCCGGGGACCGGACCACGTTGTCCGGCTGGAATCCCGATCACCCTACCGGCGGGACGGGGTCGTGCCGTAGCGGGCGTCCGCCTGGTGGACTCGGCCGCACAAGTGAGCGGACCGGCTGTCAGGCGGGCTCCTGTGCACACCGTGCCGGAAACACCTTGGGCGCGCTTGAGGTTTCCCTCAAGCGCGCCCTGTGGACGTCGTGCCCGGACTGCCGGACTGCCGGACTGCCGGACTGCCGGGCCGCCGGTTCACGCGGTGGCGCGTCCCGGTGGTGGCGTGTCGGCTCAGGCCGGCTGCTGGGCGGAGGCGATGCGCTCGCCCCGGAGCGCCTCGTACCAGCGGTCGTCGATCGGCGGCAGCGCGTTGACGTCGAGCGCCAGCTTCAGCAGCAGGTCGGCGATCTGCGGGTTACGGGCGAGCACGGGACCGTGCATGTACGTACCGAAGACCGTGTCGTTGTACGCGCCCTCGGTGCCGTCGCCCGTGCCGTTGCCCTTGCCGAGCCGCACCTGCGCGAACGGGCGGGCGGTGGGGCCGAGACGGGTGACGCCCTGGTGGTTCTCGAAACCGGTCAGCTGCGGCAGGCCCAGACGCGGGTCGATGTCCCCGAGCACGTCACCGACGCAGCGCTCTCCCTCGCCGCGCGTCGAGACCACGTCGAGCAGGCCGAGGCCCGGCTCGCGCTGCCCGAGGTCGTTGATGAACTCGTGGCCGAGGATCTGGTAGCCGGCGCACACCGAGAAGACGATCGCGCCGTTGCCGACCGCGCGGTGCAGGCCTCCGTCGCGGCGCAGCCGCTCCGCGGCGAGCCGCTGCGGCCGGTCCTCGCCGCCGCCGATCAGGTAGATGTCGCCGGAGGTGGGGATCGGCTGGTCGCTGCGCACGTCGAGGCGGGCGACGTCGAGTCCGCGCTGGCGGGCCCGGCGCTCCACGACGAGCGCGTTGCCCTGGTCGCCGTAGGTGCTCAGCAGGTCCGGGTAGATCCACACCAGACGCAGGCTGTTGTCACTCATTCTCTTCGTCCTCCGTGGCTCAGTTGCCGACACGACGCCTCAAATCCTGGAACGCGGTGTAGTTCGCGATGACCTCGATGCGTCCGGGCGGTGCGAGCTGCACGGCCTGGTCGAGGGTCTCGCAGACCTGGAAGGACTGGTTGGCGACCTCGAGGCGCACCGCGAGGTCGAGCTTGCGGTCACCGAGGACGAAGATCGGGTGCCCGGTCAGCCGGGTGTAGTCGACGTCCCACAGCCAGGAGGTGTCGGTGCCGTCGGCGCCCCGCGCGTTCACCGACAGGATGACCGGGGTGGGCGGCGGGTCGATCAGGGAGAACGTCTCCAGCCAGCCCGCGGGGTTCTTGGCGAGCAGCAGACGCAGGTCGCGCTGCATGAACTGCACCACGTCGTAGCGTCCGGCCACCGCCTGCACCTGGTACATGCGCTCCAGGGCGACCTGCGGGGGCACTCCGAAGACGGCGGCGACGGCGGCCGACGAGGCCGCGTTCGCCTTGTTGGCGCGGCCGGGCAGCTGGAGGCGGATCGGCCAGGCGGAGCCGTGCGGGTCGAGGACGTGGTCGCCGGAGAGCGCCCAGGTCGGCGTCGGACGGCGGAACCCGCAGTCGCCGCAGAACCAGTCGTCGCCGGGGCGCTGCATCACACCGCCGCAGGACGGGCAGGACCAGGCGTCGTCCTTCCACATCTGACCGGCCGCCACCCACATGACGTTCGGCGAGGAGGACGCGGCCCACACGACCAGGGGGTCGTCGGCGTTGGCGACCACGACGGCCTTGGAACCGGCCAGCCCCTCACGCCAGTGCTCGGCCATCATCCGGGTCTCGGCGGCCCGGTCGAGCTGGTCGCGGGAGAGGTTGAGCAGCGCGATGCACTTCGGGTCGGTGTCGCGCGCCACACCCGAGAGGTACTTCTCGTCGACCTCGATGACCGCGAACTTGGCGTCCGAGCCGCCGGCCAGCGCCGAGGTGATGCCCGCGGGCATGTTGGCGCCGAGCGCGTTGGACACGACCGGGCCCGCGGCGCCCAGCGCCTCCGCGATCAGCCGGGTGGTCGTGGTCTTGCCGTTGGTCGCCGACACCAGGATCACGTCCAGGTGTGTGGCGAGCCTGGCCAGCAGGTCGGGGTCGAGCTTGAGTGCCACCCGGCCGCCGATCACCGATCCGCTGCCGCGTCCGGCGGCCCGCGAGACGGCCGCCGCCGCCTTGCCCGCCGTCACGGCCAGCTTGGCCCGCGGCGTCAGCGGGTCCGAGTTGCCTGACATCGTTTCTCGATCCTCCTTGCGTACGCGCCGCGCCTCTGCCCCCGGCACCGTGTGGGCCTCAGCCTATCGAGATCCACTCACGTGCCCGAATCGCGGCACCGCGACGGTGCCCGCGCGAGGTTCGCGCGCCAGTAAGGACCGTACCCTTGCCGCCATGCGACACGGCTCCATCCCCGGCTCCCGAGGGCGCGTCCGCCCGGTGACCCTGCTCGGCGACCCCGTCCTGCACGCGGTGTGCGAGGAGGTCACCGACTTCGGTCCCGAACTGGCCCGGCTCGTCGAGGACATGTTCGCGACGATGTACGCGGCGCGGGGCGTCGGCCTCGCCGCCAACCAGGTCGGCGCGGCGCTGCGGGTGTTCGTGTACGACTGCCCGGACGACGACGAGGTCCGTCATCTGGGACATGTGGTGAACCCATGTCTCGTCGAGGCGGATGGTGTGGTCCTGCGTGGTCCCGAGGGCTGTCTCTCGCTGCCGGGCCTGGAGGCGGGCACGGAACGGTACGACCATGCCGTCGTCGAGGGGTTCACCGCGGACGGGGAGCCGCTGCGGGTGCACGGCACGGGATGGTTCGCCCGGTGCCTGCAGCACGAGTACGACCACCTGGAGGGTGGCCTGTACGTGGACCGGCTGAGCGGGTGGCGCCGGCACCGGGTGATGCGGCAGGCGGCGCGGGCGCCCTGGGGACGGTGATCACGGTCGCGCGGCGGCGGAGCGCGGTGGCCGGTCGCGCGGTTCCGCCCGTGCCCCCTCAGGGGCGTGGGGAACTGCGCGCTCAGCCGAAACGGATCCGCCGAAACGGACCCGCGGCCGAGGGCGGACCTCAGAACCCGGGACCCCCGACCCGGTCCCCGGCGGCGGCCAGCCGTCCCCACAGCAGATCGGCGAGACTCCGCACCAACTCGGCGCGTGTGCACGGCCGCTCGCCCAGCCACCAGTCCCCGGCGGCATGCATCATGCCGACGATCCCGTGGCCCCACACGCGCGCCAGCTGCTGACTGCCCGGACCGAGATCCACCCGTTCCTCGATGACCTCGGCGAGTTCCTCGCCCATGCGCCGCAGCAGCGGCGCGGAGTGCTTGCCCACGTCGAAGCCCGGGTCGCCCGGCTGTCCGCCCTCGGAGGGGTGCATCAGGAAGCGGTACACCTGCGGGCGGGCCTCGATGGCCGCCAGATACGTGTCGAGGGTCGCCTCCACCCGCTCCCGGCGCTCGGCGGGCGCGTCCAGCGCTGCCCGCAGCGCTCCGAGGAGGGCGTCGGTGTGCCGCTTGGCGAGCGCCGCGTAGAGACCACCCTTGTCGCCGAAGTGCCGGTACAGGATGGGCTTGGTGATGCCCGCCTCGGCGGCGATGGCGTTCATCGAGGCGCCGGGGCCGTCGCGGAGCACCACTCTGTCCGCGGCCTCGAGCAGCTCTCGCCGACGGCGGTCGGCGGACCTCTGCTGATCGGTCCGCTGTGTGGTGTCCATGATCTCTCCCCACCCATGGTGATTCGGTGACGCCTGCGCAAACTAACACTCATCAGCCCATGCACATCGAACGGGCTGCCGGGCGGGGTTCGGGAGTTGACTTTCTCTACTGGTCAGTAACAGACTCCAGTTACCGCAAGTAACATTTTAGTGCACCGCTGGAGGGGACATGGCCGAGTTCACCATGGAGCTCAACGACGAACAGAGGGAGGTCCGCGACTGGCTCCACGGGTTCGCCGCCGATGTGATCCGCCCCGCGGCCGCCGAGTGGGACGAGCGCGAGGAGACTCCCTGGCCGGTCATCCAGGAAGCCGCGAAGGTCGGTATCTATTCCCTGGACTTCTACGCCCAGCAGTACTTCGACGCCACCGGCCTCGGCATACCCATGGCCATGGAGGAACTGTTCTGGGGCGACGCGGGCATAGCGCTCTCCATTGTCGGTACCGGACTCGCCGCCGTGGGCGTCCTCGCCAACGGCACCGAGGAGCAGATCGGTACCTGGATTCCCCAGATGTACGGGGATGCCAACGATGTCAAGGTCGCGGCCTTCTGCTCCTCCGAGCCCGACGCCGGCTCCGACGTCGCCTCCATGCGCACCCGGGCCGTGTACGACGAGGCCAAGGACGAATGGGTCCTCAACGGCACCAAGACCTGGGCGACCAACGGCGGTATCGCCAACGTCCACGTCGTCGTCGCGGTCGTCGACGCGGACCTCGGTTCGAAGGGCCATGCCTCCTTCATCGTGCCGCCGGGCACTCCCGGCCTCTCGCAGGGCCAGAAGTTCAAGAAGCACGGCATCCGCGCCTCGCACACCGCCGAGGTCGTCCTGGAGGACGTCCGTGTCCCCGGCTCCTGCCTGCTCGGCGGCAAGGAGAAGCTGGACGAGCGTCTCGCCCGTGCCCGTGAGCGGGCCAGGGCGGGTGGCGGTGAGCGCGTGAAGAACGCCGCGATGGCCACGTTCGAGGCGTCGCGTCCGGCCGTCGGCGCGATGGCGGTGGGCACCGCCCGCGCCGCGTACGAGGTCGCCCTCGACTATGCGACGACCCGCGAGCAGTTCGGGCGGCCGATCATCGACAACCAGGGCGTCGCGTTCCAGCTCGCCGATATGCGTACCTCCATCGACGCGGCGCGTCTGCTGGTGTGGCGTGCTTCGTGGATGGCGGTCAACGGCAGGCCGTTCACGGCGGCCGAGGGATCGATGTCCAAGCTGTTCGCCAGCGAGACGGCGAAGAAGGTCACCGGACAGGCGATCCAGATCCTGGGCGGCAACGGCTACACCCGCGAGTACCCGGTGGAGCGGATGCACCGGGACGCGGCCATCTACACCATCTTCGAGGGCACCAGCGAGATCCAGCGGCTGGTGATCGCCCGGACGCTGTCCGGGATGCCGATCCGGTAGCGACGGGGCGCCGGCCTCACCGGTGCTTCAGAGGGGTGAGCTGCTCGATGTCGTACCGCTTGCGCAGCGCCTCGATCGCCGCGTGATCCGGTGGGCCCCCGTTGCCCAGGATCTCCAGCAGTTCCTCGAAGTAGCGCTCGTGGTCCGGCGGCGGTGACGCCTGGAAGAACACCTTCGCCGGCGTCTCGGTGGGGTTGGAGAAGGCGTGCGGACAGCCCGGCGGGACGACGATGACCGTGCCGGGTGTCGCCCGGACCACCCGGGTGCCCGAACTCGACTCCCACTTCTGCCAGTTGTCGGGTGTGCGGATCCGGGGTTCGAAGGCGAGCACGTCCAGCTCGCCTTCGAGCACGTAGAACAGTTCCTCGCTGCGCGTGTGCACATGGGCGCCCACGTCGAACCCGGGCGGCACCAGCACCTCGAAGGTGGACGCCATGCGGGAGTGCGAGCCGGTCACCTTGAACGTCACGTGCTGGGCGGGCGTCCGCACGACCCGGCCGTGACCCGGCGGTACGAGGAGCCCTTCGGGCGCGGTCATCGTCCGCTCACCACCTGACGGGCAGGGCCTCGGGGCCGCGGATCAGCGCTCCCTTTCTGAACGGGACCCGCTCCGGGGCCACGGCGAGCCGCAGGCCCGGCATCCGGTCGACGAACGCGTCGACCAGGAGCTCCGACTCCAGCCTCGCCAGCATTCCGCCCGGACAGTAGTGCGGGCCGAAGCCGAACGCCACATGCGGGTTGGGGCTGCGGGAGAAGTCGATGGTCTCCGGGTCGGAGAAGACGTCCGGGTCGCGGTTCGCGGCCAGGTACGACACGTAGATCGCCTCGCCCGCCCGGATGCGTACGCCCTTGATGTCCACGTCCTCGGTCGCGATGCGGGAGAGGCCCACCGCGCTGCGGTGCGGGATGTAGCGCAGCAGTTCGTCGATGGCCTGTGGGCGGATGTCCGGCTCGGCCCGCAGCCGTTCGGCCAGGTCCGGGCGGGTCAGGAGGAGGAAGAACAACTGCCCGCAGTTGTTGGTGACCGCCTCGCCGCCGATCTGGAGGAGGACGGCGAGTCCGACGGCCTCCTCCAGGGTGATCTCGCCCCGGCCCACGGCCGCGCCGAGCAGTGAGGTGACGTCCTCGTCGGTACTGCCCTCGCGGTCGCCGATGAGTTTCGCGAAGTAGGACCCCATCTCGTTCTTGGCCTTCTCGCTGACGTCGGCGCCGTGCGAGGAGGACAGGATGAACTGGGTCCAGCCGTGCATGGTGTGCCGGTCGATGGCCGGCACACCCATCAGCTCGCAGATGACCGCGATGGGGAAGGGGCCGAGGACCGTCTCGGTGAGATCGGTCGGCGGACCGTCCTGGAGCAGCTCGTCGATCAGCTCGTCGAGTATCCGCCGGGACTTCCCGCGGACCCGCTCCACCCCGCGCGCCGTGAAGGCGGCGGCCACCGAGCGGCGCAGCCGGGTGTGGTCGGGCGGGTCGAGGAAGCCCACCGCTCCCTTGGCCGGGATGAAGTGCGGGGCGAGCCGGGTGACCGGATGGTCCATGACCGCCTCGCGGCTGAACCGGGGGTCGTTGGCGACCCTGCGCACGTCGTCGTGGCGGGTCACCAGCCAGGCCCAGCCCTCGCCGTTGGGCAGCTTGACCCGGGTGACCGGGCCCTCGCGCATCAGCTCGGCCAGCACGGGGTCGAACTCCACGCCGGTCAGGTCGAGGGCGGGCCACTCGCGGACGGCCGGGACGGCCTCGGTGATCGTCTCTTCGGTCGTGCCGCTCATGCCGGCTCCCCGTCGTTGTTCTGCCAGCGGCCGAGAGACATCTCCGCGGTGATGCCGGGACCGAAGCCCGCGAGCAGTCCGCGCGAGGCGTGCTCGGCGCCGCCCTCCTCGAACAGTCGGCGTGCGGCGTCCAGGACGACGGCGCTGGCGATGTTGCCGTACTCGGTGAGCGTGGCCCGGCTGAACCGGAAGGCGTCCGGCGGGACCTCGAGGAACTTGCTGAGGTCGTCGAGGATCCGCGGGCCGCCGGCGTGGATGATGTAGAAGTCCAGGTCGGAGGCGTCCCAGCCGTGCTGTCGGGCGAGCGAGTGGAGGGCGGGAGCGAGCGGCTCCATCGTTCCCGGCACCCGCTTGTCCAGCAGGAAGTGGAATCCGGTGGCCCGGACGTCGTACATGATCCACTCTTCGGTCTTGGGGATCAGGTACGAGCCGTTGCGTTCGAGCTTGATCCCGGTGCCGCCGCGGCCCCGGACGACGGCCGCGGCGATGCCGTCGCCGAACAGTCCGTTGGACAGCAGGGAGCCGACGCCGAGGTCGGTCGGCTGGTAGCAGAGCGAGCAGAACTCGCAGGCCACGATGAGGGCGTTGCCCTCGGGGTAGGCGGTGCAGAAGTCGTGCGCCCGGTTGATCGCGGCGCCGCCGGCGGCACAGCCCAGCTGGGCTATGGGCATCTGCCGGGTGTCGCTGCTGAAGTCCATCGAGTTGATCAGCCAGGCCGTGAGCGAGGGCATCATGAACCCGGTGCACGACACGTAGATGATCATGTCGATGTCGGTGGTGAGGAGTTCGGCGTCGTCCAGCGCACGCTGTACGACCGCGGGGACGCGGGCCTTCGCCTCGCTCTCGTAGACCTTGTTGCGGTCCTCGAAGCCGGGGTGCTTGAGCGTCTCTTCGATGGGCTGCACGATGTGCCGGGTCTTGACACCGGTGTTCTCGATCAGTCGCAGTGCCAGCGGCAGTTGGGGGTGGTCCGGGTGGCGGGAGCTCGCCAGTTCCAGCGTCTCCTCCATCGTGATCACGTGTTCCGGGACGGAGACCGAGGGTTTGCACAAAGTCGCCATTGAGCGCGCCTTCTTTCGCCTTCCGGGGAACTCGCGTCCCCCGGCGGAAGGATGGATCACCCACGTTGCGAAGGGTGGTCCACCCACGATCACCCGGAAGCGTGGGGATATCGCGTCGGACTACTCCATTGCGGGGAATTTCGGGACGAAGTGGGATGCTGGTGGAAGGTCCCCCGGACAGGCGAATCGAAGGAGTACGTCATGGCGCGCACGGCCAGGGAGCTACTGGAACGCACGGCCGGGAAACTCGCCCCGGACCCCCATGCCAACCGGCTGCTGCCGCTGATCGCCCGCGGCGCGGCGCAGCGCTCCACACTCACCGCCCTCGCCCTGGAACAGGGCCATGTGATTCCCGCGGACCGCCGGGCGTTCCTGCATCTGGCCGAACGGCCGGACACCGGCCCCGACGGCGCGGCCTTCTTCACCGCGCTCGCCGAGGGTGAGGCCCTCGCCCTGGAGCGGCTGGCCGCCTACGCCGACGCCTGCGGGGCGGACGAGGCGTGCGGGGCGGCGTACGAGCCCCTCGCGGGCTGTCAGAGCTATCCTGCGTACGTCGCCTGGCTCGCCATGAACGGTTCACCCGCCGACGTGGTCCTCGCCCTGACCGCCAACTTCGCGGCCTGGAGCAGCTATTGCGCGACGATCGCCGAGGCCCTGCGCCGCCACTACGGCTTCGACGACGAGGCCTGCGGCTTTTTCGACCACTTCGCCGAGCCCGCGCCGGAACTGCGGCAGCGGGGGCTGGCCGCCGTGCAGGAGGGACTGGCGGCCGACCGGATCGACGAGGACCGGGCGCACCGCCACGGCCGTCTGCTCCAGACCTACGAGACCGCCTTCTGGCACGCCCTGTGGGAGCAGGACCAGCGCGTTCCGTGAGACGGCCCCACCGGGCCGGGCGCGACGGGGGCGCGGCCACGAGCGCCGGCCTTCCGAGACGCGGGACGCGGGGCCGGCTGGACTCTCAGGGGCGTGGGGAACCGCGCACGCGGCCACGGCGGACCCGTCCTCGAAGCCCCCGGCACCCGCTGCTCCCCGCACCGGCCGGCCCTAGCCGGAGGTGCCCCCACTGCTGTGGGCGATGCAGGCCACATCGATCCGGTCGGCGAGCTTGGCGAGTTCGATGGTCAGCGCCGCCACCGTGTCCTCGTCGAGCCCGCCCTCGCCGGCCTCCACCAGATGCAGCCACCGGCCGCCCAGCGTGCGCAGCAGTTTGCTGACGTCGGCGGCCGCCACCTGCAACGAGCCGCGGTCGTCGACGATCAGAGGCAGGGTAACTTCGCGGTTCACACAGGGATCGTAGCCGCGGAACGCTCACGCTCCGTGCCATACCGTGGTGATGTTGCAGAACTCGCGGATCCCGTGCTCCGCCAGTTCACGGCCGTAGCCGGACCGCTTGACCCCGCCGAACGGGAACGCCGCGTGAGAGGCCGTCATCCCGTTGACGTACACGGCCCCCGCCTCCAGATCCCGTACGAACCGGTCGATCTCGCTCTCGTCACGTGTCCAGACGTTCGAACTCAGCCCGAACGGCGTGTCGTTGGCGAGGGCCACCGCGTCGTCCAGGCCGGTGGCGCGGTACAGCGTGGCGACGGGACCGAAGGTCTCCTCCTGGTGGACACGCATCTCGGGGGTGATGTCCGCGAGGACGGTCGGCGCGTAGTACCAGCCGCGCTCGGCGAACCCCTCGGGGCGTTCACCGCCGCACAGGACGCTCGCGCCGTTCTCCACCGCGTCGTCGACGAGTTCCTCCAGATCCCGGCGGCCCTGCTCGCTGGAGAGCGGACCGACGTCCGTGTCCTCGTCCAGCGGGTCGCCGACCTTCAGGGCCTCCATGCCCGCCGTGAAGCGCTCGGCGAAGGCGTCGAACACGTCCGTGTGGACGATGAACCGCTTGGCGGCGATGCACGACTGCCCGTTGTTCTGCACCCGGGCGGTCACGGCGGTCCGTGCCGCCCGGTCGACGTCGGCGGACGGCATCACGACATACGGGTCGCTGCCGCCGAGCTCCATGACCGTCTTCTTGATCTCGTCCCCGGCCACCGACGCCACGGCGCGCCCGGCGGGTTCACTCCCGGTGAGCGTCGCCGCCCTGACCCGTGGGTCGCGCAGGATGTCCTCGACGGCGCCCGAGCCGATCAGCAGCGTCTGGAAACAGCCCCCGGGGAAGCCCGCCCGGCGGAACAGGTCCTCCAGGTAGAGGGCGGTCTGCGGCACGTTCGAGGCGTGTTTGAGCAGGCCGACGTTGCCCGCCATCAGCGCGGGCGCGGCGAACCGGATCACCTGCCAGAGCGGGAAGTTCCACGGCATGACGGCCAGCACCGGGCCCAGCGGCCGGTAGCGCACCAGCACGCGGGCCGCGCCGGAGTCCTTCACGTCGGCGTCGGCGGGCAGTTCGTCGGCGAGCAGTCCCGCCGCGTGGTCGGCGTACCAGCGCATCGACTTCGCGCACTTGGCCGCCTCCGCGCGGGCCTGCTTGACCGGCTTGCCCATCTCCGTGGTCATCACCCGGCCGATGGCGTCCTGGTCCGCGTCCAGGAGGTCGGCGGCCCGGTGCATCAGCCGGGCCCGTTCGGCGAAGGACGTGGTGCGATAGGTGTGGAACGTGGTCTCGGCCGTCGCGAGTCTGCGCTCGATCTCCTCGGCGCCGAGCGCCTCGTACGTCCTGAGTGTCTCGCCGTTCGCCGGGTTCACCGTCGCGATGGGCATGGCCGACCTCCTGAAGCGGGCTGTTCCCCGACCCTCCCGCGCGCCGGGACGCGGCGCAACGCGAAGAGGGGCCGCCCAGTCCTCGTGCTCCGCCAGCCGGTCCACAAACGCCGCCTGCGCCGCGACCATGACCGCCCGCGCCCGGTCCAGGCCGAACCACTCCACCCGGTCCAGCTCGGGGAACTCCTGGCGGCGCCCCGACTTCGGCGGCCACTCCCTCTCGAAGGTGCCCGGGACCACGGCCGCCGGGTCGAGGTCCGCCTCGATCGCCCAGGCCGTGACGACCTTGCCGCCCGTCTGCCGGACCTCGCCGAGCGGCACCGCCTGCCCGTCGGGCGGGGGCAGTCCCAGTTCCTCCCGGAACTCGCGGCGCGCGGCGTCCCAGGCGGTCTCGTCGGGCCCGTACTCGCCCTTGGGCACGGTCCACGCCCCGGCGTCGCGGCGGGCGAAGAACGGGCCGCCCATGTGGCCGAGCAGTACCTCCAGGCCGCACTCGGCGCGTCGGTACAGCAGCAGTCCCGCGCTGCGCCTCCCCGTCACGGGGCCACCTCGGGATGTGCGGCGAGCAGGGCCGCGACGGTATCCGCCCCGGCGGGGGTCTTGTCCTCGCGATAGCGCACCACACGGGCGAAGCGGAGGGTGACACCGGCCGGGTACCGGGTCGACCTCTGCAGGCCGTCGTACGCGATCTCGACGACGAGTTCGGGGCGTACGGTCACGACATGGCCGTCGTCGCCCACGGCCAGCTCCTGGAGCCTCCCGGTCTGCCAGGCCAGCATCGCGTCCGTCATGCCCTTGAAGGTCTTGCCGAGCATCACGAACGACCCGTCCCCGCCACGCGCGCCGAGGTGCAGGTTGGAGAGCTTTCCGGTGCGCCGCCCATGGCCCCACTCGGCGGCCAGGACCACCAGGTCGAGGGTGTGCACGGGCTTGACCTTCAGCCAGGAGGCGCCCCGTCGCCCCGCGCTGTAGGTGGCGTCCAGCGCCTTGACGACGACTCCCTCGTGGCCGCGGCGCAGGGTGGCGGCGAGGAACTCCTCCGCCGCGGCGAGGTCCGCGGGACCCTCGACGAGCGCGCGCCGCACCCGCATCGGCTCGGGCACCAGGCGCGCGAGCTCCGCGTGCCGTTCCGCGAAGGGCAGGTCCAGCAGATCCTGTCCGTCCGCGGAGAGGGCGTCGAAGAAGACGGGTGAGACGGGTACGCTCCGCGCGGCCGTGGCCACATCCACCCGTGAGCCCACGCGCCCGGCGGTCTCCTGGAAGGAACGCGGTCGCCCGTCTTCGTCCAGCGCGATGACCTCGCCGTCCAGGATGAACCGGCTGTCCTCCAACTCCATCGCGGCTGAGGTGAGTTCGGGCAGCCGGTCGGTGATGTCGTCGAGTGTGCGGGTGTAGATCCGTACCTCGTCGCCGTCGCGGTGGAGCTGTACGCGGATGCCGTCGAGCTTCTCCTCGACGGCACACACTCCCAGCTTGCCGACTGCCTCGGACACGGACGGGGCGCTGTGCGCGAGCATCGGCAGCACCGGACGGCCGACGGTGAGCCGGAACGCGTCCAGCGCCCCGGGGCCCTCTGCGAGCAGTGCCCGCGCCACCGTCCGCAGCGACCCGGCGAGCATCACCGCCCGTCGTACGTCGGCGGCGCTCGCGCCGGTCGCCCCGGCGAGCCCCTCCACCGCGACCGCGTCCAGCGCGCCCTGCCGTACCTCGCCGGTGAGCAGCCCGAGCAGGAAGCGCTGCTCGCTCTCGGTGGCCGCCGCCCGCAACGCGTCCACCAGACGTCCGCGCGCGGCCTGCGAGCCGGTGCCCGTGACCGCGCCGATCTCCGTCAGCCGGGCGTCCACGTCCCGCACGGTGAGCGTGGCCTCGGCGGCGGGCGGGACCGGACGGCTCAGCAGCTTCCAGCCGATGCCGAGCCGCCCCTGCGGGAGGCGCCCCGCGAGATAAGGGATCACGATCGGCACGTCGTCCGCGTCGGCGTCCCGGAACAGCTCGGCGAGCAGAGCGATCTTCCGGGTCCGCGCCGACGTGGCGGCGACCTCCTGGGACACATGGGCGAGCCGGCTCAGCAGCATGCAGCCATGGTGCAACGCGGACGGCCGGTCCACACCCCGGCGTTCAGTCCCGTCGCGAGACGGCGTCGAGGTCGGCGAGGAGCAGCTCTCCGTTGAGGGTGGCGGCCGCCCGGTACCCGGCGCTCGCGGCGTTCACCACCTGCTCCGCGAAGCCGGCCGCGTTGCCCGCCGCCCAGACACCGGGCACGCTCGTCAGCCCGGTCTCGTCGACCACGGGATACGTGCCGAACGGGGTCTCGCGCAGTTCGGCTCCCAGGCGCTCGAAGAGGCCGTTGCGGGGGACGGCGCGTGGAGCCACGAACAGCACCGAACGGGCGTGCGCCGAGCCGTCCGTGAGCCGGATCCCGGTGAGCCGGTCCTCCTCGACGACGAGCGCGGCGACCTCACCCGGCACCACGGTGACCCCGGCGGCGGCGAGCCGGCGCCGGTCGTCGCGCGACACCTCCTCCTCGGCGACCTGGTGGAGGAAGAGGGTGACGTCCTTCGACCACTGGGAGACCATCAGCGCCTGGTGGACACCCATCGGCGTACTGGCCAGCACTCCGAAGGCCTCGTCGCGGACCTCCCAGCCGTGGCAGTACGGGCAGTGCAGCACGTCCCGCCCGAAGCGCTCGGCGACACCCGGCACCGTCGGCAGCTCGTCGGCCAGCCCGGTGGCGAGGACCAGCCGTCGCGCGGACGCCGTCCGCCCGGACGCGAGCGTCACCCGGAACTCCCCGGAGCCGGTCCGGATCACGTCGACGGCCCGGTCCCGGACCAGTTCGACCCCGTAGCGCGCGATCTCCTCGCGTCCCAGGGCGAGGAACTCGGCGGGCGGCACGCCGTCCCGGGTCAGATAGCCCTGCAGGTGCGCGGCGGGCGCGTTGCGGGGCTCGCCCGCGTCGACGACGAGCGTCCGGCGCCGTGCCCGTCCCAGTACCAGGGCCGCGGACAGCCCGGCCGCGCCCCCTCCGACCACGACGGCCTCGTATGTGTCGGTCATGGTGACCACCTCCGAGGAGACCGTCGCCCGGCCGCCCGCGGATTGACAAACGGCTTTGCCGAAACTGCAATACCCGTATGACCACGGATGAAGTCCTCGCCGACGTCGGACCCCGGCTGCGCCGGATCAGGAAGGAGCGCGGTGCCACGCTGGCCGGGCTGTCGGAGGCGACCGGGATCTCCGTCAGTACCCTCTCCCGACTGGAGTCCGGGCTGCGCAAGCCCAGTCTGGAGCTGCTGCTGCCGATCGCCCGCGCCCACCAGGTGGCGCTCGACGAACTGGTCGGCGCGCCGCAGGTCGGCGACCCGCGCGTCCGCTCCGAACCGATCGTCCGCAACGGCCGCACGCACTGGCCCCTGACGCGGCAGCCCGGCGGACTGCAGGCCTACAAGGTGCTCGAACCGCAGCGCGAGCTCGACCCGGACCCGCGGACCCACGAGGGCTACGAGTGGCTGTACGTGCTCTCCGGGCGGCTGCGGCTCGTGCTGGCCGGGCACGACGTGGTGCTGGGGGCCGGAGAGGCCGCCGAGTTCGACACGCGTGTTCCGCACTGGTTCGGGTCGACGGGGGAGGGGCCGGTGGAGTTCCTGAGCCTGTTCGGGCCGCAGGGGGAGCGGATGCACGTACGGGCCCGGCCGACCCGCCAGTGACACGGCCCGTTCGCGCGCGTGACGGACGAGACGGTTCCCTGATCGGCAAGCGACCGCTTAGTATGCGAGCGACCCCGGTCAGACGAAGCAGTCCCGTGGAGGCCCCGCATGCAGGCATGGCAAGTGCACCAGCTCGGCGAACCGGGCGAGGTGATGCGGCTCCAGGACGTGGAGCGGCCGGTCCCCGGTGACGGACAGGTCCTGCTCAAGGTGCGCGCGGCGAACATAAACTTCCCGGACGCGCTGATGTGCCGCGGGCACTACCAGGTCAGGCCGCCGCTGCCGTTCACACCCGGTGTCGAGATCTGCGGCGAGACCGAGGACGGGCGCCGCGTGCTCGCGAACCCCGCACTGCCGCACGGCGGATTCGCCGAGTACGCCGTCGCGGACGCCGCCGCCCTGCTGCCCGCCCCCGACGCCCTGGACGACGCGGAGGCGGCCGCCCTGCACATCGGGTACCAGACAGGATGGTTCGGTCTGCACCGGCGGGCCCGCCTCGAAGCGGGCGAGACGCTGCTCGTGCACGCGGCCGCGGGCGGCGTCGGCAGTGCCGCCGTACAGCTCGGCAAGGCGGCCGGGGCCACCGTCATCGGAGTCGTCGGCGGAGCCGACAAGGTCGCCGTCGCCCGGGAACTGGGCTGCGACGTGGTCGTCGACCGGCGCGGCCAGGACGTCATCGCCGCCGTGAAGGAGGCCACCGGCGGCCGGGGCGCCGACGTGATCTACGACCCGGTCGGCGGCGAGGCCTACACCCAGTCCACCAAGGTCGTCGCCTTCGAGGGCAGGATCGTCGTCGTCGGCTTCGCCAGCGGGTCCATCCCCAGCCCGGCGCTGAACCACGCACTCGTGAAGAACTACTCGATCCTCGGTCTGCACTGGGGCCTGTACGGCACCAAGAACCCCAAGCTGATACAGCACTGCCACGAGCAGCTCACCGAACTCGCCGCGCGGGGTTCGATCAAGCCGCTGGTCAGCGAGCGTGTGCCGCTGGCCGGTGCCGCAGCGGCCGTGCAGCGCGTCGCCGACGGTGTCACCACGGGCCGGGTCGCCGTGCTGCCCTCGCTCGAGAACGGAGCCTCGGCATGACCGACGCCGCACACCGGGGCGGTGCGCCCGACGCCACCGAACTGCGCCGCCGCACCAGGGAGTTGCTGGCCGCCCACCCGCCCCTGGAGACCGGGCGGACCGCCTTCCTGGAGGCCCGCTTCGACGCCGGACTCGCCTGGGTGCACTACCCCGAGGGCCTCGGCGGCCTCGGCGCCCCGCGCACCCTCCAAGCCGTCGTGGACGCCGAACTGGAGGCCGCGGGCGCACCCGACAACGACCCCCGGCGCATCGGCATCGGCCTCGGCATGGCCGCGCCGACGATCCTCGGCTTCGGCACCCGGGAACAGAAGGAGCGCTTCCTGCGGCCCCTGTGGGTCGGCGAGGAGGTCTGGTGCCAGCTCTTCAGCGAGCCCGGCGCCGGATCGGACCTGGCCGCGATCGGTACGCGCGCGGTCAGGGAGGGCGACGACTGGGTGGTCGACGGCCAGAAGGTCTGGACGTCCAGCGCCCATCTCGCCCGCTGGGCCATTCTCATCGCCCGCACCGACCCGGACGTCCCCAAGCACCGCGGCATCACCTACTTCGTCTGCGACATGACCGACCCGGGCGTCGAGGTACGGCCGCTGCGCCAGATCACCGGCGAGGCCGAGTTCAACGAGGTCTTCCTCACCGGCGTACGCATCCCCGACAGCCACCGCCTCGGCGAGGTCGGTGACGGCTGGCGGGTCGCGCAGACCACGCTCATGAACGAGCGCGTGTCCATCGGCGGCATGCGCATCCCGCGCGAGGGCGGCATGATCGGCCCGGTCGCGAAGACCTGGCGCGAGCGGCCCGAACTACGCACGCACGACCTGCACCAGCGGCTGCTGAAGCTGTGGGTCGAGGCCGAGGCAGGCCGGCTCGCCGGCGAGCGGCTGCGCCAGCAGCTCGTCGCGGGGCAGCCCGGCCCCGAGGGCTCCGGCCTGAAGCTCGGCTTCGCCCGGCTCAACCAGGAGATCAGCGGTCTGGAGGTCGAACTCCTCGGTGAGGAAGGCCTGTTGTACGGGGACTGGACGATGCGCCGCCCCGAGCTGGTCGACTTCACCGGCCGCGACGCGGGCTACCGCTACCTCCGCTCCAAGGGCAACAGCATCGAGGGCGGGACCAGCGAGGTCCTGCTGAACATCGTCGCCGAACGCGTGCTGGGACTGCCGTCCGAGCCGCGCACCGACAAGGACGTCGCGTGGAAGGACCTCGCCCGATGACAACGCAGGGCACGCAACCCGATCTGCTGTACTCGGAGGAGGAAGAGGCGCTGCGCGCCGCCGTGCGCGACCTCCTCGCCGACCACTGCGACGCCGGCCGTGTCATCGCCCGCACCGAGTCGGACACGCCCCACGACCCCGCGCTGTGGAAGGCGCTCTCGGACGGGATGGGCCTGGCGGGTCTGCTGGTGCCCGAGGCACAGGGCGGCCAGGGCGCCACCCACCGTGAAGTCGCCGTGGTCCTCGAGGAGCTGGGCCGAGCCGTCGCTCCCGTGCCCTATCTCACGAGCGCCGTCGTGGCGACCGAGGCGCTGCTGGCCTGCCCGGGGGAGGACGCCGACGCCCTGCTGACGGAACTGGCCTCCGGACGGACCGTCGGCGCGCTCGCCGTCGCCCTCTCCGCGGCTCCGGACGGTGCCCACCGGACCGTACGTGACGAAGGCGGCCTGCTGTACGGCGAGTTGACCGGGATCGCGGACGCGGTGGCGGCCGGCGTGCTGCTGGTCCCGGCGGCGGACGGCGGCCTGTACGCGGTGGACGCGAGCGCCGTCACGGTCGTACCGCAGATCTCTCTCGACCTCACCCGGCCGCTCGCCACGGTCACCCTCGACGGGGTGCGGGGCCGCCGGCTGGGCGACGCCGGACCCGCCGTACGCCGGGCCCTCACGGCCGGTGCCGGACTGCTCGCCTCGGAGCAGCTCGGCCTCGCCGACTGGTGCCTGACGGAGACGGTCCGCCACCTCAAGGAGCGCAAGCAGTTCAACCGGCCCGTCGGTGGCTTCCAGGCGCTCAAGCACCGGCTCGCGCAGCTGTGGCTCGAGGTCGTCAACACCCGGGCCGCCGCCCGCAACGCCGCCGACGCGCTCGCGGCAGACAGCTCGGACACCGCCGTGGCGGTCGCCGTCGCCCAGGCGTACGCGGCCCCGGTCGCCGTCCACGCCGCCGAGGAGGCACTCCAGCTGCACGGAGGCATCGGCATGACCTGGGAGCACCCGGTCCACCTGTACCTGAAGCGCGCCAAGGCGGACTCGATCGCCTACGGTACGGCGGGCGCGCACCGCGAGGCTCTGGCGCGGCTGGTCGACCTCCAGGCGCCCTGACCGCCCGGTTCATGTGAAGCCCGTCCCACCGGGGGCGGGCTTCTCGGTGTGTGCCGCCGCGAAGAAGTGAACCCATGACGGCAGTCCGGCCAACTCCCCACGTGGCACCGCACCTTGGGCTTTCGCGCGCCTCATACTCGCCGGTATCCGGTACGGCACTTCCAGGGAGGCAGAGCATGGCCCACACCACCCGTCGCAGAGCCCTCACCACCCTCGGCGCCGCCCTCGCGGGCGCCGTCGCACTGCCCGCCGTGCACGCCCGAGCCGACGAGCAGGGGCACGGCGGGCGCCCGCTGTGGCGCGCCCACGCCCACAACGACTACGACCACTCGCGACCCCTGTTCGACGCCCTCGCCCACCGGTTCGGGAGCGTCGAGGCCGACATCTACCTCGTCGGCAGCCAGCTCCTCGTCGCCCACGACCCGGTCGATCTCGACCCGACCCGCACACTCGAAGCGCTCTACCTCGACCCGCTCGTCTCCCGGGTCAGGGCCAACCACGGCTCCGTGTACCGGGGTTACCGCAGGCCGCTGCAACTCCTGATCGACATCAAGACCGAGGGCTCCTCGACCTACCTCGAACTCGACCGTCATCTGCGCCGCTACCCGCACCTGTTCACGACCTACGCGCACGGCCGGGTGCACCCCGGTCCGGTCACGGCCGTCATCTCAGGCGACCGCGCCGCCCGCACCCCGATGGAGGCGCAGAGCCTGCGGCGTGCCTTCTACGACGGCCGGCTCACCGACCTCGGCAGCGCGGCGACCGCGTCCTTCGTCCCGCTCATCAGCGACAACTGGACACTCAACTTCACCTGGCTCGGGGACGGTCCGTTCCCCGAGGCGGAGCGTGCGAAGCTGCGCGAGATCATCGCGGCGGCGCACGCGCGCCGGCAGAAGGTTCGGTTCTGGGCCACACCCGACCTCGCGGGACCGGCCCGGGACGCGCTGTGGGGCGAACTGCTGGCCGCAGGCGTCGACTACTTCAACACCGACGACCTCGCCGGACTCGAGACGTTCCTCGACACGCACGAACGGACACGCGAACAGCCGCACGAGCGGGCATAGACACCACACGTTCGGAGGACACGTCAGCCGCCCGGACGAACCCTCCGCTACGCGACACTTGCGCCGGAAGCCGCGGTGTCGACGTGGCGGAGGAGGTTGACGATGGCCATTTCCATCTCTGTGGTGGTACTGCTGCTGATCCTCGCGGTGGTGTTCCTGCGCAACGGCGCGCTGAAGCCCTCGCACGCGGTGGTGTGCGTTCTGCTCGGCTTCTTCCTGTCGGGCAGCAGCATGGCGCCGACGATCCAGAACGGGCTCACGGCCACGGCGGACATCGTGAGCAGTCTGCATCCCTGATTCCAGGTGCGGGTGAAGACCCCGCTGCCGTGAGACATCAGGCGTCCGGCGCCGTCGCCGCGGTGGTCGAGGGCGCGCACGGTTGCCGTTCCCGGCGGCCGCGGGGCCGGTTCGCGCGCCCGCCTCGCGTCCCACCGAAGGGTGCGGCGAAGGGCGGTGGCTGTCAGCCGACGACGCGGGAGCGGATGAGGAAGCGCACCCCTTCGGGTGCTTCCAGCGAGAAGCCGCTGCCCCGGCCCGGGACGACGTCGACGGTGAGCCGCGTGTGACTCCACAGCTCGTACTGGCTCTTCGACATCCAGAACGTCACCGGTTCGTCGACCCCCTCCACCTCCAGCTCCGCGAGCAGGATGTCGGAGCCGCCGGTGCGGAACTCGCCCGCCGGGAAGCACATGGGCGCACTGCCGTCGCAGCAGCCGCCGGACTGGTGGAACATCAGCGGGCCGTGCACCGCCCGCAACCGCCGCACCAGGTCGGCGGCCGCCGGAGTGAGCGTTACGCGCGGGACGACGTCCATCGGGGTTCTCCGTCGGGTCGGGGACGAACGGTGACAGGGGCGGGAGCCGGCCGTGGCGGAGAGCGGGGCAGGCCACCGTGCATCCCACCATCCGGCAGGTTGCGAGAGGGTTGCACGGGTCGGATCGTGAGGGAGGGAACGCTGCCCATGACCTGACGGAAACGGTGGTGAGCGCCGTGGCTGCCCTCGACGAGAACGGTACGGGCCCGGCCCCGGCGCATGTCGATCCGCTGGGCGACCCCTTTCTGCGTACGCGGTTCGCCCTGCCCACCAGATCCGCCACCTTCCTGCGCCGGGACCGTCTCACCGCGCACCTCGACGAGGCGCTCCTGACACCCCTGACGATGGTCAACGGAGCGGCCGGGGCCGGCAAGACCCTGCTGGTCGCCGACTGGGCCGCC
Organism: Streptomyces sp. NPDC005195; assembly: GCF_040608315.1. Lineage (NCBI taxonomy): Bacteria > Bacillati > Actinomycetota > Actinomycetes > Kitasatosporales > Streptomycetaceae > Streptomyces > Streptomyces sp. NPDC005195. Next base: position 160,539 of record NZ_JBEXHZ010000006.1, read on the forward strand.
GGCCTCGGGCAGCCGGTCACCTGGCTCACCACCGACGCGGCGGGTCAGGGCCCCGGGATGTTCTGGGCGTACCTCCTCCAGGCCCTGGAGGCCTCCGGAGTGCCGGTGCCCCGCGAGATCCCCCGCCCCACGGACGCGAGCGGGGTCGACCACGAACTGCCGGCCCGCCTCGCCGCCGAACTGAGCGGCCGCGACCGGCCCGCCGTCCTCGTGCTCGACGAGTACGACCGGGTGACCGCCCCCGAGATCGCCGAGCAGTTGGAGTTCGTGCTCCGCCACGCCGGGCCGGGCCTGCGCCTGGTCCTCGTCACCCGCACCGAACCGCTGCTGCCGCTGCACCGCCATCGCGCCGCCGGGGACCTGACCGAGATACGCGACGCCGAGCTGGCCTTCACCCCCGAGGAGGCGTCCGCCCTCCTCGACACGCACGGTCTGCACCTGCCCGCGGCCGCCGTACGCGCACTCGTGGACCGCACCCGGGGCTGGGCCGCGGGCCTGCGCCTGTGCGCCCTGGCCGCGCGGGAGGCCCCCGATCCGGAGACCTACCTCAAGGAGTTCGAGGCAGGGCAGAGCACGGTCGCCGACTACCTCCTGGCCGAGGTGCTGAAGCGGCGCACGGCCGAGACCCAGGACCTCCTGCTGCGCGTCAGCGTCCTGGAGCGCTTCTGCCCGGAACTGGCGAACGCGCTGACGGAGCGCGCCGACGCCGAGCCCATCCTCGCCGGGCTGCACCGCGAGAACGCGTTCGTCGAGAGCCTCGGACACTCCTGGTACCGCCTCCACCCGTTGTTCGGGGAGATCCTCCGCGCCCATCTCAGGGTCCGCTCTCCCGGACTCGAACCCGAACTCCACCGGCGCGCCGCGCGCTGGCTGCGGCGGTCCGGATCGCTCCCGGAGACACTCGCGCACGGGGCCGCGGCGGGCGACTGGGAGTTCACCGCCGCCGCCCTGGTCGACGACCTGGCCATCGGGCAGCTCTTCACCGGCCTGCGCTCCGAGGACCTGACCGAGCTGTTCTCCCGTATGGGGCCCGAGGCCACGGGCCCCGCGACCGATCTCGTACGGGCGGCCCGCGACCTCTCCCGCCACGACCTCGACCGAGGCCTGGCCCACCTGCGTCACGCCCAGGAGGGCCTGGCAGCGGAGGGCGCGGCCCAGAAGGGTCCGGCCGCGAACGGGCCGGGCCTCGGCCCGGCCCGGCTCAGCTGCGCTCTGCTCGAGGCGCTGGCGGCCCGGCTGGCCGGTTCCCCCGCGCACGCGCGGACGGCGGCGGTGGCCGCCGAGGAACTGCGGCAGGCGGTCCCCGCCCACCTCCTGGAGCGGCATCCCGAGCTCTCCGCCCTGCTCCTGACGCATCTGGGTTCGACGCTTCTGTGGGCGGGACGCTTCGAGGAGGCGCGCGCCGTCCTGTCCACGGTCGCCGACCCGTGCGGTCCGGCCTCGGCCGGGCTGCCCCGGGAGGAGTCCCTGGCGCACCTGGCACTCATGGACTATCTGGACGGCTGGCTCGGCCGGGCGGAGAGCAGGGCCCTGGCGGCCACGACCGGGACGGAGCGCCGCGGTCCGCACCGGTCGTCGGGCTCCGCCCTCGGGCGGCTGGTGCTGGCGGCCGTGGCCGTCGACCGCGACGAACTGGACCGGGCCCAGGCACTCCTCGACGAGACGGCCGACGCCGGGCGCGGGCCCCGGGACCCGGTGACGGCTGCGGGCCGGTCCCTCGCGGCGGCCGGTCTGCTACTGGCCCGCGGCAGGGCGGGAGCCGCGCTGACGGCAGCGTCCGCCACGATCCCCGCCGCCGTGGTCTCACCCTGGGCGGAGGGCCACGCGGCGCTGGTCGCCGCCGCCGTTCACCTGACCGAGGGACGTACGGAGAGAGCCGCCGAGGCGCTGCGCCGGGTACCGGACGGCCAGACGGCCTGCGCGGTGCAGGCCGCGCGCGTCCAGCTCGCGGCGGGCCACCGCCGCGAGGCGATCGGGATCCTCGACCGTCTTCACCTGGAGGAACGGACGGGCCGGACCGGTCCCGCCCTGACCGTGCGGGCCACGCTGGTACGGGCCCAGGCCGCGGAAGAGGCGGGGGACCCCGTGACCGCCCGCGGGCTCGTCGCCCGGGCGCTCGTCGAGGCCCGCCGCGAGCGGCTGCGGCGTCCCTTTCTCGACGCCGGACCCTGGATCGGGCGAGCGCTGGGCGAGGCGCCGCTCCAGGCACTGGCCGAGGGCTGGCTCCAGACCGGTCCGACCCACGGCGGCGATCCGTCCCGGCTTCCGTCCCTGCCTCCGGCGCTCGTCGTCGAGGAACTGAGCGGACGCGAACTCGACGTTCTCCGGCGGCTGGCCGAGATGATGTCCACAGAGGAGATCGCGGCCGACCTCTACGTGTCCGTGAACACGGTGAAGACCCACCTCAAGAGCGTCTACCGGAAACTCGCGGTGAACCGGCGCAACGAAGCGGTGCGCCGTGCGCGCGAACTGCGACTGCTGTGACCCTCGGGGCCGGCGGACGGGCGTCGGGTCACCTGCTGAGGGTGAGGGCGGCCCGCGCGCCGAGGCGGAGGATCACGGGTAGGGCGTCGTCCGTCCGCCCCGGGCCGCCCGCGGGAGAGCAGCTGATGCGCTACGAGATCCGTGTCGACGGACATATGTCGGAGACGCTGGCCCAGGCCTTCCCGGACATGGAGCACGTGGTGATGTCCGGTCAGACCGTCCTGTTCGGGCCCGTCCTCGACGAGGCCCATCTGTACGGTCTGCTGGCGCGCTGTCAGTCGCTGGGACTGCGCGTCCTGGAGATGCGTCAGCTGCCCGAGTGAACGCCGGCGGCAGGGCTGTGGCCCTTCGCGGCCGGTCCGGTGCCCGGACGCCCTGGTCTCCGGCGCGGCGCGCTCGTTCCCGGCCTCGTCGACGGATCGCCCACGCCTACGCCTCTTTCTCCGGCTCGGCTTCGGAATCCGCGGTGCCCCCGGCGTCCTGGGCGTCCCCGGCGTCCTTGGTGTCCCCGGTCTCGTGCCCGACAGGCCCCCTGTGCCGCAGCCCCGCCTGGACGGCGCTCGCCAGCACGCGCGCGGCGAAGCCCACCAGGACCAGTCCTCCCGCCATCTGCAGCATCGTCATCACCCGGCCCGTCTCGGAGCGGGCGGCGATGTCGCCGAAACCGACGGTGCTGAACGTGGTCAGCGTGAAGTACAGGGCGTCCGTCCTGGACAGCGGCTCGGTGAAGGAGCCCGGGGCGGAGCGGTCCAGCAGGTAGTAGGCGCTGGCGAAGAGCACCAGGAACAGCACCAGCGTGGCGGCCAGGGCCTCGACGGCCTTCAGCCGGGGGTGGGGCGAGCGGATGATGGTCCGCAGTTCCCAGACGAAGACCAGGACCACCGCCAGCAGACCGGACAGCAGCAGCACCGAGGTGCCGCGGGCGCTGTACCCGTCCAGGGGCAGCAGGTAGTAGGCGGTGACGAGTCCGGCCGCGATCAGGAAGGCCCGGGCCACCACCACGGCCTTCGTCCACCGGGTGCCGGGCCTCGGTCGGTCCCGCCGGTACGGGCCCCGCCGGTACGGGCCCCGCCGGTACGGGCCCCGCCGGTACGGGCCCCTCCGCGGCCGGACGCGGTCGGCCCGGGAATCCGCTGGATCGCTCATCGCGTGTCCCGTCGTTCGGTTCGCCGGGAGCCGGGCGGCCGGCCCGTCCAGCCCCCACCTCATCGCCATGGCGGCCGGAAGGGATCACCCGCCGCGGGTGATCCGGTGGCCGCCGCCGCGGGGCACGCTGGCCCGGTGAGGTTGCCGCGCGCCCGCCTGCCGGCGGTCCGGCGGCGACCTGCTCGATCGTGCGAGGAGGAGCCATGACCGTACCGCGTGGTTCGGCGCCGTCCGCCGGGCCGGAACACCGGCCCGGCGGACCGGCGCCCACCGCGGGGGGCGACCCCGCGGAGCTGCTGGCGGCACTGGGCGGCGCGTGGACCTGGATTCTGGGTTCGGCGGTGGCGACGCTGGTGCCGGGCGTCCTGGTGCTGGTCTGGCCGAACGAGAGCCTGCATGTCCTGGCCGTTCTCATCGGTCTGTATCTGCTCGTGATCGGGGTCTTCCGCTTCGTCGCGGCCTTCTCCCGGCGCGAACAGGGTGAACGGCTTCCCGGGCTCCTTCTCGCCCTGCTGTTCGTCCTGGCCGGCGTGCTCTGTCTGCGGAATCCGATGCAGACCATCGCCGCGCTCTCCCTGATCGTCGGGGTCGCCTGGCTGGTGTCCGGAATGCTGACCGCCTACACGGCCCTCGCCACCCGGGACCTGCCGCACCGCGGCGTCGTCCTCGCCGCCGCCGCGCTCGGCATCGCCGCGGGTGTCGTGGTGCTGGCGCTGCCGATCGAGTCGGCCCGTGCGCTGACCCGGCTGCTCGGCCTGTGGCTCGTGCTGCTCGGTCTGGTCGAACTCGGCGTCGCCCTCGCGTGGCGGGCCGCACTGCGCAGGGCGGCCGCCGCGCACCAGGGCGGCATCGCCGCACCGTTGTGAGCACGGCCGTCGCGCGCCGGTCCGTGATTCGCCCGGTCCGCGCGTCGCCGGTCCGCGCGTCGCCGGTCCGGGCGTCGCCGGTCCGGTGCCCGACCGTGGTGGTCGCGTCGGAGGCACCTCCACTCACCCGCCTCGGGTGAGGCCGCCCGGTCCGGGCCGTGCGCATGCTGAGGACGGCAACGACTGCCGGGCACACGCCCCGGGAGGGAGAGAGACATGAGCGAGCCGATGTACCTCGCGTACGACTATCCGCTGCTGAGCATCTTCTGGACCATGCTCTGGTTCTTCCTGTGGGTCATGTGGTTCGTCCTGCTCTTCCGGGTCATCGTGGACATCTTCCGCGACGACACACTGAGCGGCTGGGCCAAGGCCGGCTGGCTGGTGTTCGTCATCGTGCTGCCCTTCCTGGGCGTTCTCGTCTACGTGATCGCCCGTGGCAGGAACATGGGCACGCGGGAGCTGAAGCAGGCGCACGCCCAGCAGGATGCCTTCGACTCCTACATCCGGGAGACCGCGGCCGGAGCATCCCGGTCCGGCAGTGTCGACGAACTCGCCAGGCTGTCCGAGATCCGCGCCCGCGGGGACATCACGGACGAGGAGTTCCGCAGGGCGAAGGAGCTGGTCCTGAGCGGCCACGGCCCTTCGGACCGATGAGGAGCCGACGCCCCACCAGCCGACGCCCCATCCACCGGACGGCACGGAACGACCCGGCGACAGGAGACGAGGGAGCACGATGACCGCGACACACACCGGGCACGGACACACACGCTCGACCAGGCAGCAATGGGCCGGGGGCCTGACGGTCTTCGCGGGTGTGATGCTCATGATCGCCGGACTGCTCGACCTCTTCCGGGGCGTCATGGCGATCGCCGAGGACGACGTCTTCGTCTCGGCCCCGAGCTACGTCTTCCGGTTCGACCTCACGGGCTGGGGCTGGATCCACCTCGTCCTGGGGGCGGTCGCCGTGGTCGTCAGCCTCGGTCTGTTCCAGGCGGCGTTCTGGGCGCGTGTCCTCGGCGTGGTCATCGCCGGACTCATCATCGTCGCCAACTTCCTGTCCCTGCCGTACTACCCGGTCTGGTCCGTCGTGATGATGGCCTTCTCCGCGCTGATCATCTGGGCGCTGTGCGTGGCCCGGCCCGAGACGTCCTACGACGTACCGCGGGACGACGGGTGAAGGACGGGACGAAGGCTCCAACCAACCCCGCGAACCCCGCGAAGCAGCGGGTCGGCACTCCTCGCGCGAGCCGACGGCACCCGGCACTACTGTCGACGGCATGACCGACGACAGCCCGCGTTCCGTCAGCATCGAGCGGACCCGTACCGGCCACTTCACCGCGACGAACGTCCGTGGCGGCACGATCGGCTTCGGCACCGGCCTCGGTACCGGTTCCGGCCCCGAGGACGGCACCGGCTTCACCCCGGTCGAGTTGCTGCTCGCCGCGATCGGGGGATGCACCGCGGCCGATGTCGATGTCGCCACCGCCCGCCACGCGGAGCCCACCGAGTTCACCGTCACGGTGACCGGCGACAAGATCAGTGACGAGCTGGGCAACCGGATGACCGACCTCACGGTCACCTTCACCGTCCGTTTCCCCGACGGCGCGCCCGGCGACCGGGCCCGAGCGATTCTCCCGAGGGCGGTCACCGCCTCCCACGAGCGGCTCTGCACGGTCAGCCGCACGGTCGAGATCGGCACCCCGGTCACCGCGACGGTCGCGGACGTCTGACCGCGTCGAGCCGCACGCGCGCCCGCTGATCCCCACCGCGGCGGCCATGGCGGCCACAGCGCCCACGGGTGTTTCGGGCGTCATCGTGGTCCGGTCGGCGTGGTCCGGCGCTCAGCGGCCGGGGGCAAGAAGGACTGCTCCTGGGGCTACTCCTGGGACGACTCCGAAGACGGCTCCCGGCCGATCTCGTCCAGGGAGTCGCCGAGCAGGGCCTTGGCGCGGGTGAGCCAGTCCGCCAGTACGGCGATCTCGTCCGGGGTGTAGTCGGCGAACAGGGCACCGAGACGTTCGTAGAAGGGGCCGTAGACCTGGAGGATGCGCTCCTGGGCGGATTCCTCCATGACCACTTGGACCCGGCGCCGGTCCTGGGGGTCGGCCTGGCGGCGGATGTAGCCGGCCTTCTCCAGCCGGTTGAGGACGCCCGTCATCGCTCCGGTGGTCAGGCGGGCCAGCTCGGCGAGGTCGCCCGCGGCCGGTGTCCGGCCCGCGGTGGAGGCCTCGATGACGAAGCCCAGGCAGGTGAGATCGGTGACGTTGAGGCCGAGCCGCCGTGCGATGTCCTGCTGGCCGAACTGCGCGGTCGCGATCATCCGGTCCATCGCGTAGAGCGCCTGGCCGGCCGTCGCCGCCGGGCGCTGCTTGCCCTTCACCACGCATCCCCTTAGTGTCTAAGTTACTTATCTCGCGAGCTAAGATAGTTCGCGTCGGGTGTCCGCCGAACCGTTCACCCGACCCGCCTTCCCGAGGAGCAGAAGTGGGCATGCACGGAGACCATGATCTGGGCCACACGGTCGCGGGCTGGGCCGGGACCACCATAGCCGTCACCGGTTGCGCGGTGACGGCGGTGGCCCTCGCGGCCGGATCCGCCACCGGGCTCTGGCTGGGCGGTGCCGTCGTCGTCCTGGCCGCCCTCACCACCTGGCTTCTCCACCTGGCGGGCTGGGGAAAGGCCACCGGACCACGCCCTGTGACGGAACAGCACTGGCGTGTCCGTGACACCTCCGCCCGGCGCGGTCACCGCGGCTGCCTGGGCTGCCGCATCGCAGGCCGCGGCGCGGCCGGCGTGCCGGGCGTCAGCCCGGTGGGCTCGCCCGCTCCGGCCGAGCCCACCCCCCTGGGGCAACCGTCGTGACCGTGACCGAACGTCCGGTCACCCTGGACGTGCCCTGGCTGCCGGGCGGACCGCAGCGCCACGAACGACGTCACGTGCCGGCTGATCGGCGCGGCGCGGTATCGGTCCTCGTAGACGGGATCGTTGAGCCAGGCACCGCGACGATGACGGCGGCGACGGTGACGGCGCGCGGACCCGCCCCTGCGCGGCTGGATCGGCGCGGCGCGGTTCACGCCTCGGTCAGGCGCACCTTGTAGCCGTCCTCCTCCATGAGGACGACGGTCACGCCGAACGGGTTGGGATGGTCCATCTCCATCGGGACGAAGGAGAACTCGACCGCGGCCTGGATCGGGGGCACGAGTTCGCCGCCGGGCCGCGGCGCGGGCGCGTCCCGCCAGTCGGGATCGATCGAGGTGACGCCCTCGGGGTCGCGGGCCAGGACCCGTTCCTCGTAGGGGAACTGGTGCAGCACATGGCCGTCCTGTGTGGCGTGGACCATGTTCAGACACGGGGCCGGCCCGCTGAGGGGCAGCTCGCACGCGGTGGCCACGTCATGGGACTCCCAGGCGAGGACGACCTCGTCCGCGCCGGCCGCCGCCGCGATGTTGGACAGCTGCGCGATGCCGGTGAGCGCGTCCTCGCCGGACTTGAGCGGGCGCACCCAGATCAGCCCGACCAGCCGGCCCCGCACCAGGGGCATGATGACCGGCCGCGGTACGGCGCCCTCGGCCAGCCCCGCCGCGTAGGCCCCCTTCATCGAGTCGGCCAGCGCGTTCCACATCTGGGTCTCCACGAACTCCCCTTCACCCTCGTTCTCCGACTGTCCGCGATCACCACCGACCCTGTCACGCTCGGCCGCGCCCGTGCCAGGTGCCAGGACCACCGGCCGGTCAGGCGCCGGACGCTTGTAGGGGCTCCGTGCGCGCGTACGAGGGTCCCGCGTGACCGGAGGGTGGAGGGGAGGGGGAGGGCGTGCGGGGTCGCGGGGCGGTGTCAGTCGTCGCCCTGCCGCATCAAGATCGACTGTACGCGGAGCGCCTCCAGGTAGATCCACACCAGGGTCACCGTGAGGCCGAACGCCGCGAGCCACGACTCCTTCCGCGGAGCGCCGTACGCGACGCCGTCCTCGACCTGCCTGAAGTCCAGCGCCAGGAAGCAGGCGCCGAGGACGATGCCGACGGTCCCGAGGAGGATGCCGGGACCCCCGCTGTCGAAGCCGAGGCCGTCGCCGCCGCCGCACACCGAAGCCGCCAGGTCGACCACCAACAGGAGCAGGAAGCCCATGGCCGAGGCCAGGACGAAGCCGTGGAAGCGGCGCGTGACGCGGATCCAGCGCAACTTGTAGGCGATCAGCACACCGGCGAAGACCGTCAGGGTGCCGAGGACCGCCTGGACGACCGCACCGGGAGCGATGTATGCCGAGGTCGCGTGGGAGATCACGCCGAGGAAGGCGCCCTCGAACGCCGCGTACGCCAGGATCAGGGCCGGTGACGGCTCGCGCCTGAAGGACTGGACGAGCGAGAGGGCGAACGCGAGCAGGCCCGCGCCCGCCGCTATGCCGTACGACCGGCCTGTGCCCACGTCGTGCAGGGGCAGGATGACCCACGAGAGCACCGCGGTGAGCGCGACCGTGCCGAGCGTCAGGGCCGAGCGCGCCACCACGTCGTCGATCGTCATGGCGCCGTCGGCCGTCACGCCGACGCGGGAACGGTCCTGTGGTGGAGCGTCCTTCGACAGGCGTCGCGGGTTGCGCGAGCCGTGATCGGCGTACGGGTTCACCGTGTGCGGCCCGTACGGCTCGGCGCCGGCCGGGAGTCCGGCCGAGGCTCCGGCCGGCGCGCCGACGGTCTGCTGCCGGGGATGTCGCTCGGCGCGGCCGGCGTCGCGCGCGAACCCCCGTCGGGAGAAGACCGGATTGCTGCTCTTCATGTCACTCCTCCGTGGCCGCGTCGCGCGCGGCCCGCGCCGTGGTCGCACCGAACCCTGTGCGTCACCACCTTGACAGGTGACGCAAGGGACGGCAAGGATCGTCACCAGGCGAACCGGTGATGGTCGCGCGAGGTGGAGCCCCGGGCGGCCGGGGTGAGGGATCGCGATACGGAGAGAGGAACGAGGGAGGAACCCAATGAAGGCATCGAGGATTCTCAAGGGCCTGACGGCGATCGCGGCCGTGGTGGTCATTTCGGTCGGGTGTTTCGCGCAGATCTTCTGAGGGGTACGGCCGTCGCGGCGCCGCGGAGCGGAACCTCGCCCGAGGTGTAGTGTCCAGGTAAAGTGTCCGGTCATATTGACTGCCTGGGCGTCCCTGGGAGGCCCGCAGGACAGAGGAGGTGTCGCGCCGTGCCCAAGCCGTCCAAGCGTGACGACCTGTTGGCGTCCGCGCTGGAGACGTTCCACACGCGCGGTTTCCACGGCACCGGCATCAAAGAGATCGCCGACGCCGCCGGAGCGCCGAAGGGGTCGTTCTACAACCACTTCTCCAGCAAGGAGGAGTGTGCTGTCGAGGCCCTGCGGCTCTACGGGGCCGAGCGCCGACAGGACATGCTCGCCGACACCACGTCGCCCCCGCTGGAGAGGATTCGCCGGCACTTCGAGTTCCTGCGGGACGAGGTCGTCGACCGGGACTTCACACGAGGCTGCATGTTCGGCAACTTCGCCACGGACGTGGTCGACCACAGCGAGGAGATCCGCTCGGCCGTCGCGGACAGCCTGCGGTCGTGGAACGGCGCGCTCGCGGCGGCCCTGACGGAGGCCCGCCGCGACGGTGCCGTACGGGCGGACCTCGATCCTGACGCCACGGCCCGCTTCCTCTGCAACGCCTGGGAGGGAAGCCTGATCGAGGCCCGCGCCACCAAGTCCGCCGCCGCTTTCGACACATTCTTCGGCATGGTCTTCGAGACGGTCCTGCGCTGACGTGCGCGCGCCGTGGCCGGGTGTGGGCCGCTCGGGCACGGCCGGCCCGGCTGCCTAATCGAACAGCGGGCCGACCGTCCTTGTCCGTTTGATCTCGTAGAAGCCGGGGGTGGAGGCGACGGTCAGTGTGGCGTCCCACAGACGGGCGGCCTCCTCGCCCCGGGGAGCCGGGGTGACAACGGGACCGAAGAACGCGACCTTGCCCGTGCCGGGTCCGGGCACCGCGATGACGGGGCTGCCCACGTCGGACCCGACGAGGTCGATGGCCTCGCGGTGGGAGGCACGCAGCTCCCGGTCGTAGGCGTCGGTGTCACCCGCGTCGGCGAGGCTCGTGGGCAGTCCGGCGTCGCGCAGCGCGGCCTCGATGGTCGGGCGCGTCCTCGGCTCCTCCCGCAGATGGAAGCGAGTACCGAGCGCGGTGTAGAGGGGCTCCAGTACGGCGGGTCCGTGCGCCCGGGCGGCGGCGATCAGGACGCGTACCGGTGCCCAGGCCTGGCCCATCAGGACGCGGTGGTGCTCGGGCAGTTCGTCGAGGCGGCCCTCGTTGAGGACGGCCAGACTCATGACGTGCCAGCTGATGGCGAGAGGCCGGACCTCCCCGACCTCCAGCAGCCAGCGGGAGGTCAGCCAGGTCCACGGGCACACCGGGTCGAACCAGAAGTCGACGGGAGTGCGGGGGAGGGATTCGTTCATGAGAGGTTCCAAACGCGGTGGTGGGGGCGGGCCGGGGGCCTGGTGGGCGGTAGGCGGTCGGCGGGAAATGGGCTGCGGGAAATGGGCTGCGGGAAAGGCGGTAGAGCGGCTCCTGAGGGGGTGACGAGCCAGCGGTGCGGCGACTCCTGAGTGGGCGACGGCACAGGGAGCGACCGCGTCACAGAGCCGCGGCCAGGCGCGCCAGGGTCTGCCCGGCACCCTCGCGGCGTGCCTGCCGGTGGCCGGTGCCCGCCCACAGGTGCAGAGCGTCGGCGTCCCCCGCTCGGGCCGCCTGTTCGCGGAGCCGGCCGGTGAGATGATGCAGGGCCGGATATCCGTACGGGGCCTGGTCCCCGTACAGATCGGTGAAACGGTTGCGCAGGGCGCGGGCGGGGCGGCCGGTGAAGGCCCGGGTCACCACGGTGCCTCGGCCCCCGGGGTCGGCGAGAGCCGCCTGGTGGACGGGGGAGGCCCCGCTCTCCTCGGTGCGCAGGAGCACGGTGCCGACCATGGCGGCCTGTGCCCCGGCCGCCATGACATGGGCGACGTCGTCGGGTGTGGTGAGTCCGCCCGCGGCGATCAACGGCAGACCGACAGCCTGGCGGATCATGGCAGTCAGGTCGCCGACCGGTACCTCGGGGGGCGGCAGCCGCGGTGTCAGGGTGCCGGAGTGGCCGCCCGCCGCGGCGGCCTGCACCACGAGGACGTCCACGCCCGCTTCGGCCCCGGCGCGCGCCTCGTCCACACTGGTGACCGTCTGCGCCACCAGGCTTCCCGCCTTACGCAGCCTGGCCACCACGGCCCGTTCGGGGATCCCGAACGTGAAGCTGACCACGGGTACGGGGTCCTCGGCGAGCAGGCCGATCTTCTCCGCGAACGCGTCGTCGTCCTCGACCGGGACATGCCCGCTCAGGTCGACGTGGTGGCGGTCGGCCGTTGTCCGGACGAGCGCGGCGTAGCGGTCGAAGGCCGCGCGGTCCACCGGAAGCGGATTGGGCGCGAACACATTGACGCCGAACGGGATCCGCTCGGCACGCGCCGCGGCGACACGCTCGGCCAGCGTCCGAGCGGTGGCGTAACCGGCCGGGACGAAGCCGAGGCCTCCGCTGCGGGCCGCGGCCACCAGCAGCGCGGTGGTCGTGGCACCACCCGCCATGGGCGCCGCCAGAACCGGCGTCGTCACGCCCAGAGCCGCGAGCAGGCTGTTCATGGTGCTGTGCCCTTCTTCCTGACGTCGACGGTCGCGGTGACGGCCGACGGTGACGGATGTTTCCCGTCGGCCGGCGGGTCGCCGGGACGCGGCGAACCCCAGGTCTCCAGACTGCGGCCTGCGACGCGGTCGACGCCACGACCGGCTTCCTCCCCACTGGTAGGTGCGGCCTCGCAGTGGCCGGGGGGTCGGCGGCCATGCCGTCAGCGTTTCGTGCTCGCGGTCGCCAGGGAGCCTCGCTCGCACCGTCGTTGGGAGGCCGCGCCTTCCATCGGGGAGGAAGCCGGTCGTGGCGTCCGCCCCGGCCGTAGCCACAGGATGAGGGCGTGGACATCCGACAGCACGCCCCCGGAGCGACCGCCACCTCGTACCCCGGCCGATCCGGCCGGACCCGACCCGCTCGGGCGGACCCGACGCGTCACCTCACCAGGGCCGCGTACCCACCCACAAGGACGTCTTCATGAGCGCAACCATCCTGCGACGCTCCGAGGACCGGTCGGCCGGCCTGCTCGGTTCCCCCTGGGTCCACGTGGCACAGGCGGCCGCGGCCCTGGCGGTCGGCATGGGCGTCGGGCGCTTCGTCTACACACCGATCCTTCCCCTGATGCACGCTCAGGCGGGTCTGTCCGCCGGGGCAGGCGCGAACCTCGCCACCGCCAACTACGTCGGCTACCTGATGGGCGCGCTCGCCGGTATCCTGCGTCCCGCGCTGGTCCGTTCACCCGAGGTCCTGCGCGGCTCCCTGATCGTGCTGACCGGCACGCTGGCGGCGATGCCCCTCACGCACAGCACCGCCGGATGGACCGCGTTGAGGCTGACGGCCGGTGCGGCCAGCGCCCTGATCTTCGTCATCGCCGTCAGCTCACTCCTCAGTCACCTGCGCGACCGCCCCGCGCACCTCCCCGGCTGGGCCTTCGGCGGAGTCGGCGCGGGGATCGCCCTGTCCGGCCTGCTGGTCCTCGCCCTGCGCTCGGTCGCCGACTGGCGGGCCGCGTGGTGGGGCTCCGCGGGCCTCGCCGCGGTCTTCGCCGTCCTGTCGTGGAACCTGCGCGTCGAACTGCCGCGCGCCGAGGTCACAGGCCCCGGGGCCGTGACCCCGACGCGGTCCGCCCGTACGCACCGTTGGTTCACCGCGCTGTTCGTCGGCTACACCCTGGAGGGTGTCGGCTACATCGTGGCCGGCACCTTCCTGGTCGCCGCGATCGACCAGGCGTCCCCGGGGTGGATCGGCAGCGGCGCCTGGGTGCTGGTCGGCCTGGCGGCCGTGCCGTCCTCGGCGCTGTGGGCCTGGCTGGGGCGCCGCTGGTCCCGCCCCGACCTGCTGTTCGCGGCGCTCGTGATCCAGGCCGCCGGCATCGCGCTGCCCGCTCTGGTCGCAGGAGTGGCGGCGGCGCTGGTCTCCGCGTTCCTGTTCGGCGCGACGTTCCTCGGGATCGGTACCCTCGCGCTGGCCACCGGGGCCCATCTGCGGTTCCCCCGCTCGGTGGCTCTGCTGACCGCGGGCTACTCCGTCGGCCAGATCATCGGCCCCCTGGCCGTCGCGCCACTGCTCCACCACGGTTACCACCAGGCCCTGATCCTGGCCTCGGCCGTAGTCCTCGCCGCCGCCCTCACCGCGCTCGTCCTGCGGATCGGCTTCCCCCAGGACATGTCAAACGACATGTCCGACGAGATGTCCGACGAGCGACGCACCCGGCCGGCTTCGTAGGCTCGGCGCGAACGGACCCGGGTCCCCAGGTGTCATGGGTTCCCGGCGGCCCGGACCGGGGCCGCCGGGAGTCCGGTCATCGGCCCGGAAGCCGTGTCGTGATCTCCTGCAGCACCCATCCGTTGCCGTCCGGATCGCTGAACGACAGGAACGAGGAGTAGCTCCGGCGTTCCGGGTCCGGGCCCGGGACCCGGCCCTCGGTTCCGGCCCGGTGGAACACTCCGCCCGCGTCGTGGAACACCTCGCTCACCTCGACGCCCCGGTCGGCGAGCGCGGCGTGGGCCGCCTCGATGTCGGAGACGACGAGGTGCAGGCCCTCCGAGGAGCCCGGTGAGGCCGCGCTGATCCTCGTGCCGAAGATGATCGAACACGGTGAGCCGGGCGGGGTGATCTGCACCACCCGGAAGCCCTCCCCGTCGGTGAAGTCGGCGTCGAGCCGCCATCCGAGCTTCTCGTAGAAGGCCTTGGCCCGGTCGACGTCGGTGACCGGCACCACCACGACCTCGAGTTTCATGTCCATGACGGCTTGCTCCTGTTCGCGGGTATACGTTGCCGCTGACCGGCGTCGGCCGGGTGGCGGCGAAGGACGTCGACCGGTGTCGGTCCGTTCCGGTGGTCACCGCTCATGTACCTGAGCGTCTCCGTCCTCTCCACGTCCACCGTTGGGCCGGGGGCGGCCGCTCGCAACCCGTGCGGGGCGCGGCGGCCCGCGGCGCGGACGGGCCCGGATGACCGGGTCGGGCGGGACGGGCGGGACGGGGAGCGCGGGCTGTCGGCGGGCCAACCGGTCCGCTCCGACGACCGACCGCTCCGACGACCGACCGCTCCGACGACCGACCGCTTCGGCGAAGGCCTCCGGTGCTGTGCTTCCCGGTGCGCGACTTCGAGGCGGGGTCAGGTTCGAGGCGGGGTCAGGCCCGGTCCGGCCCGTACAGGCCCGGTCAGGCCCGTACGGCGTCGAGCACGACACGGAAGCGCGCCTCGCCGGACATCATGCGCTCGTATGCCTTCGGCGCCTCGGCGAGCGGCATCCGCTCGATCAGCGGAAGGACCCCGTGCCGCACGCTGAAGGCCAGGTTGTCCTCGTTCTCGATCGGGGTTCCCGTCAGGCTGCCGGTGATGGTCCGCGTACTGAGGACGAGGTCCGGCGTGGACACCGATATCGGGTCGGTGCCGACTCCCACCACGATCATGCGGCCGCGCGGGGCGAGTCCGGTGAGCAGGGGAGTCATCGAGGCGCCGCTGGCCGCCGTCGCGACGATGCCGTCGGCGCCGCCCAGTCGCGCCAGCGCCTCCCCGGGGTGCTCGGCGGCGCTGTCGATGTAGTCGTCCGCGCCGAGTGAGGCCGCCAGCGACGCCTTCTCCGCCCCGCGGGCGATCGCCACGACCCGGTGGCCGAGCCTGGCCGCGTACTGCACCGCGAGATGTCCGAGACCTCCGATGCCCTGCACGGCCACGAGCGACCCGGGCCGGCTGTCCAGCTGGCTCAGGGCGCTGAGGCTCGTCAGGCCGGCGCACAGCAGCGGGGCCGCCTCGGCCGACGAGATGCCCTCCGGAATCCGGGCCAGCGCGTTGGACCTGGCGTACATCACCTCGGCGTACCCGCCGTCGACGGTCGTCCCCGTCTGCTCCTGGTCGGCGCAGTTGACGAAGTCGCCGCGCCGGCACGGGTCGCACTCACCGCAGTGACCGGCCAGGAAACCGACGCCCACCCGTTCGCCGACCCGCCACGCCCGCACTCCCTCGCCCACGGCGTCGATCGTCCCGACGACCTCGTGACCCGGAACGACGGGCTGCGACGGATCGGGCCTGAGGCCCTCGACGGCGAGCACGTCGGAGTGGCACACCCCGCAGCTCTCCACCCTGATCCGTACGTGGCCCGCGCGGGGCGGGACGAGCTCACGGGTGGTCCATGCGAACTGCCGTGATCCGGTGACTTCGAATGCCTGGTACGTGGACACGCTTCTCCTGGGGGTGCGCGGCGCCCGGTTCTAGTCCCGCGTGGGAACTCCCGTCGGCCTGCCGGTCCTCGCGGTTGCGGGCGGCGCGGCCGGGGCCGCGGGCGATCCGCGGAGGCGCTATGAAGACAATATGACCGGTCGTCTTAGGCGTCAACGCGTACCCCAGGCCATGTATCCGGGATCACGGGTACTCCAGATCCCGGACAGTGTCACCGCTCGAACCAGTGACTCTACTCTTCCTCGCGAAAAGCCGTCCCCTCGCGCTCGTAGGCGCGCAGGCCGTCGACGGCGCGGTGCACGGTCTCCGTATGCCCGAACAGGCCCGGCATCCCGCCGGTGTGCAGGAGGACGCTGCGCTGCCCCGGGCGGATGTCTCCGTCCCGGACCGCGGCGGTCAGGCCGGCCATGGCGCGCCCGCTGTAGACCGGGTCGAGGACGAGACCCTCGGTGAGCGCCGCCGTACGCATCGCCTCCAGGACCGGTTCGTGCAGCACCCCGTATCCCGGGCCCACTTGGTCGGTGCGGATCCGCAGGGAATCGGCGGCGATGTCGCGGCCGGTCAGAGCGCCCGCGAGCCCGGCGACGATGACGGCCGGCTCTGCCACCGCCCCGCAGTGAACGCCGAGGACGCGCCGCTCCCCGAGTGCGCCGATCAGTCCCGCCATGGTGCCGCCGGAACCCAGGGCGACCACGACGTGCTCCACATCGGGCAGTTGGGAGAGCAGCTCCTCACCGCCGTCCACATATCCCCGTGCGCCGAGGGGACTTGAACCGCCGAAGGGGATGGCGAAGGGGCGCGCCCCGTCGTGGCTCAGCTGACGGCACACCTGGTCGGCGACGTCGGCCATCGCGCTCGGCTCGCTGTCGCCGGCCCAGAAGACCCTGGCTCCGAAGAGACTGTCGAGAACGAGGTTGCCGGAACCGTTCACGGCACTGTCGCGGGTGCCGGGGAACACGAGCACGACGTCGAGCCCGAGGCGGGCGCCGGCGGCCGCGGTGAGACGGGCGTGGTTGCTCTGCGCGGCACCGGTGGTGACCAGCGTGTCCGCGCCGGCCGCGAGGGCGGCGCCGACGGTCCACTCCAGTTTGCGGGCCTTGTTGCCACCGCCTCCCAGACCGATGAGGTCGTCCCGCTTGATCCAGAGGTCGGCCTCGCCCAGCCCCAGCGCCACCGCCAGCCGCGGCGCACGCTCCAGCGGTGTGGGCCATGTCGACAGGGCGATCTTGTCACTCATGAGATCTCCAGCTCGTCGAGTGGTACGCGCACCACCGATGGCGGATGGGGAGAGGAACTGTCGTGGCGGAGCACGGAGTCACCGTACGGCGGGCCCTTCCGGCTCCCGTCGGCCGCCCACCCGGGCGGGGACGGGGACTCGCGCGCCCGTCCACTCCCGGGCGGGAACTACAGGGCCAGCAGGGCCTGTTCGACCACTTCGGTCAGTGCCGGGTGGATGTACAGCACGTCCCGGGCGATCCTGTCCACCGTCAGACCGAGTTCCATGGCCTGGATCAACTGCTGGATGAGTGTCGCGGCCTGTGGGCCGATGATGTGCGCGCCGAGGATCGTCCGCTCGACAGGATCGGTCAGGATCTTCACGAAGCTGGTGGTGTCCTCCAGCGCCCATCCGTACGCGGCGTCCCCGTAGTCACGGACACTCACGAGGTGGCCGACGCCGCGACGGCGGGCCTCCTGCTCGGTCAGCCCGATACTGGCGATCTGCGGGCTGGTGAAGACCGCGTGCGGGGCGGCCTTGTGGGGCAGTGTGCGTATGTCCTCGGGATGGAGCAGGTTGTGCCGCACGAGCCGGACCTCGGCATTCGCCATGTGCTTGAGCTGGAAGTGATTCGCCGTGTCGCCCAGGGCCCATACCCCCGGTACCGACGTGCGGTAGGCGCTGTCCGTCACGATGTGGCCGTGCCGGTCGAGGTCCAGACCGCCGGCGGCGGCGTCCAGCCGGTCGGTGTTGGGCCGGCGGCCGACGCACACCAACAGCGCCGCGGCCCGGACGACATGGTCGCCGTCCGGGCAGGACACGGTGAGCGCGACGCCGTCCTCACGCCCTTCGACGGAGGTGACGGCGGCGTCGAGGAGTACGCGATGACGCCGCGACGCCAGGTCGGTGAAGCGTGCCGACACCTGCTCGTCCTCCGCCATCAGCAGACGCGGCCCCCGCTGCACGATCGTGATGTCGGAGCCGAACGCGCCGAAGACATGGCCGAACTCGGCGGCGATGAAACCGCCACCGATGACGACCATGGACGCGGGCACCTCGTCGATCCGCATGATGGTGTCCGAGGTGTGGTAACCGACGGTGCCGAGACCGGGGATGTCCGGCACCACGGGCCGTGATCCGACCGCGACGACGAACGTGTCGGCGGTGATCCGCTCGGCTCCCACCCGCAACACCTTCGGTGCGACGAACCGTCCCTCCTCGGTGTACACGTCGATGCCGTTCTCCCTGCGGTAGTTCAGCGCGCTCGCGTGCAGCGGATCGATGCGGTGGAACACCCGGTCGCGGATGGCCTTCCAGTCGACGTGTTCGACGGTCGCGTGGACGCCGAGACGTGCCGCCGCCCGCGCGTCCTCGACCGCGTCGGCCGCGACGACGAACATCTTGCTCGGAATGCAGCCCCGGTTCAGGCATGTGCCGCCGAAGCGGTCGGGTTCGACGAGGGCGGTGCGGAGATGAGCGAGTTCTTCGTTGGGCAGCATGTTTCCGCTGCCCGCTCCCAGAACCACGAGATCGTAGTGACGCACGTCCGTTCACCTTCCGTCGACGAGCCGTCCGGCCTGGCGCCGCACCGCCCGGGGGTGAGGGAAGTGCCCGCGCCACCCCGCTTCCCTGTCGCGCGGGCACTTCGACCTGCCGGGGGCGATCCGGGTCATCCGGAGGACCCCGCGTCCTGCAGGGGCTGCTCCGCCCAGACCGTCTTTCCGTGCCGGTGATGGCGGGAGCCCCACTGGGCGGCGAGGCTGGCGACGATGAACAGGCCACGGCCCGTCTCGTCGACCGTGCGGGCGTGTTTGACGTGGGGGGCGCTGGTCGCGCCGTCGCTCACCTCGCAGGTCAGCATCCGGTCGAGGATCAGCCGTAGGCGCAGGGGCGGGGCGCCGTGACGGATCGCGTTGCCGACCAGCTCGCTGACGATGAGTTCGGTGGTGAAGGCCGTCTCCTCGTCCACCCCCCAGACCTCGAGCTGGCGGCGCGCCGCGCGCCGGGCGAGGGGTGCGGCCTCGGGATCAGACGGCAGAGGGACCGTCCGTACGCGGTCCGCGGGCAGCGCGTGGGTACGAGCGATCAGTATCAGTGTGTCACCGGTGGGCCGGTGATCCGTGAGCGCGGCGGCGAGGTCACCGCAGAGTTCCGGCAGGGGCCTGGCACCGACGGAGTCGAGGAGCGGGCGCAGGGGACCGGAGGGTGCCAGTACCTTGTCCGCCGCGGTGGTCGTGCCGATCGCGAGGGTGGTGCCTTCGGGGAGGGCGACGGTGGTCGCGGGGAAGGGAGCGCTGCTCATTTCGGCGAGAAACGGTCCCGGTGGGACGGGCAGTTCGGTGGAGGTGCCGTCGGGGAGGACGGCGACGGGCTGCGGGAGACCGGCGCGGGCGAGGGTGCAGGTGAGTTCGACCGGGTCGTAGATCGCGACGGCGCAGCCGGTGGTGAGTGACTCGCGGCACATGGGATCCCCGGGCGGCAGGGCGGCGCAGGCCTTGGCGAGACGGCCCGCGGTGTCGCTCAGGCGTGCCAGCAGCTCGTCGGGTTCCAGGTCCAGGGCGGCGAGGGTGTGGACGGCCGTGCGCAGGATTCCCACCGTGACGGCCGCGCCGATGCCCTGCTTCGCCACCTCACCGACGACCAGCGCGGTCCGTGCGCCGGGCAGCGCGATCGTGTCGGACCAGGCCCCGCCGCCGTCCGGGTCGGGAAGGAACAACCGGGCGATCTCCAGGGTGTTCGGGGTGCCCGAATGCTGGGGCAGAAGCCTGCGTTGGACCGTGGCGGCGATGATCCACTCACGCATGTACCGCCGGGCGGTCTCGACGCAGAGCGAGGTGTGCGCGCACACGGCCGAGGCCACCGCGACGTCGTCCTGCGTGAAGGGGTCCTCCTGCCGGTGGCGGTAGAAGCTGACCACGCCCAGAGCCTGGCCGCGCACCGCCAGCGGAGCCACGATCAGGGAGTGGGCGCCGGATCGCTCGATGGCATCGGCACGGGACGGGTCGGCGGTGAGCCAGTCGGTGTCCTCCCCGATGGAGAGAAGGCGTGGCCGCAGGTCGGACAGCACACGCGCGAACGGGGTGCCTCTCGGCAGGGGGCGCACGTCTCCGACCGGGTAGGCCGAGACCGGACCCCGGAAGGCGGCCCGGCGCAGCACGGTGTCCTCGTGGACGGGTACCAGCGGAGGCTCCTCTCCGTGGACGACGTCCTCGATCACCTCGACCACGGTGATGCCGGCGAAGCCGGGCACGACCGCCTCCACCAACTCCTCGCACACGGCACCCACGTTCATTCCCTGTCCCACCTGGGTGCGTACGACCTCCAGCAGGGCCAGCCGGTGATGGGCGTTCTCGCGCTCGGTGACGTCGAGCGCGGACGCCACCAGTCCGAGCACATCGCCGTGGGAGTTCTCGAGGCGGACGTACGAGACGGAGTAGATACGTCGTCCGAACTCAGCCGGCGCGTCGGCGAGGGTCCGTACGAGCCGGCTGACCACCGGCTCACCCCCGTCCAGGACCTGCTGCGCCACCGCGGCCTCTTTTTCGGGGTCCTCCAGGTCGTAGGCCTGGGCGAAGTACGTGCCGGCCAGGTCTTCCGCCGGCGTGCCGGACGGACCGTGGGTGGCGCCGGGCACGCGGGCCACCCGCAGCTGATGGTCGAGTACGTGCAGTCGTGCCGGGGAGTGGGCGAACATGGCCTCCAGGATCGCCACGTCCTGCCCCGACACCGCGTCCTGCGCCGCGAGGACCTGCCACATCACGGAAGTGCCCCGCAGCACCGGCTTGACCAGTACCGGAATGCCGGCCGCGAACCCTGCCCGACGCCCTTCACCGTCAGCCGTGGTCTCGCGCACGAGCGCGGTCACCGCGTGACCGACGGCCTCCTCGGCGGACCACCCGAACAGTTGCTCGGCCTCGCGTCGCCACTCGACGATCCGGCCGTCCTCATCGATGAGCACGAGCACGTCACCGCTGGGCATTCGACAGCACCTCCGCTTCCATCGGTTCCTGCCCGCCCCGCCCGTACGAATGAACGGGTCTACGCCACTGGTGACTTGGGCGTCCGGACCGGCGAAGTGGACGACGGGGAGCCGCACCGGGACGGCGGCACGCGCGGGGGCCGGGGACCGGGCGCGAACATCGCGGGGGCAGAGCACCACCGTGTCCTGGGCCGGGAGACACCGTCCCGGTCAGGACAAGAGGGGGGAACCGCCGTGTCATGGCCGCTCTACCGCCGCAGCGCGTCCATGTGGAGCGCGGCGTCCGCGGCCGCCTCGTCGGGAGCCCGGCCGTGCTCACGGGCGGTCATGTAGGCGGCGTACCAGTCCCACCAGTCGTGCTCCGGAGCGGTCGCCTCGTAGAATCCGTGGTGCTCCGCGGTCTCCTGCAGGAGTGCCGCCAACGCGGTGACGTCCATGACGAAACCTCCTCGGTCGTACGGGATCCCGTCACCGTCCGGGAAGTCGTACCTGGACCTCCTTCGAGCCGGCTGCCCCATGCTGTCCGGGTCGCCGGACGACGCGGACGTGGCGGGACCGCGACGTACGGATCCGATCCGGCCCCCGGTTCCTGGACGCCGGAGTCATGGGCTTCGTGGAACACGTCCCTCGCGTCGGCGTCCCCGGACCTCGGTGGAAGCGCGGGGCGCGGCCGACGTCGGAGGGACCGACTGACGTCACAATTGTCGCTTACTGGACAAGGTCCGGCGAGGCGAGTCGTCGTACCCGGTGCCGCGACCGGTTCGGTGACGCGCGCGGACGGATCGTGGACGGCCGCCCGTCCGCTGGCGCCCGCCCGCCGTCACCGACGACGCGCCCGCGCCCCGTGCGGCGCCGTCACGAACTCCGCCTCCGGCTCAAGCCGCGCGCGTGACTACCGTACGCGTTGCTCGAGTTACGGTGGGAAACGGGATCCGGGTGGCGAGGCGGTGGTGACGGGCGCCGAGTGCGACCCCCTGGGCTGACGCGCCGGCACAGCCGCCCGTCAGTGGGCGGTGCCGGTCTGCCAGGCGATCCGGTCGCCGACCGCGATGACCATGTTCCCGGTCTCCAGCACCTTGAGCGTCGCGCCGTCGGCGCCTGGGGTGTTGCTGGCCCACAACGGCTTGCCCTGGGCGCTGTAGACCACCAGGTTGCCGTCCGCCTGGAGCACGGCCGTGTTCCCCGCGCCCTGGGTCCGGCTCGCCCAACGTGCCGTGCCGGACTCGTCGTAGAGCACCAGGTTGCCGTCCGTCTGCATGATCAGTCGCGAGCGCACGGTCTGCACGAACTTCCCGACCTCGAACGTGAAGGGGGGCTTCAGCACCAAGGCGTCGGGCAGGTGGCTCCCGTCCGCGGAACCGCCTGCGCCTGCGCCTGCGCCTGCGCTTGAGCCCGAGCTGGGGGTCGCGTCCGCGCCTGCGCCCGCGGCGGACGGGGATGCCTTCGCTCCGCTTTCGGAGGGACCGGCCGACCTGTCGGCGGCACGGTCGGCACTGGTGGAGGGGGTGGCGCGCGCGGACCCGGAGCCGTCGTCGCCGAAGGCGTGGAACAGGAACAGCGCGGAGGCGGCGACGGCGACCAGCGCGCCCGCGCCGATGGCGGCAGCCCTTCCGCGCCGTCCGTTGTGGGGCCCTGTGCCGTCCGGCCGCGCCGTCGGAGCGGTCACCGGGTACGCGCCGTCCGGGTGGGCGCCGTATGTGCCCGCCGTGTAGGGGCGCGCGAGGGGGCCGGGGCCCGCTCCCGGTGCGAGGAGGGTGCCGGGTTCGGCTTCCCGGGTGCCGACCGCGGTGGCCGTCGTCATCGGCGGGGAGAGCGGCGCCGTCGCGTCCGAGAGGCCGGCCGCCATACCGCTCCCCGGACCGCCTCCCGCACCGCTTCCCGGGCCGGCGACGGTCGCGGCACGTTCCCGTTCCGGGGCGGGGCCCGCGGCGAGTGCCCGCTGGTAGGCGGGATGCTGGACCAGATCGGTCTCGGCCTGGCAGAGTTCCACGATCCGCTGCAGGTGGGGACGCCGGGCCGGATCGCTGTGCACGCAGGCCGAGATGAGCTCGGCGACGCCGGGGTCCACACCCCGCAGGTCGATCTCCCCGTGCACCGAACGGTAGGACACGGCCGCGAACGACCCGTCCCCATAGGGCGGTCGGCCGGTGACGGCGAACGCCAGCGTGGCGCCCAGGGCGAAGACGTCCGCTCCCGGACCGGTCTCGCTGCCCGTGATCGTCTCCGGTGCGATGTACCCGGGACTGCCCATCGCGCTGCCGACCTGGGTCAGGTCGGAAGGACCGCTGTTGCGGGCGATGCCGAAGTCGATCAGCTGAGGGCCGGTGGCGGAGAGAATGACGTTGTGCGGCTTGAGGTCCCGATGCCACACCCCACGGACGTGGATGGCGTCCAGACCCTCGGCCAGCGCGGCCAGCATGATCCGCGCCAGGTCTGCCGCGAGCGGTCCGTGGGTCATGACGGCGGCGTGGAGCGTGGGCCCCGGCACGTACTCGGTGGCCAGCCAGTACGGGGGTGTGTCCAGTTCCGCGTCGATGAGTGATGCCGTGTACGCGCTGCGGACCGTGCCCAAGGTGTCCACCTCGCGCCGAAACCTGCTGAGGGCGTGCTCGTCGTGGCGGAGGTGGTCGTTGATCACTTTGACGGCGACCGGACGGCCACCCGGCGAACGCGCGAGGTACACCCTCCCCATACCGCCCTCACCGAGCCTGCCGACCAGCCGGTAGCGGCCCATGTGTGACGGATCGGAGCCATCGAGCGAATGCACTGGACCTGTCCTCCTGAAGTGGAACCCACAGTCACCGGATCCGCCGTGAGGTCGGCTCGGCCGGGCTCCAACTCCGTTGCCCAGTGGGGTGCGAGTACCAGTCCGTCGACTCCACGTCTGGACCGGACACCGACATAGTAGAGGGAGACGACACCCTCGCCTCACCCGATGCGGTGGTGTCACCCCGGCTGTGCGGCCGGCCCTTCACCGAGGCAGCCGAGAGGCGGAGAGGGGCTCCAACTCGCCCGTCCGGAACGGAAGTTGCGGGACGCCTTCGCGGGAACACGCGGCGGGGCGAAGAGCCCGTCCGGGTTCGAGGACACAGGTGTCGACGGGGGAGGGGCCAGGCGGCGCCCCATGGCATGCGGAACACAGGGCCTTGGGGCCCGGCGGTCCGGGCGCGCCCTGCCATGGCACGGTACGGCCCCGTCCTGGGCGACGTCGGCACCGTATGGGCCACGCCCGTGCCGGCCTACAACTTCCTGCCGGAGCCGTCCTGAACGGAGGGGCCGGCGTCGCCGGGACGGCGGGGCCTGTAGGCGTGGACGGCGTCGGCCAGGGCGCCGTCCTGGCCCTGGCCACGGCTCCGGAGCCCGTGGACGACACCGCCGATGTCGGTCTCGGAGCGGTTCTGGCTGAGTTTGAACTTCGCCTCGATACGGGTGATGGAGAGTTCGACGCCGACGATCGCGCGCAGTTGGCCTCGGAGGTAGGGGGCCGGAGCGTCGTCGACGGACCAGGGGGTGGCGGCGCCGGCCTCGTGTTTGTCGGTGAGCCTGCGTACCTGGTCCTCGACCCACGCGGGGTCGTCGTGGACGAGCAGGTTCCCGTGGACGTGCGCGGTGATGTAGTTCCAGGTCGGAACGTGTCGATGGTGCTCGGCCTTGGAGGGATACCAGGTGGGTGTGACGTAGGCGTCGGGGCCGCGCACGATGACCATGGCCTGGCCGGCCGTGGGCAGCTTCCACTGCTCGTTGTTGCGGGCCATGTGCCCGATGAGGGAGCCGTGCGCACCGGCCTCGGGGTCGTGCACGAAGGGCAGCAGGGTGGCCTGGAGGCCGTCCTCGGTCACCGTGACCAGGTCGGCGGCGCCATGGCGGTTCAGCAACTGCCGGACGTCCTCGTCGGTCGGGGAGAAATGTCGCGGAACGTACACGGTCGGCCTTTCGCGGACGGGGGCGGGTGGGCCGTCCTGTCCCTGGGGGCGATATCGCACCGGAATTGCACTAGTGCAATACGTCATTTGAATTAGTGTAAACGTAGCAAACGGTCGTCTCTCGCGAAAGGGACGCGGGGCGGCGGGGGTGGCGCCCACGTGGCCCCGGACCCCGGCCGGCGGCGCCGTCGGCCGGGACGGTCCCACACCGTGACCAGTAGATTGGGCGTTCCTTGGAAGCGCGCATGTCCACGTTCAGGTGGACGCGGTGGGGGCCGGTGCGTGAGGCGCGCCCGGCCGAGGATGCCGAAGAACGGGAGAGGGATGTCGGACAAGCGCCGGGACGGCGGCCGTCCGCACGGCGAGCTCGTCGCGGAGGTGCCGGCCGTGCTGTCGGAGGCCGGAGAGCCGTTGACCGCGCGGCAGGTCGACGCGGCGCTCGGCAGGGGGCCGGTGAGGACGACGACGGCCACCATCCTGACCCGGCTCCACGAGAGGGGCACGGTGCGCCGGATCCCGTCGGGCCGGGGCCTCGCCTGCGAGCAGGTGCGGGACGCGGCCGGGCTCCTCGCCGGGCGCATGCGCCACGAGACGGGGAGGGAGCCGCGTCGTGACCTGGTGCTGAGGCGCTTCGCGTCCTCCCTGTCCGCGAACGACGAGGACACGTCGCGGCGCCTGCTTCTCGAAGCCGGGGACGGCTCCGAGTGACCTGCGTCCTCGGCCTGGTCGTGCTGGCCCTCGCGTTTCCGTGGGGCGCCTCCGCGGCCGCTCGCCGTCTCGCCGGTGTTCTTCCGCCCCGGGAGGCGTGCTGGACCCTGACGGCCGCGGCGGTCCTCATGGCAGGCGGCACGATCGCGGCGCTGACCGGCCTGTTCCACGTGCCGTTCCTCGCGGCACTGGAGCAGGTGCCCCTCACGCGGGTGCGGGAGGCGTGGCCGGCGGTGGTCCCGGTGGCCTGCGTGGCCGGTGCGGTCCTGCTCGTCCAGCTCGTGCTGCTGGTGCGGCGGTGGTTCCAGCACCGTTCGCTGCTCAGGCGCGCCTGGCGGTCGGCCGCCGAGGGAACGGGCGCCGGCGACCTGCTGGTGGTGCCGGGCGGCGAGGTGGACGCCTTCGCGCTGCCCGGCCGCCGGGGACGCGGCGGCCGGATCGTGGTGACCTCTGGCATGGTGCGGGCCCTGAGGGCCAGGGAGCGCGAGGTGCTGCTGGCCCACGAGCGCGCCCACCTGTCCGGCCGCCACCACCTGCTGTCGGCCGTGGTCGACCTGTGCACGACCGTGCACCCCGCGGTGCGGAGCCTGCGGGAGTCGCTGGGCTTCCACCTCGAGCGATGGGCGGACGAAGCGGCGGCGGCCGCCGTCGGTGACCGCAAGGTGGCGGCGGCGGCCATCGCCCGGGCGGCCCTGGCCGGAGCGTCGCAGAGGCGGCGTACCGGTGGCGGGTATCCGCTGCTGTCGGTGACGACCGGGCCGGTGCCCCAGCGGGTCGAGGCGCTGCTCCGGCCGGCGCCCGCGGCACCGCAGGGGGGAGCCCGGCAGGCGGGTGCCCTGGGTCTGGCGCTGGCGGTGGCCGCTCTGGCGCTGGCGGCCCTCGCGCTGGCCTACAGCCTGCACGAGTACGTGGAGTACGCGGCCGTCGCCGTTCGAGGACTCTGACCCGCGGACATTCGAGGAGGCTGACCCGCGGCCAGTCGAGAAAGCCGGTCCCAGCCATCCGCCGGGCGAACGGACTTGACGCCTTCCCGCCGGGGGGAGCGACCTGGCCGGACCGACGTGAGGCGGGCCGGCGGAGAGGTGCCCCGGTTCAGCTGCGGATCAGTCCTACCCTTCGCTCGGTGGCGGGCGTGCGCGGGCCGGACGCGGTGCGGTCGGGGACGACGTCGGCGCGGCCGGAGACCAGGGCGTGGTCGTGGGTGACGAGGACGACCGCGAGGCCCCGCCCGGCTCGCGGGGCGGCGAGGGGGCCGGGGACCACGGCGTGTTGTGCCGGTGGAGCTCCCGGGGCTGTGGCCGCATGCCCGGGACCGGGTCCACCGGCCGCCGGATATTCGCCGGACCGCTCCGGCCGTCAGGCCGGCAACGCCGTGCGGCGTTCCTGGATCTGGGCGTGGGCCATGAGGCCGAACAGGGCGGCGAGCAGCACGGCGGACGAGCCGGCGGTGCCGAGGTCGAGTCCGCCCTTGGCGTGCGGTTTGGTGAGGAAGTCACCGGCGGTGGCGCCCAGCGGCCGCGTGAGGACGAAGGCGATCCAGAACAGCAGGACGTTCGGCACCACCGGGACCTTCATCAGCGCGACGAGGACCGCCAGCACCCCGGAGACGAGCAGCGCCCCGCCGAGGTAGCCGAGGCCGGAGCTGTCGGAGAGGAAGTCGCCCATGGACGTACCGAGCGTGTTCGAGACGAGGATCGCCGACCAGAACAGGGCCTCGGCGCGGAAGGTCACGATGTCGCGGATCTGGAACGTCATCCCGGTCAGTTTCCAGGCGAGGAAGATCGCGAGAAGGATCGAGACCAGGATGGCGGCGCCTTCGGGGTAGCCCAGCCCGAGGCCCTGCGGGCCCCAGCCGAGCGACGTCGCCCCGTCCGAGAGGTACTTGGCGCTGGCGTCGCGGTTCATGAAGTCGGACATGGTGGTGCCGGCCATGCTGGTGGAGAGGATCACGGTCCAGTAGAAGAACGGGTTGTAGCGACGGGACCTGAGCTGGACGACCAGTGTCACCACGAACATCAGGAACAGGGCGATCGTGGTCACGAAGTAGCCGAGCTTGAGGGTCTGGGCGAACAGGTCGCCCGCCGTCTCGCCCAGGGTCGTCGCGGCGATCTTCATGATCCAGAACGCCAGAGTGACCTCGGGCAGCTTCTTCATCACCGAATGCGTCGACGTCAAGAGAGTGCTCCTGTCGTGCCTGGGGGATTCGACGTCCGTCGGACCCTGACAAGGTCCGGCTGAACTCATCCGAACCACCCCCTCGTGACGGACAGCACACACCGCCGCCGGTCCATAGGTCCCCATCCGGAGGTGCTCGATCCCGCTGTGCCCCATGAATCCACCCGACAGGGCGACGGCGGAGGTGTCTCCCCTCGCGGCACCGCCGAAAGAGGCGTACGGAGCTATGCGTTCCGGTCCGGGCCGCCGTCCTTGCGGCCGGCCGCCTCCTGCCCGTCGTGCCGCTCCTCCTCGTCGACGGGGACGAGCAGGGTGAACGTGGTGGGGTCGGCGTTCGTCAGCAGGAGCCGGCCGCCGAGGGAGGCGGCCAGGTCGCGGGCGAGAGCGAGGCCGATCCCCGTGCCACCGGCGTCACCGCCCGAGTGGCCGCGGTCGAACAGGCGGCCGGGCTCGATGTCCAGTACGCCTTCGTCGGCGACGTCGAAGGCCAGCGCGCCGGCGAGGTCACGTACCGAGACCCGGACACTGCCCCGCCCGTGCGTCCGCGCGTTGTCCAGTACGACGCCGAGGATCTCGGCGACCGGTCCGCCCGGAACGCGTACGTCGGCCGGGGCGTCCTGCACCCCGCACTCCAGGCGCCGTCCGTCCTGCGCGAAAAGTCCGTGCCACAGTTCGTCGGTCTCCTCCAGTAGTGCGGCCACCGGGCGGTCGGACGCGGGCCGGTTCGGTGGGAGCGGCGAGCCCGCCAGGCGCAGCACCTCCTCCACGGTGTGGTGCAGTCGACGGGTGGCGGCCAGGGCCTCCCGCAGGACCGGCCGCAGTCGGCTGTCGTCCTCCTGAGAAAGGCCCGCCTCCAGGGTGAGCTGGAGCCCCGTCAGCGGTGTGCGCAGCTGGTGGGAGGCGTTGGAGGTGAAGTTCCTCTCGTGTCGCAGGAGTTCGGACAGGCTGTGCAGCATGTCGTTGTGCGTGAGGGCGACTTGCCGGATCTCGGCGATGGCGCTGGGGGCGGCACGGGCGTTCAGGTCGCCGGCGGTCACGGCCCGGCAGTGCCGGGAGAGGTCCTCCAACGGGCGGGCGAGGGCACGTGCCTGGTGCCGGGCGACGAGTACGCCGACGGTGAGGGCGAGCACGGCCGCGCCGAACAGCGCCGCCCAGCCGAGGAAGACCTGGGTACGGACGGCGGACACGGGGGAGGAGGTCCGGACGACGCCGATGACCTTCTCGTTGTGGGAGACGGGCACGGCGACGACGAGTTCGCCGCCCGACCCGGTGCGGGCGATGACGCCCCCGAGCGACCGGCGCACCGCCGTGTCGCCGGTCCGGGGGCCGCTGCCCGCGCGCAGCCGCGGGGCGGGGTCGTAGAGGCCCAGATGTCCGGCCCCTCCCGGTGACGGCAGTTCGACGGGGTCCCCCGTCGTGTAGTCGGGACTGACGCGGACGGCGGCGGCGAGAGCGGAACGTTCGAGGGTGTCGCGCTGGTGGGCGTACAGGGAGGACCTGATGGCGAGAGCCAGGGGGATCGCGAGGAGGATCAGCGCGACCAGCACCGCGGTGACCGCCACCCGCACGACACGCTGTCTCATGTCACTCATCATGCGGGCCCCCGGCTTCGGGGCGCGGGGCGCGCCACGCGCTTTTGCCGTCGTCTAACCCTCGTCGTGCGGAGCGTTAACCAGGCGGTTCCTAGCGTTGCCGACAGGACCGCCCGTCCCGGGGCGGTGGCCGGTTTTCCAGGAGGGCAGTGGCCATGTCGCGCGCACGTACTTACGGTGTCGTCGCACTCGTACTCGCGGCGGCGGTGAGCACCGGATGCTCGGGGGCCTCCGCCGGCCCGGACCCGGGTCCCGCCCCGGGGTCGAAGGAAACGTCCGGCGCCGCCGCGCCGCCCACCGAGTCCAATCCCCCCGGTGACATCCCCGACAACCAGGCGTACGTCGCCCATCGGCCCTCCGGGGGCGGATTCACGGTCAAGGTGCCCGAGGGGTGGGCCCGTACCGCGCAGGGCACCGCCACGGTCTTCACGGACAAGCTGAACCACGTCCGCGTCGAGGCCGTCGCGGCCTCCGCGGTTCCCACCGTCCCCTCCGTCACCGGCCAGATCGTCCCGCGGCTGAAAGGGCAGGTCCCGAAGTTCGGCGGAGCCGAGGTGACGCGGGTGACCCGGCACGCGGGACCGGTCGTCCTGCTGAAGTACCAGGGCGACAGCGCCGCCGACCCGGTGACCGGGAAGGTGGTGCGCGACGCGTTCGAGCGGTACGCGTTCTACCGCCAGGGGCACGAGGTGGACGTCACGCTGTCCGGGCCCGTCAACGCCGACAACGTGGACCCCTGGCGGATCGTCAGCGACTCCTTCGCGTGGCAGTGAGAAGGAGCATCGTGCCTGTCCCCGCATCCCCGTTCTGGTCACGCGTCCGCTCACGCACCCGGCCCCCGGCCCCGCACCGGCCGCCCGCGCAGTCCCCGTCCGGGTCCCCGGACGCCCTCGAAGCACGGGAGCTGTACCGCTTCCTGCGCGCGGGTGACGAGGAGACCCTCGCGCTGCGCGGGGTGTCGCTGCGGGTCCGGCGCGGCGAGACGGTCGCCGTCGTCGGACCGTCCGGAGCGGGCAAGTCCACGCTGCTGTCATGTCTCGCCGGCCTCGACGAACCCTCGGGCGGCGAGGTGCGGGTTGCGGGCGTGCGCATCAGCCACCGCCCCGAGACCGAACGCGCGCGGCTGCGCGCCCGCCACATCGGCGTGCTGCTCCAGACCCGCAACCTCGTGCCCCACCTCGACGTGCGCGACAACGTCCGCCTCGCCCAGAGCGCTGTACGCGGCCGGCCCGACGTGCGGGCCACGGAACTGCTCGGACAGGTCGGACTCGCGGGGCGGGTCCACGCGCTGCCCCAGCAGCTCTCCGGCGGGGAACTGGCACGGGCGGGACTGGCCGTCGCCCTCGCCAACTCCCCGGAGGTCCTGCTCGCCGACGAGCCCACCGGTGAACTCGACGGCGACACCGAACGCCTGATCCTGCGCATGCTGCGCGACCGCGCCGATCTCGGCTGCGCCGTACTGATCGTCACCCACAGCGCCGAGGCCGTACGGGTCGCCGACCGGGTGATCACCCTGGACGACGGGAGGGCGAGCCATGTCCCCGCGTGAACCACTGACGCGCCACGGCGAACCCACCACGCCGCCGGCCGCCGGGCCCGGGGCCCCGGACGACGCTCTGGTCGTCTGCCTGGACGCCGCCCTCACCTTCGGCCGCGGCACCAACGCCGTGGTCGCCGTGCACGGGGCGTGTCTGACCGTGCGGGCCGGTGACCGGCTCGCCATAGTCGGGCCCTCGGGGTCGGGCAAGTCCTCGCTGCTGCATCTGCTGGCCGGACTGGAACGGCCGACGAGCGGCACGGTCGTCCGGCCTGCCCTGGACGGCCCCCGCGACATCGGGCTCGTCTTCCAGGGCGACAGTCTGGTCCCCGCCCTCGACGTCGCCGAGAACACCGCGCTGCCGCTCGTGCTCTCCGGGACGGCCGACGCCCGGGCTCGGCGGGCGGCCGTCGAGGCGCTGGCTCTGGTGGACGCCGCCGACCTGGCGGATCGTCTGCCGGAGGAGATCTCGGGGGGCCAGGCGCAGCGCGTCGCGGCCGCCCGCGTCCTCGCTCAGGCTCCCCGGCTCATCCTGGCCGACGAGCCGACCGGACGCCTCGACCACGCCACCGGTGCCCGTGTCCTGACGGCCCTGCTGACCGCGGCCGACGAGACGGGCGCGGCCCTCGTCGTCACCACGCACGACCCGGCGGTCGCGGCCCGTCTCACCACCCGGCTCACCATGCGCGACGGCCGGCTGCTGGGCACGGCGGAGACTGCGCCCGGCCCCGCGGAGACCGCGCCCGGCCCGGAGGCACGGCCGTGAACCTCCTCGCCACCCGGTCGGTCATGCGCACCCCCCGCGATTCGGAGACCCCGTCATGAACACCGCATGGGCAGGCGGACTGGCCCGGCACCGCACCGGCCGGCTGCTGGCCGCCGTCGCAGGGGTCGCGCTGGCCGTCGCCCTCATCGCCGCACTCGGCTCCTTCCTCACCGCGTCGAAGGCGACCATGACCCAGCGCGCCGTGCGCTCGGTCGCGGTCGACTGGCAGGTCGAGGTCCAGCCCGGCGCCGACCTGGGGGCGACGCTGTCGCTGATCCGGCACACGCCCGGCATCCGCACCGCCGTCCCGGTCGGGTTCGCCCACAGCAGCGGGTTCACCGCGCGGACCGGGGGCAGCACCCAGACGACGGGCCCCGGCATGGTGCTGGGCGTGCCCGACGGATACACGCATCTGTTCCCGGGCCAGGTACGCCGGTTGACCGGCGCGGCCGACGGCGTCCTGCTGGCCCAGCAGACCGCCTCGAACCTGCACGTCGCTCCCGGCGACACCATCGGCATCCGCCTCCCCGGAAGCGGCCGGGAACAGGTCCGGGTGGCGGGCGTCGTCGATCTCCCCCAGGCGGATTCGCTGTTCCAGAAGGTCGGCGCACCCGGCCAGTCGCAGCCGGCCGCGCCACCCGACAACGTCGTCCTGCTCCCGTCCGCCCGGTTCGCCTCCCTGACCGCCCACGCGGGCGACGCCGCCGCCGTCACCACCCAGATCCACGCCTCCCGCGACGCCCGGCTGCCCTCCGACCCCGCCGCCGCCTTCTCCGCGGTGACCGGAGCCGCCCACAACCTCGAGGCCCGCGCCCTCGGCGGGGCGCTCGTGGGCGACAACCTGGGCGCCGCCCTCGACTCAGCCCGCCAGGACGCCCTCTACGCGCAGATCCTCTTCCTGTTCCTGGGCGTCCCGGGCGCGATGCTGGCCGCCGCCCTGACAGCCGCCGTCGCGGCCGCCGGCGGTGAACGGCGCCGCCAGGAGCAGGGCCTGCTGCGACTGCGCGGGCTGCCGCCACGGCGCATCGCCGCCCTGTCGGGCCTGGAGGCCGCGCTGGTGGGCGTCACCGGCGGCCTGGCCGGAACCGGGCTCGCCGCGCTGACCGGCCGATTCGCCTTCGGCTCCGCCTCCTTCGGGGCACGGACGGCCTCCTGGCTCGTCTGGTACGCCGTCGCCTTCCTGCTGGGCGCCGCCGTGGCGGCGGCGGCCGTGCTGATCCCCGCGCTGCGCGACCTGCGGTCCGTGACCGTCGCCGACACCCGCAGGCCCGGACGCCGTACCGGGTCCGCGTGGTGGATGCGGTACGGGCTCGACCTCGCCCTGCTGCTCGGCTCCTGGCTGGTCTTCCGGGCGTCGTCGGGCAACCAGTACGCCCTCGTCCTCGCCCCGGAGGGTGTGCCGAGCGTCTCCGTGTCGTACTGGGCGTTCCTCGGCCCCGCACTGCTGTGGGCGGGCTCCGCGCTGCTGCTGTGGCGGCTCACGCTCCTCTCGCTGACCCACGGCCGGCGCCTGCTGACCCTGCTCTCACGTCCGCTGGCCGCGGACCTGGCCGGGACGACGGCGGCCGTCCTGTCCAGGCGGCGACGCCCGCTGGCCCGTTCCGTGGTCCTGCTGGCGCTCGCGGTGTCGTTCGCGGTGTCCACGGCGACGTTCAACACGACCTACCGTCAGCAGGCCGAGGTCGACGCGCGGCTGACCAACGGCGCCGACGTCACCGTCACCGAGCCGCCCGGGGCCGCGACACCGCCCGGCGCGGCAGCCTCCCTGAAGGTCTCCGGCGTGCGCCGGGTCGAGCCGCTCCAGCACCGGTTCGCCTACGTCGGCTCCGACCTCCAGGACCTCTACGGGGTACGGCCCCGGACGATCGCCTCGGCGACCTCACTCCAGGACGCCTACTTCTCGGGAGGCAGCGCCAGCGCACTCATGGACCGGCTCGCACGCCAACCCGACGCACTGCTGGTCAGCGCCGAGACCGCGCACGACTTCCAGCTGGCGCCCGGTGACACCGTCAACCTCCGTGTCCAGGACGGCCGGACGAAGACGCTGCGCACGGTGCCCTTCCACTACGTGGGGATCGCCAAGGAGTTCCCCACGGCGCCGAAGGACAGCTTCTTCATCGCCAACGCCTCGTACGTGGCCCGGGCCACCGGCACCGACGCGGTGGGCGCCTTCCTCGTGGACACCGGCGGCACGCGTCAGAAAGAGGTCGCCGCACGACTGCGACAGCACCTGGGCACGGACTCGACCGTCACGGACCTCACCACCACCCGGGGCACCGTCGGCACGAGTCTCACCTCCGTCGACCTGGCCGGACTCACCCGGATCGAGCTGGTCTTCGCGGTGCTGCTGGCCGCCGGCGCGGGCGGGCTCGTCCTCGCCCTCGGCCTCGCCGAACGGCGCCGCACCTTCGCCGTCGCCACGGTTCTCGGCGCCCGGCGGCGTCAGCTGCGCGGCATGGTTCTGACGGAGGCGCTGCTGCTGACGACGGCCGGCCTGGCCGGTGGCGCGCTCATCGGCTGGGCGTTGTCGGACATGCTGGTCAAGGTACTGACAGGGGTGTTCGACCCGCCGCCCACGGCTCCGGCGGTGCCCGGCGGCTACCTGGCGCTGACCGGTCTCGCGGCGGCGGCCGCCGTCCTGGCCGCTGCTCTGAACGGGGTGCGTGGGGCCGCCCGCCCGGCGGTCGAGGAACTCCGGGATCTGTGACGGTGCCACCACGCTCTACGCTGCCGGGCATGCGTACGCCCACCGCAGTGGACCCCGCCCGAACCCGTCCTGTCCAGGTCCTCGTCGTCGAGGACGACGAGACCATCGGCCGGCACCTCGACACCGGCCTGCGCGGCAACGGCTACGCGCCCACCTGGAGCAGGACGGGTTCGGGCGCGCTCGCCGAGGCCGCGCGGTCCGTCCACGACGTGCTCCTGCTGGATCTCGGGCTGCCGGACATGGACGGGCTCGACGTGGCCCGTACGCTGCGCGCCCGCTTCCCGGACCTGCTGATCGTGATCCTCACCGCCCGCACGGACGACATCGACGTCATCGCGGGGCTCGACGCGGGGGCCGACGACTACCTCGTCAAGCCCTTCAGCCTGACCGTGCTGCTGGCGCGGCTGCGCGCCCACATGCGGCGCCGGACGATCGCCTCGCCGCCGCGGGAGCCGATCCGGCTCGGCGACCTGGTCGTCGACATCACGGCCCGCCGTTGCACGCTCCAGGAGCACGAAGTGCGGCTGCGCCCGAAGGAATTCGAGCTGCTGGCGGTGCTCGCCCGGCACGTGGGCGAGGCGGTGTCCAGGGAGACCCTGATGTCCGAGGTCTGGGACGAGAACTGGTTCGGGTCGACCAAGACGCTCGACGTCACCATGGCGGCGCTGCGACGCCGACTCACGGGCCCGGTGGCCCAGCCGTACCGCATTCCACGCGTCACCACCCTGCGCGGGCACGGCTACCGGCTCGAACTGCCCTGAGGGCGGCGGCGCATGCGCGGGCGGTGACATGGGACCGACGCCGCCCCGGTCACCTTCCGGGCGCCGCGGCGGCGGATATCACCGCCCGGCCGTGCCCCCTCGCGCGCAGCGGCCGGCGCTCCGTCGACGTCGTGGAGCGCGACGGGGGAAGCGGAGGAGGACGGGCGGATCCCGCGCACAACTGGCCGCGGGAGCGGGCTCAGTCGGCCCCTGTCGTGTCCGTTGGCGCTCGGGGGGCGTCGCGCCGCACGAGGCGGTAGCCCTTGCTGTCGGCGGAAGCCGGCCACGGCCGACGGCGCCCGGGGGCGGCGAGGTGCTTCGACTTCCGCGGCCGTACGCTGCGTGCGGCGTTCACCAGGGCGACCATGGCCGGCGAGGCGCCCCACAGCTTGCGGTACTGGTGCGTCGAGATGCCGGCGAGCCGGGCGGCCGCCGGCCAGGTCCCACCCCGGCTGAGGGCGAGCAGCATCACCCTGAGCTGTGCGGCCGTCACCCTGCCGTGGAGGTGCGGTCCGTGGGCGGCCGCCAGTTCACCGGCCGACTTCACGGCCGCGGCGAAGGCGGAGTCCTTCTCCAGCCAGCCGTGAAGTACCCGCTCGGGCACTCCCGCCCATAGCGCGGCCGCGCCGGGGTCGAGCCCCTGTGCCGTGGCCTGGAGTACGCCGGCCATCCGGGACACCGTCTCGTCCTGCTGGCTCGGCAGGCCGCCGAGAGGCTCGCGCAACGCGTTCTCGACCTCTTCGCGGGCGTTGAGCCATGCCACGACGTGGGCCGCGCGCCGACCGCTCTCCGGCTCCTCCGGTTCGTACACCGCCCGCCCCTGCTCCGCGACCTGAAGTGAGTGAGTGACCGACAACGAGCGACTACGACACGGTAGACGGTCTACCGAACTGTAGACGATCGGCGGGTCCCGGGTGTTCCCGAGTGCGGGGAAGGCGTGAGGCGTTGCCCCGCCATCCGTGGTCGCACAGCCGGCCCACCTGGTAGCCCCGACTCGCGCAGGTGTCGAGTATCCGGGGGAGGGCCCCCAGGGTCGCGCGCCAGGCCTCGGGCGCCGAGGTGCAGTCGGAGTCGTGGAGCAGGATGGTGCCGCCGTCGTCGAGGTCGGCGGTGACGACGCGGTGGACGGACTCGGGGGTGGCGTGTGCCGTCCAGTCCTCTCCCCAGCACGTCCACAGCACCGGGGTGAGGCCGAGGCGGTGTGCCGCGAGGTGGGCCGCGGTCGACATGACGCCGTACGGCGGCCGGAAGAGGGTGGGTGGTCGCCCGGTGAGGACGGCGACGGTGTCGCGGGCCCGGGCGAAGTCGTCGTACGTGGCGCGCGGGCCACGGAGGAGGAGCGGGCGGTGCAGCCAGCCGTGGACGCCGATCTCGTGGCCGGCGGCGGCGATCTCCCGTACGACGTCCGGAAACCGCTGGGCCTCTCTGCCGAGCAGGAAGAAGGTCGCACGGACCTCGCGTTCCGCGAGCAGTCGCAGGAAGCGCGGGGTGGACCGCGGGTCGGGTCCGTCGTCGAAGGTCAGGGCGACGTGGTCGGGGCGGCCGCGGCCCGAGAGACGGGGCATGGCGCGGTTGCGCAGCGGTCCGAACGTGGAGACCACGGGGGCGGCGTGGGCGGCGACGAGCGCCGGCAGGGCGGCCAGTGCGGCCGTGCGGAGCACGCGGTGGGCGGTCATGAGTGGTGGCTTCCGGGTCCGACGCCGTGGCCGTCCCCTGGGCGGAGGTCGTCCAGGTCGAGGCCGTGGCCGATGGTCCGCACCAGGCTGGGTCCGTCGAGCGCCGTGGCGCCTCCCGTGACCACGGCACACGCCCATACGGCGCACGCGACCGCGGCCGTGGCGGCGAGTCGACGGGGTGTGGGGCGTGCCCGGCCGGCCGGGGCCGAGCCTTCCCGCGCCGGTGCCTGCCGCGGCAGGGGGCCGCGCCGGTGCCGGCGCGCGATCTCAGCCGCCGGGCCCTGGCCGGGAGTTCGGGTGAAGAGGGCGAAGGCGGCCTCGCGCTGCCGCACTCCGAGTGTGCCGTCCGTCAGATCGGTGAGCACGGCCTTCAGATCCGCCGGGTCGCGGATCCACGCGGCCACGCCGGCCTCGTGGAGCGCGGCGGCGTTGGTCAGACCGTGGCCCGGTATGCAGCGGTAGCTCGCGACCGGCAGCCCCGCCGCGAACGCCTCCAGCGAGGTCAGACCACCCGCGTTCTGCACCAGGACGTCGGCGGCGTTCATCAGGGCGGGCATGTCGTCGACCCACCCGTAGGCGTACTCGATGCCGTCGGCGCGCAACCGCGCGGCCAGCGCCTCGTTGCGTCCGCAGACGACCACCGGTACGACCGCGCCCGAGTCACGCAGTTCCAGGGCCACCTGCCGGACAGGCCCGACGCCCCACGAACCGGCCACCAGCAGTGCCAGCGGGGCCTCCTCCGGCAGGCCGAACCTGTCCCGTGCCCGATCGCGTTCCGTCCCGGTGCGGGGCCGGAAACGCGGATCGGTGACCGGCCCGCACACCCGCACGGTCCGGGCGCCGGCGGCCCGCGCCTGGGCGGCGGTCACCTGATGGGCGGCCAGATGCACGTCCACACCGTCCGCCACCCACAGCGGATGTACGGAGAAGTCGGTCAGGTAGGTCAGGACGGGAACGGCCAGCCTGCCGTCCCGGCGCAGACTGCCCAGCACCTGGCTGGCCCCCGGGTAGGTGGACACGACGGCGCCGGTGCCCGGGCGCAGGGCGTGCAGCACCCGGCGTTCGGCCGCGCGCAGCAGCGCCCGCGCGGCCGGGCCGCCGCCTCCGGCGCGCTCGCTGCTGGAGTAGATCCGCTGATAGGCCCACGGGGCACGGACGAGCATCCGGTGGTAGCCCGTCCGGACCGCCCGGCCGAGTCCGGCGGGCAGCAGGTCCAGCAGGTCGTGGCGGTCCACGGTGAATCCGTCCGCCGTGAGGCGGCGGGCCAGTTCGGCCGCCGCGCCGTCGTGGCCGGCGCCGACGCTCGCGGAGAAGATCGCGATCCGGCCCGCATGCGGCGTCATGGCCGTGCGAGGGCCCGGCAGGGCATTCGCGACCACGGGCCGGGGAAGCGCGGGTCCGTGGAGCATGCGTTCGGCGTGGGGCATGGGCTGTTCCTCCACCGTCAGAGGGCATGCGGGATCTACAACATGTAGTAGTTCACGCTTTGAAGCCCGGAGCTTACCTCCTACGTTTAGTAGGAGATCGCCGGGTAGTCTGTCCCGAACGCGGGAGCGGGAGGTGGACTGTGAGCGAACACAGGGGACAGGAACCCCCCGGCGGATCTGCCGGATCTGCCGGATCTGCCGGATCTGCCGGATCTGCCGGATCCGGCAGACGGGCCCGCGGCGAGCTGGAGAGCGACGTACTCGCCGCGCTCTGGGCCGCGGACGGTCCGATGACCGCTCGTCAGGTACGGGAGCGTCTTGCCGCCGGCCTGGCCTACACCACGGTTCTGACGATCCTGACCCGTCTCCACGGCAAGGGCATGCTGGTCCGGCACCGCGAGGGCCGGGGATACGCGTACACGCCGGCCCGGGACGAGGCCTCGCACACCGCCCGGCGCATGCGATCGCTCCTGGAGGGCGGACCGGACCGCGAGGCGGTGCTGACCCGCTTCGTCTCCGAACTGTCCGAACGGGACGAGGAACTGCTGCACACCCTGCTGTCCGAGCACGAGGCGCGCGGCGGCGACGCGACGTCCGACGGAAGGCCCTGAGCCGGTGCGGATCAGCGTCTACGTTCCGTTCCTCGTATCCGCCCTGCTCACGCTGACGGCGCCGCGTCTGACGCGGCGGCTCTCCCCGCGCCCCGCAGCCTGGGCCCTGGCCTGCGCCGCGCTCGTCACGGCGGCCGGATGGACGGGATCGCTGGCGCTCTTGGCGTTCACCGGCATCGCGCGGATACCCCAGGTCGCCGCCGAGGGCCACTGGTCGGTTCGGGCGCTGCGAGCGGAGGACCCGGTGCACGTCACCGTCGCGGCGGGCAGTGCGCTCCTCCTGGCCGTGAGCCTCGTACGGCTGGCCGCGGCCGCCCTCCGGCACGCCCGCCAGGTCGCCCGGGCCCGGCGGGAGTGTGCCCGGCTGCCCGGAGACACCGAGCTGGCCGTCCTCGACGACGACGCGCCGCTGGCGTTCGCGCTGGCGGGTACGCCCGGACGGATCGTGGTGTCCCGGGGCATGCTGCGGTGCCTCGACGACGACGAACGCGGCGCTCTACTGGCTCACGAGCGGGCGCATTTGAACGCCGGGCACCATCGCTTCCAGACCCTCTGGCGGCTCACGGCCGCGGTGAACCCGCTGCTGCGGCCCCTGGCCGACACCGGCGCGTTCGTGCTGGAACGCTGGGCGGACGAGGAGGCCGCCGCGCGGGTCGGCGACCGCGCGGTCGTCGCCCGCGCGGTCGGGCGAGCCGCCCTGGCGTCCGCCGCCGTGTCACGCCCCAGCGCCATGGCGGCCACGGGCGGGGTCGTCCCCCAGCGGGTACGGGCCCTGCTTGCCCCGCCTCCCCCGCGCCGGACGCTGCCCTTCATGGCGGGCGCACTGCTGCTGACCCTGTGCTTCGTGAGTCTCGCCGACGCCGCGTCCGACAGCGACGAGATGGTCGACAGCGCCAAGCGTGTGCTGTGCGCCGCGCACCGCGCTCCGGCCGGCACGACAGCCGCCACGACGGACCACCGGCGGCAGCGGCACGACTTCTGCCGCCGTTACCGGGACCGTGCCGAGATCAGGGGACACCGCGTATAGCCGAGCGGTACGTGGGTTCCGAGCGGTACCTGGGTTCCGAGCGGTACGTGCGTTCCGAACGGTACGTCCGCGGACGATGACCGTTCGGCCTTCACCCTGGCGCGCCGACGCGGTGGGTCGGCGGAGGTGGGGTGGCGGAGGGGAGGCCGGGGCGATCGCTCGGTCGTGCGGGCGCGGTCCGGTGCTGTGCCGTGGTGGGGGTACAGCGGGTGAGCCACCTCATGGCCTCGTCCGGGGTGCCGATCGGGCCGGTGGCCGGTGGCCGGGCGGGCCGGCTGCGGGAAGCGTCGCTACGCGGAGTCCGACCAAGGCCCTCTCTCCCGGGCGTGGTCACCGTCGGCCCCCGCGACGCCGTCCTGACCTCGGCCGGGTGCAGGCGGCTGCCGCGGTGTCCGCGCGCCCCGCGCCGCGGCGAGCGGGCTCAGGTGCCGCTCGGCGCTGTCCAGCAGCCCCAGGTCGGCCTTGGTGTGCGCGACGGCCGCGTCGATCAGCAGGGCGACCAGTGGCTCGCCGGCGTGCGCCCTGCGCTGCTGTGCGAGGCCCGCGAGTTCCGACAGGTACGTCTGCCGCTGGGCCTCGATCAGGGTGACCAGCGCCTCCGCGCCCAGGGCGACGGCTCCCAGGAGCTTCAGGAAGACCTCGTCGCGGAAGCCGCCGGTACGTAC
Organism: Streptomyces sp. NPDC005195; assembly: GCF_040608315.1. Classification (NCBI taxonomy): domain Bacteria; kingdom Bacillati; phylum Actinomycetota; class Actinomycetes; order Kitasatosporales; family Streptomycetaceae; genus Streptomyces; species Streptomyces sp. NPDC005195. The sequence goes on from NZ_JBEXHZ010000006.1 coordinate 201,129, forward strand.
CCAGGCGGTGGTCGCCCACGAGTCCATCTCGGCCCTGCCCGCGGGAGTCAGCGTGTACAGGTTCTTGTCGGGCCGGTCGGTCTGCGCGACTTGCGAGCGCGTGACGTATCCGTCCCGGACCAGCCGTTCGAGGATCTGGTAGAGGTGGCCGATGTTGAGGCCTCCCCACTGAGGACCGATGGTCTCCTCGAACTGGGCCTTGAGTTCGTAGCCGTGGCTCGGTCGCTGCGTCAGAAGCGCGAGCACGGCGTGGTGAAGCGGCATATACCTCCCTCCTGCATTGTGACAATATACCTGTGAATTGCGGCAATGTAGGGGAGTGGGGCTGCATCTATGGCTGCTGTGAGCGTGGCGTTGCGAGGGGTGAGCCGGCGGTACCCCGGGCTGATCGCCCTGGACGAGGTCGACCTGGAGGTCGCCCCCGGGGAGGTGGTGGTGCTGACCGGGGCGTCCGGGGCCGGGAAGTCCACGGTGCTGCACGTGACCGGCGGGATGGACCGGCCCGACGAAGGCAGCGTCGAGATCGACGGGAAGGAACTGCTGCCTCGTGACCTGGACGGCCACCGGCGGCGCATCGGGTTCGTCTTCCAGCGTTTTCACCTGCTGCCCGCACTCACCGTGCTGGACAACGTGCTGGCGCCCGTACTGCCCCGCAGGGTCGACTTCGACCGGCGTGAACGCGGCATGGAACTGCTGGAGGCGGTCGGCCTGGGCGGCCGGCCCGACGCCCTGCCGGCGGAGTTGTCGGGCGGCCAGCAGCAACGCGTCGCCGTGGCACGCGCGTTGATCAACCGGCCGGGGCTGCTGCTGGCCGACGAACCGACGGGCAACCTCGACAGCGTCATCGGCAGGGAGATCATCGACCTGCTGATGTCCCTGCGGGAGCGCTACGGGATGACGATGCTCATCGCCACCCACGATCCCGAGGTCGCCGCCAACGGCGACCGGGTGGTGCGTCTGCAGGACGGCAGGATCATCTCGAACCAGCGGATCACCGCGTCCGGCGACGTGCTCGACCGACTGGGAGGTCTGCGTCCGTGATAGCCATGATTATCGGTCAGCTCCGGCGTCGGCGCGGACGCGCCATGGCGCTGGCCGCCGGAATCCTCGTGGCGGCGACCAGCTTCACCCTGCTGACCTCGACCGTGCACACGAGCCAGGCCGGCACCGTGGGCACGGTACGCAAGAACGCCAGGTCCGCGTACGACGTCCTGGTGAGGCCGCCGAACTCGCAGACGGACGTCGAGCGGCAGGACGGCCTGGTCGCGCCGAACTTCCTGTCCGGCACCTTCGGCGGCATCACCATGGAGCAGTACCGGCGCATCGAGGGGATGACCGGAGTCGACGTGGCGGCTCCGGTCGCCAACATCGGCTACCTGATGGTCCACAACACGGTCTCCGTCGACGTGTCCCGCTTCCTCGACAGCGAGGCGCCCCGCCAGATCCTGCGCATCACTCCGATGCTCGCCGCCGGCCTGAGCACCCATCGTGCCGCCGATCAGTACGTCTACCTCACCCGCTCCCCCCTCACCTCGGGGAAGTCCGACGACGTGTTCGAGTCCGACACCCTGGAAAAGGGGGCGATCGACAGGAGCACACGGCGGTACATGATGAACGGGAAGTACAACGTGTGCTTCTACTTCAACGGGGACAAGACGGAGAAGACCCGGTGGAGCCTCGAACTGCCGATGAAGGAGAGCATCATCGGCGAGGACCTGAGCGACAGGTCCGCGTTCGACCCCGACCTGCACTCGCGGCTCAACTGCCAGTCGGGACAGGGCAAGGCCACCATCGACATCCCCGTCGCGTACCCGGTCCTGCTGTCCGCCGTGGACCCGCGGGCCGAGGACCGGCTGGTGGGCCTGCGCCGCACCGTCACCTCGGGCCGGATGCTCACCGAACATGACAAGTCGTACGTGGTGCCGCCCTCGAAGGACCCTCAGGGCCAGCGGGAAACGTACGTGCCGGTGGTGCTCAGCAGCCGCGCGCTGACCGCGGGGAAGATCAGCGCCACCGTCGAGCGACTCGACATCGGAGACCCTGCCGAGCTGCCCTCGAAGCTGGGCAACCCGACAGCGAACACCTTCGTCAAGAACCTGCACGGCACGCCCGTGGGCCGCGTCGGCGCCGACCTCGGACAGGGCTACCGCAAGGCGGTGCCCACGTACGGGGTCGACAGCCTCAACTACTGGACCGTCGGCCCGGTCACCTACCGCCGGACATCCGGCGGCGACCTCGCCGCACAGCCGCAGCCTCCGCAGAAACCCGACCTGTGGGTGACCAATCTGAACCAACAACCGGTCCCGGACGTCCCCGAGGAGAACACGGGCGCGCAGTACCGGAAGGTGACCAGCCACGCCTCCACCTTCTGCAACGGGAAGGGCGTGTGCGAGGGGCCCGACTACGGTCGCGCGTCCAGCCCGGTCATCCGCGTCGTAGGCCGCTTCGACACCGCCGAGCTGCCCGGCTTCTCCCCGCTGACCGAGGCACCGTTGGAGACCTACCAGCCTCCCCAGGTCACCGGCGAGGACAAAGCCACCCGCACCGCACTGGGCGACAAGCCGCTACGGCCCGACCGCAACCTGGGCGGCTACCTCACCCCACCCCCCACCATGCTCACGACGATGGACTCCATCACCGCGCTCACCAGGAGCCGCCGTACCCCGAGCCTCCAGGACACGGCACCGGTCAGCGCCATCAGACTGCGAGTAGCCGGAGTGACCGGCGTCGACGCCGCCTCCCGCGCACGGGTCAACGCCGTGGCCGGCAACATCCGCACCGCCTTCCCCAAGCTCCAGGTCGACGTGACCGTGGGCAGCTCACCCACCCTCCAGACGGTCGCGCTGAGCGCCACGGCGAAGGTGACGGAACGCTGGGTGGCCAAAGGCGTGGCGCTACGGATCCTCAAGGCCGTCGACACCAAGAGCGCGCTCCTCTTCACACTGGTCCTGGTGGTCTGCGCGCTGTTCCTCGGCCAGGCGGCGCTGGCCTCGGTACGCTCCCGCCGCACCGAGATCGGCACACTGCGCTGCGTGGGCTGGAGCGGCGGCGAGGTGCTCAGACTGGTCCTGGGCGAACTGGCCGTGATCGGTCTCGCGGCAGGAGTCGTGGGGGCGATGCTCGCGTACGGGCTCGGCAGGCTGCTGGGTCAGCCGGACGCCGGCGCCAAATCGCTCCTCGTCCTCCCGGTGGCGCTGTTGCTGGCCACGGGCGCGGGCCTGGTTCCGGCCTGGCTCGCCACCCGGCTCGGTCCCATGCAGGCCGTCCGGCCTCCGGTGACGGCGGCCCGCCGGGCCCGCCCGGTGCGCTCGGTGGCCGGGCTGGCGGCGGTCAACCTCCTGCGGGTGCGGGGCCGCACCCTGCTCGGCGCGGCGGGCCTCGCGCTCGGAGTGGCCGCCTTCACGGTGCTCCTCGCCCTGACACTGGCCTTCCAGGGCGAGGTGGCGGGCTCGCTGCTCGGCAACGCCGTCGTGGCACATGCGCGGACCGCCGACTACCTCAGCGTCGCCCTGTCCCTGGTGCTCGGTGCCGCGGGAGCCGTCGACGTACTGGTGCTCTCCCAACGCGAACGCGCCTCCGATCTCGCTGTACTGCGGGCCACCGGCTGGACCAACCGCGAACTCGCGAAACTGACCCTCTACGAGGGGATCGGACTGGCCCTGCTGGGGGGCCTGGCGGGTGCCGCGGCGGGTCTGGTGGCGGTGGTGGCGCTCGGCCAGGGCGTACTGCACGGCCATCTCCTCGCGATCACCGGCGCCGCACTGCTGGCCACGCTGGCCGCCACCGCACTGGTCAGCGCCGCCCTGACCGTGCCCGTCCGGACACTGTCCCGGATCGCCCCCGCCCACCTGCTGGCCGCCGACTGAACCTCTCGCCGACCGGAAATCCACCCGAAGCCCCAGGACATCCCGCAGCTACGGCGACCGTTCCGCTCCTCCGTACCGTTCGTACGCGGCGACCGGTTCCCGCTGAGCCCGCCCCACAGCCATGGCGAGCCGGCCGCCCGGCTGGGGCGGGCGATTGGCCGGCACACGGAGACTTCGGTGACCGAGGACTCCCGGCTGACAGTCGGCGCATTCCTGCTCCCGCCCTGAACGGCTCCGCCTTCCGGTCGGCGGACGGACGAGGGGCGCCTGACAGCCAGTTCGCCCGGTCCGGCGCGCTTTCCGGTCCTGGAACCGGGCTTCGTCGACCAGACCGGCTGGGCCGGCCTCACCGGTCACGTCGGCCTGACCGTTCTGGCCGCGCGGTCGAATACGAGGCCGCCGGGTTCAGGTGGATCGCTCAGAGCACCAAACGGGTTGCGCCAGGGCGCCCCGGCGCGAGGTCGAGGCGGGTGTAGCGGTGGTCGGGGTGTCCGGTCATCTGGCCGAGGGCGTCGTGGGTCAGTACGGCTTCGGGGCGGAAGTCGCGCGCGTCGCGGTATCCGAGCATGCGGGGGTGGCCCGCGCCGAGGACGGACAACGCCGTCGCGAGTTCTGGTGCGCGCGTACTGTCCGAGGCCCAAGTGGTGGTCACGACGGTCGTACGAGCCCCGCTCGCGGAGTGCAGAGCGAGCACGCCGCCCGCGAGCAGGTCCTCCCACAGGTGCGGTGCCAGGACCCACATCCGGGTCGCCGGCGGCGGATCGTCCCGCAGCAGGAGCATCTGCTCGCGCGGTGCGACCGTGGAGGACGGGCCGCGGTCGTGCAGGTCCGTGTGCAGGAGCGAGAGGACCAGCGGCGCGCCGGGGCGCAGGCCGTCGCGCAGCGCGGGCAGCGAGCGGTGCGGGTCGATGAACCCCATGGTGCCGATGGCGTATGCGGCATCGAAGGGCTCGGCCCCGGCGAGGTAGGCGACCACGTCCGCCCGCACGAACTCCACGCCCGGAACGTGGGCGTGGGTGGAGACGGCGCGCTCGTGCTGGGTGGGCGACAGCTCGATCCCGGTGACGCGCGCGTCGTGGGTCCGCGCGAGATGCACGGCGGGCGCCGGAGCCGATGTCCAAGACCCGGCGGCCTGCGATGTCGCCGAGGATCTCCGCACCCGGCCCGACCCCCTCCCAGGGCGTCCAGGCCCGTTCTTCGGGGACGGGCGGTATGTGCGAACGGGAGAGCTGGCGCTGTCCGTAGACGGTCCAGGCTCGGCTGTTGATGTCTTCGACGGACACGGGTGTCTCCTCGGGATACAGCGCGACGTGGGTCAGGTGTGCGTGACGAGGTAGGCGGTGCCTTCGCCGAGCCGGGCCCGTTCGACGGCGGCGAGGCGGGCGAAGGCCCCCGGTCCCATCAACCGACCCCTCCCTGCGAGGTGGTGGACGGCCCACATGTCGTGCTCCGGGGGATCGAGGAGAATCCGGCGGAGGCGCTCCCCTCACCAGAGGGTGTGCCCTGCGTTCCGGCTGCCCTGGCGCTGTCCTGTGGCGTGGTTGGCCCGGTCGGGCACGGGTCACGCAGGATCACGAAGGCCAGGCCTCCGGCGTCGTGCAGCGTCGGGCTTGCCCAGCCGGCCTGCAGCTGGGCGAGTTCGGCCTCGTCGAGAGCGATGCGACGCCGCTCGGCCGGGGTGTCGGCGGCGCGTGGCGTGATGACCACGATGGCGCCTTCGGGGCGCAGGCGTCGGCCCAGGGCGTGCAGGGTTCGGGCACGGGAGGTGAGTAACGGAACCACGAATCGAAGGGTGATGAGGTCGTAGCCGTCGGCGTGCAGTGGTGTCCCGTCGTCGTTCTCGTAGTTCTCGTAGTTCTCGTCGTGCTCGTCGTGCTCGTGGTTCTCGATGTCGAGGCGTAACCACCGCACGGCCAAGCCGTGTTGGGCGGCGGCTTCGGTCAGGGCGGTTTCCGACCAGTCGACGGCGTCCACGGCGTAGCCCAGCGTGGACAAGTGGGCTGCGAGTTCACCGACTCCGCAGCCGATGTCGAGGGCCCTGCCATCGGGCGGCGGAGGCGCGTGCGTGGCCAGCAGCGACCGCTCGCGGTCACTGAGTCGGCTGAAACGCCGACCGTCGGCGTAGCTGCGGTCCCATTCGTCTTGCGTGGCGAACATGCGCACGGCAGGTCCTTCCCGAGAACGGCAGCCCTGAGGGGCAGCGGACGGAGGGGTGTCAGGTCCAGCCCATCGTGGTGTAGAGCGTGCCCGCGGGGATCGCCTCCAAGGCGGCTCTGGCGTAACCCACGGTCGGTTCGGGCAGCGCGCTGAGCGGCCACCAGCGCCACTCGGTGCACCGGTCCGGCTGAAGGACGGCGGGCTCGCCGCTCCATCGGGACACGGCGAAGAAGAACTGGATACGCGGGATCGCGCCGGCGGGGTCGAGGAGGTCGACGACGTGCACGAGTGACAAGTCGGCCTCGGAGACGGCGAGTCCGCTCTCGGGCCCACTGCCCGGGCCGCCAGATCGGCTTGGTCGCCGAGCGCAGATGGAGCAGGTAGCGCCCCTCACCGTCCGTGAGAAGGGCCGCGGTGCCGGCCACGACCGGCCAGTCGATCGCGACGCGGGTGTGCCTCTTGATGAACACGTGCGGATCGCGCGCAGGGGAGGCAACGGCAGCACCGCCGGTCACGGGCTCGATGGTGATGCGCGGGCACAGCGCGGCGCGGTGGTTGCGCTGCCAGCGGCGGACCTGTTCGGCCATCTCCTGGGCGGCGAGGCGACCGGTGGGGCCGTAGCCGTGGACGACCAGCTCGTACACGCCTCCGCCGTCCTCGCCGTCGTGGACGCGCTCGGTTGCAAGGCATGCCAGCGAGGCACCGCGCACGATGGCCACACCCGGCCAGTGCCGCGGCGGCGGGTTCAGGACCCAGCGGTCGCCGCCGGGATCGACGACAAGGCGGCAGAAGCCGGGCAGCGCACCGGCGAGGAAGAGGGCGAGGGCGTCGAACGGTTCCTGGCCGCCGACGGTGACATGCGTGTGCACCACGGACGGCTCACGGGTGAGGACGGGGGCGAGCCGGTCGACCGGCAGGGGGGTGCCGTCCTCCCAGACGAGATGGACACCGGTGCCCGGAACCGTACGGCGGGTGGACTTCCACGCGCCGGCGCCCCGCATGGCCACGAAGCCGCAGACGATGAGTGGCTCTTCGCTGTGGAGGGCACCGTCGCGCTTGGTGAAGCCCATGGCCCAGGTGTACTGGTGCAGGCGCAGCGGTGCGACGAGGCGGCCGCCCTCGGCGAAGGCGCCGATCCAGGGCAGGTCCCAGCTGCCGACGGTCACGATGATGGCGTCGAAGCCTTCGTCAGGAGTGATGTCGGACGGGAGGTGTTCGGCGTCGGCGGTGACTACGCGCACGCGGTCGTATCCCGTATCGGTGAGGAATCGGGTGGCGCGGTCGGTGACGGCCGGGTCGATGTCCACGGTGGTGACGCTGCCCGCGGAGCCGACGAGTTCGGCGATGAGAGCGGCGTTGTAGCCGCCGGAGCCGATCTCCAGGACGCGGTCACCCGGCTCGATGCGGGCCGCTTCGAGCATGTCGGCCTGCAGCCAGGGGGCGGAGACGGAGCTGGTGACGCGACCCGCGTCGGTGTGGCGGGTGGCGACGATGTCGTCGGCGTACGCCGATACGACAGGAACCTCGGGGGCGAAGGCGTGCCGGGGCACGGTGCGGAAGGCGTGCTCGACGGCGGCGGTGCGGATGTGGCCGGCCGCGGTGAGCCGGTCGGTCAACTGGTGGCGCAGGGCGTTCGTCCCGTCGGTGTCGGCGGTGTCGGCGGTGTCGTCGATGGGAGGCATGGACCCGGCCGGCCTTTCGAACGGCCTGGTCACGCGGGATCCGGGACGGTGGGTGCGGCGGGGTTCGGGATGCCGGAGCTGGGTGCGTACTGGGCGGCTTGGGCGGCGAACATGGCGGCGTACCGCCCGTGGGCGGCGACGAGTTCGTCGTGGGTGCCGTGTTCGGCGAGATGCCCGTGGTTGAGGACATAGATGCGGTCCGCGTGGCGGACACCCGACATGCGGTGGGTGACCAGGACGACGGCCCGGTTCGGCGCGGCGAGACGGCGGATCCGGTCGAAGGCTTCGATCTCGGCTTCCGGATCGAGGGCGGAGGTGGGTTCGTCGACGATGAGGATGCTGTCCGCAGGGCAGGTTGCGCTGCGCCAGTGGGTACGGGCCAGGCCGATCTTCTGCCATTCGCCACCGGAGAGCTCGATGGCTCCCCGGAAGACGCGTGCCAGCAGGCTCTCCAGCCCGTTGGTGAGTTTGGTGATGACGGGGCCCGCTCCCGCGTAGTCGATCGAGGGCTGTAAGTCGTCCGGGCGCGCGTCCTGGTCCGGGCGGCCGATGCGGATGTTCATCGCCGCGGTCACCGGCCAGCGCTGGAAGTCCTGGGTGAGCAGCGAGACGCGGTCGAAGACCTGGGTGCGTTGCAGGTCCGCGACATCGGCCTCGTCCCAGCGGACCGTCCCTTCCTGGGGCAGCAACAGCCCGGAGAGGACCTTCATCAGAGTGCTCTTGCCGGAGCCGTTCTCGCCCACCACGGCGGTGACCGACCCCATGGGGAGGGTCAGCGACACGCTGTCCAGCGCCGGGCTCTCGCGGTCGGGGTAACGGTAGGTGACCTGGTCGAGGACGATGCGCTCAACCTTGGCCGGGAGCGGCGCGCCGCCCGAGGGGATGGCCCGCTCGGCAGCCTCCTGCAGGAAGCGTCCGTGGTCGCGGACGTACAGGGATTCCTCGTGCAGCTGGTTCACGTTCATCACCAGGGCTCCCAGGCTGGCGGAACCGGATCGGACGGCGATCACCGCGGTGCCGGCCACCGCCAGGCTCATGTGCCCGCTCGCGATCAGCCAGATCATGACGCCGTAGGTGGCGGCCATCGCCAGCCCGGACAGCGCCGATGCGGCCCACTCGGTGACGGCTTTGCCGGCGGCGAGCCGCTCCTGCTCGGCTTCGGCACTGTGGGCCATGCGCTCGTACCGGTCGAGCAGAAACGGCCCGACCGCGTGGATGCGGACCTCCTGCGCCGCCGTGCGTTCTGTGAGGAGATTCCCGATGAGGCGGCTGGCCCGCAGGTGCTCGATCCAGTTCATCATCGACACGTAGCGTTCCTGGGCCACCCGCATGGCGCCCCAGCCCCGGGGGGCCGCGATGACCAGCAGCATGGGCAGCAGCGCAGGGTGCAGGACGGTGAGGACACCGGCCGTGGCGACGAGCGAGATGGTGCTGTTCAGGGCCGAGACACAGGCACCGATCATGCGGCGGGCGGAGGCCGGCCCGTACTGGGCGATGTCGATCAAGCGGCGGAAGTCAGGGTCGTCGATGGCTTCGAGTTCGACGGCGGTCGCCGCTGCCAGGTACTGCGTGGTGGCGATCCGCTCGACCAGCGGTTCGAGGCGACCGGCCCGGGAGGTCGACCAGCCGGCCAGGGCGGAGTTGACGACAGCGACGCCCGCGGCGGCGAGCAGTCCGGGCAGGAGCGCGTGCAGCCGCTCGTCGGCGCTTCCGGTGCCGAGCAGGGCGTGCATGACCGCGTTGACGGCGAGCAGGCTGACAGCGGCGGCGACGCCCTGGGCGATTTCGCTGATCGCCACGGCGACGAGCGCACGGCGGTCCGCGCGCCACGCCATGCGCAGTGTGGCACCGACGAGTGGGGGCATCTGGCGCAGCGCCGACCGCATGGTCAAGTCCAGCCCCGCGTGCTCGTGTTGGGACCAGCCCATGTCATAGCGCAGCGGGCCGCCGAACAGTTCGCGCTCGGCGTCGGACACCTGGGGCTCCGCCAGGCGGACTTTCCCGAAGAAGTTCTTCACTCGTCGTCCCCCTGTGTGTACCGGTTCAGCGCCCGGTGGAACGGGCCGTGGGTGAGCGTGTCGGAGGTGTCGGCGGTTCCAGGGTGGCAGTCCGGCGGGAGATTCTCGATCGGGGCCCAGAACTGACGGGCAAACCCCGGCCGATTCTCTTGGCCGACCAAGACCGGGACACCGGGGGCGCCCAGGCGGGGGGCGCCCACCGGGTTTGTGGCAGGGCATGCCCGCGGCCGAGTCTCTTCCCGAGCCCCTGGCTCTCGCGTGCACCACCGGGGTCCGGCCGATCCGGCCCCGGTTCCGGAGCGCGCGGCGGGGTCATCGACTGGCCGGCCCCGTCCTCGAAGCCGATCGCCGCTACCCGCGGCCAGGCTTCTCGTCCGTGTCGACGGCGCCTTCCGCCCGAGCCACCGCATGGTCTCCGCTGGTGTACTCTCCACCGACACAGCAGTGTTCGTGGGGGAGTTGGGGGGCCTTGCGGTGATCGAACTGAAGATCCCGGAGATTTACTGGGACGACGAGAAGGCCGTACGCCGGCTGGTCGAGTACTTCACCCGACGACGCTCAAGCGGTGACCTGTTCTATTCCGGCGCGCACTTCGAGCGCCTGGGCGGGGGCGGGGACGCAGAGCAGGTCGCGGACCGCTTCGACAGCAACGACCTGGTGGCCATCACCACGCTCAGCGTCTCCCTCAAGCCGCACGGGGCGATGAACCTGCTGACCGACCCCGACGGGCACTGGGCGCGCCTGCTGTCGCTCATCCCTCGTGACGCGCGCTTGGAGAATCCTGGAAGCGATGCGCTCATGGAGGAGGGCGGACCTGCGTGGGAGTTGTGGGAGCGCCTGACCGGCAGCAAGCAATACCCCGGAAAGCCCGATGGTGGCGGTCCGGTTGTCGCATCCAAATTGCTGGCCCGCAAGCGTCCCCATCTCATTCCCGTCTACGACATCCGCGTCAAGCAGCTGTTCGAGCGACCGAGAGTGGACCACTCCTTCTGGGCCGCGTTGGCAGCGGCCCTGCGGGCGGACAACGGTGCCTTGCACGATCAGCTGGTCCGTCTCCGCGCCAAGGCGGGTATCGGTGAGGACGTCGGCGTCCTGCGTGTGTTCGACGTCATCGCCTGGATGCATCAGGGCTGAAGAGGCGGCGGCGAGGAGCTGAGCTTTGAGGTGGTCCGCGGTGGGGGCAGGGCAGGGGCTCCGGTAGGGGCGGGCAGGGCCTGCGGCCGACCGCCGGGGATGGTGCTGGCCGGCATCCAGGTGTTCGAACTGGCCGGCCCGAAAACCTCAGGGTTGGTCCTTGGCCCACCACAAGAACGCGGCGGCGTGCTGCTGGTTGGCGAAGCCCTCGCCGACCAGGGTGTGCAGGACGTCGTTGCTCCAGAGGATGAGCCGACCGAGTGTCCAGTCGACCGACTCGGGTGCCGGCAGATCCAGTCCGTAGACCGTCCGGGCGATCTCGCGCTTGCCGCCCGCCTCCGTCGTGTACTTGAGGATCGACAGGAACCGGTCAGGCCGCGTCACGCAGAGAACCCTGGTCAGGAGGGCTTCTTTGAAACCGGTCATGGCGAACGGCTTGGTGCCGGCCAGTAGTTCCTGCAGTCGGTCCTCGAGCGGCACGTGGGCAGGTCCGTACAAGAGGTAATCGATCGTCTGGCGGGTCGCCTTCCCGGCCGCGGCGCTGCCCATGGCGTTCCAGGCGGAGTTGAAGGTGGCCTGGTTGCCGGGGTGGGCGCCCATGTCGGAGTTGGCGAAGTCCTTGAGGAGTTTCGGGTCGCACGTCCGCAACCCGTCGGGGGAGAAGATCCTCTGGTACTTCGCCCAGTAGGCCGCCACCTCGGAGTCGAAGCCCGGCTTGGTGGCAAGGTACTGCTCCTTGAGCCGGGCCGCGCGTTCCACCCACGTGGGCTCGACGTCCTCGGGTTTCGGGAAACGGGCCCTGAGATCGTTGAAGGAGCGCGCAGGCTTCTTCGGGGCGGCGGGCTCGCCGTGCTCCCATTCGTAGCCGCAGCGGTGCTTCACGACGCGACGCCCGTCATCGAGCGCGCGGACCATGTCGATGTCCTCGTCGTCGCTGCACAGTGGGCACATGGCCACCACCATGGCTCTCCCCCCCGCTCCGCTGGTGCTCGTGCCCCGCACCGCCGGCCGGTGCACCCGCCCCTCAAGGGGCCATTCTCACATTCGGACAAGGCGGGCGGGTCCGGTACCACCCAGTCGAGGAGGACGCGGCCACTCTTGACGTCGGCGGGCCGACTCACTTCCTTGCCACGCAGGGTGCGCACGTACCGTGCTCGGGTCGGACCGCCGGTGACGCCGCGTAGCCTGAACGAACACCTCGGGCGGCCGTCCATCAACTGTCGTGGTCGGCGGGGAGAGTTGTGACCGACCGTGAGTTGTGGCCGCGCCCTCTGCAGGACAGTGGATACGGGCAACTGGCCACTGACACACTGACAGCCCAGAAGGACGCAAGCTCCAGCACGGCCCGCACCACCCCACACAGCGACGCGTGACAGGCGAGTCGTCCGCCGCGTCGTGCTGTGGCGGATTCTCAAAGGAGAGGGGATGTCCATGGCCGATACGCAGCTGACGCATCAGCAGGCTCTCGGCAAGGTGGTACAGGTCCTCGGCGGCACGTGGGATGCGCAGCGCGCCGTACTGGCCCTGAGGGTGGCGGGATACCAGCCCGCCGACCAGCGGACCGCGGAGAAGGAGGCGCGGCGGAACCTGCGCCTGCTGGCCGAGAGCGGACTGATCGTGAAGACCGACCCGGACAGGGCTGTGTACGAGCTCGCGTAACCCATGGCAACCGCCCGCCGGGTCCTCTGCGGCTGCGATACGTCAGCCATCGGCTGCGGGACGGGGGCCAGCGTTCGTGCGCACTCATCGCGTAGTGCGATCCCCCTGCGAGGCCCATCAGAGGATAGGTGTTCGCATCCATCGGTCCGCCTCGGGCGTTGGCATCGGCGTCCGCAGGCAATGGGTAAGGGACGCGATTTGCACCGGGTTGCCCCCAACGCGGCGTGTTCGCCCTCGTTCTTTCCACGATCAGTTGGAGTGCCCGCTGTCACCGAGGGTGCGCACGCCGGGCTCTCCACCCTGCGCGGGTTGCGCGACGGGGCTGCACCAAGCGGCAATCACGACATCGTGGCCCAGCGAGTCATCGACGTTGCGATGCAGGGCGAGATCGACGATGCGATCGTCGTTCGGCCTGTACGGGCGGTCCGGATCCGGCATTCCGAGCACCGGCCCCAGCGCATCGATCGCGGGCTTCCAGAGTGTGGACCAGTTGCGGCTGGCGGACAGGCGGAAGCAGAGCGCGAGTTGCAGCGGCCCGTCCGGATCCGGTACTGGCTGCGCTGCCCGACATGCCTGATGGATGGCCTCCTTCCATGCCGCCGACGTGGCGGACACGCTGGTGCGTACGGACAGGAGGGGCGGCGCCTCGGTACGGTCCGGGTGCGCCGGTGTGGCTGGTCCGACGGCGATCGTGGAGGAGGTGGCATGGCGTTTGCAGGCGAAGACGGCGTCGAACCGGCCGGCCCCGAACGCGCGTGCCAGGGGGAAGAGGTAGTTGTCGAGGTCGTGGCCGCCGCGGGTGAGCGCGATACGGTCGGCGAGCCCCACGTCGAGCGCCAGGGCCAGGTGAGCGGTGTCCCCAGCGAGAGCGGGACCGACCAGGGCCGAGACGGAGTCCAGGTAGGCGCGCAGACGCTGCTGGTTCGGGTGTGAGGTCGCGTCCCAGCTCTCGAGTACGGGCGGTTGCGACAGCCGGACGGGCGTGACTGCGGGTGGCGAGAACAGCAGGGGCATGCGGCCCAGTGTCCCTGCCGCGGGCCGTGCTCGCCTGGACTTCCGGTGGCCATCAGACTGGACTCAACTGGCCGCACACCTGGACTCTGTCACTGATCCAAGAGGGTGGAGGTGCGTCCCTCGCGCGTGGCCCCGGAAAGTTCAGCCCACCACACCGAACGGGGTGACCTGGACTCGTCCTTCGCATGGGCTGATCTGCACGGTTGGAGCCAGCCTCAGAGCCCGTGCATCGTCCGGCACCCGTATGTCGACGCCGTAGGACGGATCGATATGGCACTCCCCGCTCCACAGGATCGTGAAGGACGTGGTGTGCGCCGGGGCGAGGACGATGTCGGGAAGGTCATGTGTGGAGGTCCGGGTGACCGAGAAGTTGCGCCGTCCTGACGTGCTCTCCGGCTTGCCGCAGCGGGGTGAGGGATCGCCCGCGCCGCAGCCCCGGATGATTCCGTCACCGAAGAACGTAAGGCCGGGCCAGCCTCGCAGGTGGCATGTCGAGCCGGAGTGGTTGCGTAGGAAGATCTGTGTGGCGAAGTATCCGGGAGGGCCGGCCACTGGTGGGCCGGTATGCCCCTCCCACACCGTGAGAGCGCTCGACCCGCAGGCGGGAACGAAGGGCGCGACGGGTGCCGACGTGGCGGACGGCGCGTTGGCGGGTGTTGTGCTCGGCCTCGCCGCCGATGTCCCGACAGGTGACGGCGTGGCCGGGCGTGCGACGCGATCGCTTCCGGGCAACGCAGGCGACGCGGCGGCGTGTTGGACCGTCGCCGCCGCGGTCGGAACATCCGGGTCGCCCGAAGGCGGCGCCCCGGTGTCACTGCATGCGGTGATGGTGAGGGCGAGGAGTCCGACCGTCGCAAAGATTTTCCCCCACGCGGCCATGAGGCGGACCCTATCCGCATCCGCCATGCTCACAGGCTTGCTGTAGCAAGGCGCCATGATCCATTTGCACGAAGTTCATCGGCTTGCCGTTCGCCCCGTGGGCAGGTCCCGCGGCGCGGAATGGGCAAGCCGTCACGTTGTTCGGGCGTGGGCCTCCAGCCCAGTGGCCGGAACCGGCCGGGGCGCTTGTCGCCACCCGATCGGCGCACCCTGCGGCCCTGAGCAACCCGTGCCCGCCCTGCCTCGTGGATGTCGTCGCGTCGTGGTCGTATCCGCGGTCTGCGAGAAGCGCGTCGGGTCGGCGTCTGGGCCGGCCGACAACGCCGGCCACGGCAGGGACCTTGTCCAGCAAGGGCAGCAAGGCGCGGAGCCGGCGGGACCGTGAGCCGCGGTCTGGCAGACATGGACGGAACACTTCGGCTCGCGCGGAGGCGACCGATGCGTGGTCTGTCAGGAGACGAACATCAGCGCTGCAGCCCCTGCGAATGACCGATGCACACGCCAGTTGTAGGTAGCGCTCCTCCGTGGTGCTGGATCTCCCGGGCCTGTGTGCATGAGCCGAAGGGGTGCGCAGCTCAAGTGGTCGACGCCAACGGTCCTGTCAGGGACGGCTTCTGACTGTGTGACAGGAGGGCGGGGATGGTGAGAGCTGCCGCGCCTGCGGCGAGCAGCATGCCCGCGATGATGACGAAGCCCCGTATGTAGCCTCCTTCGGTCGGGGCGCCGCCCGCGTTCTGGGTGGCGGCCAACACGCCGGCGAGTACTCCCGAGCCGATGGAGCCGCCGATGGTGCGGAGATTGGCGTTCATGCCGGAGGCCACTCCCGTCTGCGCCGCCGGTACAGCGGTCACGACGACGTTGGCGAGGAGGGCGAGCGTGAACCCGACGCCGAGGCCGTTGACGCCCGCACCGAGGTACAAATGCCACGTGTGGTCGTGCATGAATGCGATCATGGCGCTGCCGGCCCCGCCCGTGCACGCGCCCAGCACCATGAGCCGTTTCGCTCCGAACCGGGCCGCCGCCGGTGCGGCCAGCAGTCCTGCCAGGAAGCTGAGGAGGCAGCCGGGCATCATCATCAGCCCTGACTCGCTGACACTGACGCCCAGTCCGAAACCGGAGGCGGGGGACGTCTGGGCGAGTTGGGGCACCAGGGAGCTGAAGGCATACAGGCCGAAGCCGATCAGCAGTGCGACGAGGTTGGCGGCCCACACTCCGCGGCGTCGCATCAGACGGATGTCGATCAGCGGTACCCGGGAGACGGTCTCGATCCGGATCCATGCCACCAGCAGTGCGAGGGACCCGGTGAGCAGCCCGAGGAGCTGGGGAGAGCTCCAGCCCCAGCGCGGGCTCTCGCTGATGGCGAGGACCAGCATGATCAGCCAGGCGGCCAGCAGCACGACGGGAGTGACGCTGATCCGCTCGCGGCTGCGCACCGGTGAGGACGGCACGTAACGGAACGCCGCGGCGGCGGCCGCGGCACTGGCACCGCAGGGCAGCCAGAACAGTGCACTGGAGCCGAGCGCGTCGGAGAGCGGTCCGGCCAGCACGGTGCCGCAGCCGATGCCGAAGGCCAGCAGCGAGGAGGTGAAACTGACGGCGAAGGGCACCCGCTCGGACGGGAACTCGTCGCGGATGATGCCGAACGACACCGGGAGGATGCCGCCGCCCACGCCTTGGACGGCGCGGCCCGCGATGAGCCACGCGGCGTCGGGCGCCAGCGCGGAGATGGCGCATCCGAGCGACAGGACCGCGAGGCATCCGACGAGTACCCGGTCCTTGCCCCAGGCGTCGCCAAGTCGGCCGAGTACAGGAGTGAAGACCGATGCTGACATGAGGTAGGCGGTGAGCAGCCAGGTGATCGTGGAACGGTCGGTGTCGTACTGCTCCGCCAGGGTTCCCATGACGGGGATGATGAGTGATTGGACGAGTGAGAAGGCCGTGACACCCACCGTCAGCACCATGAAGGTCGGGCGGTGGGCGGCGGCCGGTGCGTGGGGAGCCACTCAGGTCGCGCTGACGAATGAGGCGACGAGGCGGTTGAACTCTGCCGCATGCTCGATCTGGGCCCAGTGACCGCAGCGGTTGAGCAGTACCAGGCGGGAGTCGGGCACGACCGTCGTCAGGCGCAGGCTGTTCTCGAAGTGCACCACGCGGTCGTCGCGTCCGTGGATGGCCATCGTCGGGGTGGTGATGGCTCCTAGCCGGGGCGCAAGGCCGAAGAAGGCGGCCGCGGACGACTTGGCCGGCGGCGCTGTCGCCTCTTCGAGGAAGCTGCGCAGATGTTCGGGGTGAGCTCCAGCCGCCTGGGAGCGTAGGGCCGCGAGTTCGTCGGTGGCCATCGCGGGGTCGAAACACATGATGCGGACGAGGCGCTTCATGTTCTCGGCGGTGGGCTCCTGGTAGGCCGCGAGAAGCACCTTCAGTCCCTCGCTGGGCCCGTTGCCGGCCGAGAAGAGGTTGGGGCCGGGGCACGGGGCGCCCATGGTGACGAGGTGGCTGACGCGGTCCGGGTGCCGGATCGCGGTGGAGATGGCCGTCATTCCGCCCATCGAGTTGCCCACCAGGGCCGCTCGTTCGATGCCGACCTCGTCCAGGAAGTCGATCAGGGTCGCGGTGTGGTCACGGCCCGTCTCGGCGGTCTGGGTGTCGCTCTCGCCCCAGCCGGGCATGTCGACGGCCAGGACGCGGTGTTCGGCGCTGAGCGCCTCGATGTTGGGACGGAAGTTGCTCCATCCGGTTGCTCCGGGGCCGCTGCCGTGCAGCAGGACGAGGGGGTGGCCTTCGCCTGCCTCGTGGTAGTGGATGCGAAAGCGTTTGGTCCGGGCGAACCGGCTGGTGCTCTCGGCGGTGAGGGCCGGGGATGGGGACGTCACGTGCGGTGCTCCTCGTGCTGGGGCGGTCAAGTCGTGTGAGTGCCGGGTGCGCGCCTGTCGCCGGATCCGCGTACCGGTCCTGCGTGTCTCCGGTCTTGTTCAGGGACCCGGTCGGCGTGGCGTGCCGAAGGAGCTGATGTCGAACACGGTGCCGGTCACGCTGGCGGAGTTTTCGCGGGATGCCAGCAGCACGTAGGTGCCGACGTAGTCCTTGGCTGTGATCTCGCGCTGGAGGGCGGAGTGGTTGATCATCAGCTCACGCAGCGGCAGGGCATCGGTGATCTTCGTGTCGCCGAGTCCCAGGGAGGCGGGCCCCCGTAGATCGGTTGCCATGCCGCCGGGCGCCACGCCGTTGACCCGGATCTCGGGCGACAGCTCGAAGGCGAGCTGTTTGACCAGGCCGGCGCCGGCGTGCTTGGAGGCGGTGTAGAGCGGGCCGCCGCCGCCGGGGAAGAACGAGGCGTTGGACAGCGTGAAGATCATGCTGCCGCGCGATGTGCGCAGGGCTTCGGCGGAGGCCCGGGCACCCAGCACGTAGCCCTTGACGTTCACTGCGAACAGCTCGTCGAAGCCCTTGGCGAGGTCCTCGGGCGAGGTGTCCAGCAGGGACCGGGAGAAGTCCCAGACCCCGGCGTTGGCGATGAAGACGTCAAGTGCGCCGAAAGCGTCGACGGCCGTGTCCACCGCGGCGGCATTGTCCGCGGCCGAGGTGACATCGCCCTGGACCGTTCGTACGTGCTCACCCAACTGCCCTGCGACGTCCTCGAGTTTGTCCGCCGAGCGGTCGAAGACGGTGACGTGGGCACCCTCGTCGACGAACCTCTCCACGATGGCCCGGCCCATGCCCGACCCTCCGCCGGTGACCAGTACGGACGTGTTGTGCAGCCAGCCCATCGCTCAGCTCTCCTGGGGGACCGTGTAGTCGACGGGCAGGTTGACCAGCACCTCGTCGCCGTCGGCGCGTATTTCGTGCACCCGGACGGCGTTGACGGCGGGCGGGCACAGTGACCTGCCCGAGCGGAGGTCGAACTTCGCCATGTGCAGGGTGCACTCGACGACGCAGTTCTCGACCCACCCTTCGGCGAGGGAGAAGTCCTCGTGGGTGCAGGTGTCGTCGATGCAGAACAGTTCGTCCTCGCAGCGGTAGACCGACACCGGGGGAGTCGTCGCGATGCGCAGCCCCTCGTCGTCCTCCAGCTCGGACAAAGTGCACAGCCGCACCCAACGGGTCTGTATGTCGGTGGTCATGAACTCTCCTGTTACCTTTCCCCTGGCTACCGCCGCGCGACGGTCAGAAGAAGATGCTGACGCTGGGTGCGAGCAGGGTGGTCTGCTCGAAGACGATCTTGCGGTCGGCAATCCGGTACGGATAGCCGAAGCCCTCCTCCTGCGGGCGCAGGACGTCGAAGCGCTCGCCGGCGAACCAGTCCTGGTGGCGCTCCAGGCGGCTGCGGTAGACCCAGAAGTTGGTCCGCACGTCGAGAGTGCCGTCGGCGCGCTCGTCGATCCGCACATTGGTCAGCAGGCGCCGGGTGCGCGACGGCGGCTCCTCCGACCACTGGATGCCGGAGGTGACCCGGCGGACACGCCCGGCCAGCTGCCGGTGGTCGTCGTAGGCGTGGGCGCCCGTGCCGGGCGCCGCCAGCTCCTGGCCGCGCTCGCGGATGGTGCGGGTCATCCGGGTGGGGATCCAGTAGTGGGCGTCCTCGGTGAAGAGGGTCAGCCACTCCTGGTAGCGGTGGTCGTCCAGCAACTCCGCCTCGGCGAAGAGGAACTGCTCCACGCGGTGCTGGAGCTCCACGGACGTGGTCCGCAGTACGGAGCTCGTCACGGTCTCAGGCTGCTGCTCGGCGGTGGTCATGCGGACTGAACCTCCTCCTCGGAGGCCCGGCGGGCGGCGTCGAGCTCCGTGATGCCGGCCCAGGAGGTGCCGAGCATCAGGTCCTTCCATCGCTGGTAGAAGCCGCGGGCGGCGGTCTCGCTGTACACGTCGTTCGACCTGCCGGGCAGTCCGTAGGTGTCGCGTTCCTCGTAGCCGAGGCCCATCTGCGCGTTGAAGGTGTTCTGCCGCGCCTTCCAGCCGCGCAGCACCATCTGCACCTCGGTCCAGTTCTCGCCGTCGTCGGTCTCGAAGACACCGGCGGGGCTGAAGGTGAACTGACTGGTCCTGGTGATGTCCTCCTTGACCTCCTGCGGCGCGTCCGCCGGCACGAAGGTCCACGCCCAGACCTCGATCTGGCCAGGGCCGCGCGGGTGCCACACCCGCATGGTGTTGGACTGGCCGAGCCACGAGAAGTTCGGGAAGACGGTGTTGTGCGCGAAGACCTTGTGGGCGCGCTCGACACCGATCCGCTCGAATACCTTGTCGCGGTTGGCGATGTTCCACGCGTTGTACGCGGGGCCGTACTGCGGGTCCGGGCCGAACTCGGGAAGCCAGAACGATCCGGAGCCGTGACCGTTGCCGGCGAACTGGCGGCCGGGGGCCTCCTTCGGCGGCGACATCATCGCCCGCATCGCCGGGTCCTCGAACAGCGCGACGGCGGCCGAGGCGTGCGAGATCGGAGCGTGGTACATGTCGCTGGCGAACTGCTCGGCCGCGAACTTCCAGTTGCAGTCGATGACCCACTTCATCGGGCCGGGCACCAGCTCGATGCCGCCCTCGTACCGGTCCAGGATGGCGTCGAGGTAGTACGCCATCTCGCCGAGGTACTCCTCGATCTCCGGCACGTCGGCGGACCAGGTGCCGAAGATCAGCCCCTTGTAGTGGGTGACCCGCGGGACCTTGAGCGCTCCCCACTTCGACTTGTCGATGTCGCCCCGGTAGGCGCGGTCCTCCTCGGGGACGTTGATGAGGTTGCCCTCGAGGTCGTACGCCCAGCCGTGGTAGCTGCAGGTGAAGGTCTTGTTGGTGCCCTCGTCCGCGCGGCAGATGCGCATGCCGCGGTGGCGGCACTGGTTGAGGAACGCCTTGACGCTGTTGTCGCGCTGCCGCACCACCAGCACCGGGTCCTCACCCATGTACGTCTGGATGAAGCTGCCGCGCTTGGGGAGCTGGGAGTCGTGCGCGAGGAACAGCCAGGAGCGGCCGAAGACCTGTGCCAGTTCCTGCTGGTAGACGTCCGGGTCGGTGTAGATCTGCGGGTCCAGCAGACCGCCGGACGGGTCGAAGGCGGAGATGTCGATCACGGGTGGCCTCCCTTACAGGCTCGGCGCGGCGGCGGCGGCGGCGGTGGCGGTGGCGGGGGCGGGCGGCGGGGGCGGCGGCGTCGTGAACTTGTGGCCCCAGTTGCTGGGGGAGCTGTAGTGGCCCACGGTCCAGTCCGCGTCGTCGATCAGCAGGCCGTTCCAGCCGTACTCGACGTCGAAGCCGGAGGGGGTCTTCACGTAGAAGGAGGTCATCCGGTCGTTGGTGTGCTCGCCGATCGCCATGGTGAGCGCTTCGGGTGACTCGGCCACCAGATCCAGAGCCCGGCCCACGGCGTCGAGGCGGTCCACCTCGATCATCAGGTGGCCGATGCCGGACGGAGCGCCCGGGAAGGTGGCCAGCGCGATGGTGTGGTGGCGCGAGTTGCAGTGCATGAAGATGCCCTCGGCGATGCCGAAGTCGATGGTGTCGCTCAGCCGGAAGCCGAGGACGTCGATGTACCACTCCGAGGCCTTCCGGGCGTCGGAGGACAGCAGGAAGGTGTGGCCGACACCCATGTCGCCCGTCACGAAGTTCACCGCGCGCGGCGAGACGAACGTCCGGTGGTCCGTCTGCTGCCCGTAGTAGGCCTCAAGGGTGTTGCCGTCGAAGTCCTTGAAGGTGAACAGCCGGCGGACCTGTCGGCGCCTGGCCAGCTCCGGGTTCTCCGTCACTTCGACGCCCTTGGCGTCCAACTGCTCGGCCAGCGCGTCGAGCGCTGCCGCGTTGGCCGTCTCGAAGCCCAACGCGACCAGGCTGGTGGGGCCGCCCGGCTCGCCGTCCTCGACCAGGATCCGGTAGGCCCGGTCGTCCATGCGCAGCCGCAGCTCGCTGTCGGTGGAGCTGTCGGCGACCTGTGCACCGAGAATGCCGGTGCCGTAGCGGCGCCATTCGGCGACCGGGCCCCTCACCACGAGGTAGCCCAGGGCGTGGATGGTGGACATGCACTTCACCCTTCGTTGGACGCTGTGTCTTGGACTTTTTGGACTTCTTGGACTTCACGGTCTTCGCGGCGGGACTGCCGCTGGGCAGGCCAGGTGCCGGTCCGGTATGGCACCGGGGACCGCGCCGAACCAACGGGGGTGGTGCCCGGTGGCTGCGTGTCCCGAGTCTCGGTCCGAATCGGACGCGGGAACATGCGCGGTTCCGGCGACCGGAACGGATTCTGTTCGCTGCCCGACATGCGGCGGACACGGCGGGGTCACAAAGGGGCCATGGCCCCGTAGCCCCGCGCGCTGCTTCGACCCGGGTCACCGACCGGCGTTCCGGTGGACGGCACCCGCACTGGCGGACCAGCCGCCAGAGGGGTGGTGTCGGGGCTGTGCGGTCATGGCCGCACAGCCGGAGTACGCATCCCCCGAGGAGCCGACCGCATGAGCCGCGACCGCATTGATGTGCACACCCACTACATGGGCGGCACCGTCGCCCGCCTGATGGAGAGTGTCAGCCTCCCCGGCGGGTTCCGTGTCGGCCCGTGGACCCCAGAGGGCGCGCTGGAGTTCATGGACCGCCGCGAGATCGCCGCGCAGGTCCTGTCCTTCCCGATGGTGCTGGCCGGGCTGCCGCAGTCCGGCCACGCCGTCCGGCTCGCCAGGGACATCAACGAGGAGCTCACCGGTGTGGTCGAGGCGCACCCCGACCGCTTCGGCGCCTTCGCCGCGCTGCCGTTGGACACGCCGGACGACGCGCTGAAGGAGATCGCGTACGCCCTCGACGAGCTGGGCCTCGACGGTGTGGCACTGCCGTCCAACGCCAAGGGGGAGTACTTCGGCGAGCCGTTCTTCGAACCGGTCCTGGCCGAGCTGGCCCGCAGGCAGGTTCCGGTCTTCGTCCACCCCGAGAACTGCCCGCACATCGACGTGCTCGGCCTCGGCCGAGTGGCCTCCATCGTGGAGTTCCCGCTGGACACCGCGCGCAACATCGTCAACGCGATCTACCGGGGCGTCTTCCAGCGCCACCCGGGCCTCACCCTGATCCTCGCCCATGCCGGCGGCGCGCTGCCCACCCTGGGCTGGCGGATCGCCGAGCACAGCCGGCTGGGGCGTGCGCCCCAGGACGCGGCGATCGACGCCGACCACGTCGCCGAGGTGCTGCGCGGCCTGTACTACGAGATGGCGCTCGGCGGCAGCCGCAACTCGCTGCTCCCCACCCTGGAGGTCACCGGTGTGGACCATCTGCTCTTCGGCACCGACTGGCCCGCCGCCCCGGTGAGCGCCGTCGACCACAACATTCACCACCTCACGGGCTTCGACGGCTTCACCGCCGCCGATCTGGCCGCCGTCGAGCGGACCAACGCCGCCCGGCTGTTCCCCCGCCTCGCCTGACCTGACCTGATCTGACCCGACCGGCCCGGCCGCACGAAGGCGCCCGCGTCCGATACCCGAGGCCATCGGGTACCGGAGGCGGGCGCCTGTGCACGCCGGCCGCGCCGCGCGGCGTGCGGAGGCCCGGCGGGGGAGGGACCCGGCTGTCCGCCGACCCCCGCTACCCGCCGGGCCCCGCGTCTAGCGGGAACTGAGCTCCAGTGCGACGTCGATGATCATGTCCTCCTGGCCGCCGACGACCCGGCGGCGGCCCAGCTCCACGATGATGTCCGCCTCGGAGACCCCGTAGCGGGCCGCGGCCCGGCGAGTGTGCAACAGGAACGAGCTGTAGATGCCGGCGTACCCGAGGAGCAGGCTCCCCCGGTCCAGGCTGGGGAGCCTGCCCGCGCAGCGCCCCGCCACCACGTCCTCGGCGACGTCGATCAGCTGCCGGGTGGCGATGCCGGAGTCCGCTCCGGCCCGGTCCAGCGCCGCCACCAGCACCTCGGTCGCGGCGTTGCCCGCGCCCGCGCCCAGGCCGTGGCAGGACCCGTCGAGGATGGCGGCGCCCGCCTGGGCGGCGGCGAGGGCGTTGGCCACCCCGACGCCGAGGTTGTTGTGGGCGTGCATGCCGATGACGACGCCGTCGTCCAGCCGCCCGCGCACAGCCTCGACGCGCTCCACGACCTGGTGCGGCAGCAGAGCGCCGGCGGAGTCCACCACGTACACCGTGTCGGCCCCGGAGTCGCGCATGATCTGCGCCTGCTCGGCCAGCGCGGACGGGCTGGTCATGTGGGACATCATCAGGAAGCCGACGGTCTCCAGGCCGAGCTTCTTGGCCGCCTTCAGGTGCTGGACGGCGATGTCGGCCTCGGTGCAGTGGGTGGCCACCCGCACGATGTCGATGCCCTCGGCGGTGGCCTCCCTGAGGTCGTCGATCGTGCCTATGCCGGGGAGCAGCAGCGCTGCCAGTCTGGACGAGGTCAGCTCCGCGCGGGCGGCCTTGATCAGGTCGAGGTCGCTCTCCGCGCCGAAGCCGTAGTTGAACGACGATCCGCCCAGGCCGTCGCCGTGGGTGACTTCCACGACGTGCACCCCGGCGGCGTTGAGGCCGCGGGTG
The DNA here is from genome assembly GCF_040608315.1 of Streptomyces sp. NPDC005195. Classification (NCBI taxonomy): domain Bacteria; kingdom Bacillati; phylum Actinomycetota; class Actinomycetes; order Kitasatosporales; family Streptomycetaceae; genus Streptomyces; species Streptomyces sp. NPDC005195. The sequence goes on from NZ_JBEXHZ010000006.1 coordinate 225,018, forward strand.
ACGGCGCGCACGTCGTCTACGGTGAACTGGTGGGCCACCGAGTGCGAGCCGTCCCGCAGGGTGGTGTCGCAGACGGTGATCGTGCGGCCCGCCAGGGGGTCGCGGGAAGCGCCGTCGTGGATCACGGGCGAGCCGAGGAGGCCCGGTCGGTCAGTGGTCATGCGCGTGTCCCTTCCAGCTGCGGGGCGAGGCGCTCGGCCGTCGCGATCGCCGCCGCCGTGATGATGTCGAGGTTTCCGGCGTACTCGGGCAGGTAGTCGCCCGCCCCGCGCACCCGGACGAACACGCTCACCTTGGTGCTGCCGTCGGGGCCCTGCCCCGGGTCGATCTGCACGGGGGCGGCCAGCTCGTAGCCGGGCACGTAGCTCCGCACCAGCGCCACGGTCTTGTCGATGGATGCCCGCACCTCGTCGGGGTCGGCGGCGGGGTCGACGGCGGCGAAGACCGTGTTGCGCATGATGACGGGCGGGACGGCCGGGTTGAGGATGATGATCGCCTTGCCGGAGGCGGCCCCGCCGACCTTGACCAGGGCGTCGGAGGTGGTCTCGGTGAACTCGTCGATGTTCGCCCGGGTGCCCGGTCCGGCGGCCCGGCTGGCGAGGGTCGCCACGATCTCGGCATACGAGACGGGGGCGACGCTGCTGATCGCCGCGACGATCGGCACGGTGGCCTGGCCGCCACAGGTGACCAGGTTGAGGTTGGGCTCGGCGACGACCTGGTCCAGGTTGACGGCCGGCACGACGTACGGGCCCACGGCGGCCGGGGTCAGGTCCAGTGCCGCGAGGCCTGCCTCGCGGTAGCGGGGGGAGTTGGCGACGTGGGCCGCAGCCGAGGTCGCCTCCAGGACGAGGTCGAACTCGCCCGCGCGCTCCAGGAGCACGTCGACGCCGTCGCTGGTGGTCTCCACGCCTGCCTCGCGGGCGCGGCGCAGGCCGTCGGAGGCGGGGTCGATGCCGACGAGCAGGCGCGGTTCGAGCACCGACGACCGCCGCATCTTGGCGATCAGGTCGGATCCGATGTTGCCGGATCCGACGATCGCGCACCGTAGGGTCATGGTGTTTCCTCCGGGTGGCCGGCTGTGAGTCGGCCGAGCAGGGGTGCGGGTACAGGGGAGAGCGGCCGGATCATCGGCGCAGCCACTTGCGCGGCTCGACCGACGTGTCCGCCAGCAGGGCGGCGTCGGGCGCCGTGCCGGACTGGATCAGCCGGCGTGCGGCGGCGATGGCCCGGGTGTCGTCGACGGCGGCGGCGCCGAGCAGGCGCCCGTCCTCGGCCAGGTTGAGGACGGTGAGCGGCAGCGAGTCGGCGGAGCCGCGCAGCACCCGGTGGGGACCGCGCATGTCGCCCACCGCTTCCACGTGCACGCCGTGGCGGTCGCTCCAGAACCAGTCCGGGTCGGCGGCGGGCAGCGGCTGTCCGAGGAGCGCGGCCGCGGCGGTGCGTCCGCCCTGCTGGGCGGCCTGCCAATGCTCGCGGCGGCGGAGCGACCCGTCGGCCAGCCGGACCCTGGCGGTGTCCCCGGCGGCGAATACGGCCGGGTTGGAGGTGCGGTGGTGCTCGTCCACGAGGATGCCGTCGGACGTTTCCAGGCCTGCCTCCTCGGCCAGCCCGCCCGGTACCGTCAGGCCCACTCCGACCACGACCACGTCGGCGGGCAGCGCCTCACCGGAGGCGGTCGTCACGGACAGCCGCGCGGCTCCGCCGTCGCGGGTGACGGCGGCGACGGTGTCGGCGAGCACCCGGATACCGGCCGCCGTGTGCTGCTCGTGCAGCAGCACGGCGATCTCTTCGCCCACCGCCATCGCGAGCGGCGGCCGGGTGGGTTCGATCAGAGTGACCTCGCAGCCCAGCGCCAGCGCGCTCGCGGCCACCTCGGCGCCGATCAGGCCGCCGCCGACCACCACGGCCCGCGCCCCCGGGACGAGCGCGGCGCGCAGGTCGCGGGCGTCCTCGACGCTGCGCAGCACATGAACGCCGGGCAGGTCGCCGCCGGGTACGGGCAGTGGACGGGCGGCGCCGCCGGTGGTCAGCAGGACGGCGTCGGCGGCCGGCGCCGTACCGTCGTCGAGCTCCACCGTGCCCTCCGAGGGGCGCAGCCGGACGGCGGAGCGGCGGGCCCGCAGATCGACGTCGTTGTCGTCGAACCAGGCCTCCGGCACCAGCCGGATCGCGTCGAGGTCGGACTCGCCGAGCAGGAACGCCTTGCTGAGCGGCGGACGGTCATAGGGATGCTCACCCGAGTCGACGAGGATGATCTTTCCCGAGTGGCCGCGTGACCGCAGCTCCCGCACCGCGCTCACACCGGCGATCCCGGCGCCCACCACGACGATTCGGTCGGGCACCGAGAAGGCGTCAGCGCTCACGGCGTCTCCTTCGCAGCGGCAGCGGGGCAGAGCCACGGGGCCGGGCAGCACGCCATCGTGGCGAGCGGCCCGGCGGCCGGAGGCGGCAGCAAGATCGTCATGGGAGGTCCTTCCGGGGCACGCGGGTGCCGTCTGCGGCGGGGAACGGAAACTCGGGGTGAGACCCCGACGGCGGGCCCGCGTGCTTGTTCTCAGAGCGGGCACTGACGCTCTGCCCTGTCCTGGTTTCCGCAGGTCCCCCCGGCGGGTTGGGCCGGGGGGACCACTGCGGGGACGGGTAGCGGCTTGCGTCCTCCCCATCACAGCTCACCCCGGCGGCTGTGGGGGAGCGGCCGTGCCGAAGGGTGGAACACAACCTCCCGGCTGTCCTGGGGCCGGGTTTGACCGTGTGCTGCAGCGGTGGGCGCGCAGCACAGCCGCGCGCGGGCGGCGGCGCTACGGCCGGGTCCCGTGGCGGCTGTCAGGTGTGCGGAACTGTTCCTCAAGGGGCGGGGTGGCCGTGATCCCCGCGGCACTGGGCTGCATCGGGTGCCGCGAAACAGGCCCGGACCGATCCGAGGCCGGAGATCCTCGCTTCGAAGGCGTCCCCGGGGCGTGCCGTGACCATGGGGCCCAGTGCGCCGGTCAGCACGATGTCGCCGGCCTGCAGCGGATCCCCGAGCCCGGCGAGTGTCGACGCCAGCCAGACCGCGGCGTTGAGCGGGCTGTCGAGGCAGTCTGTGCCCTTGCCCTCGGATACTTTCTCCCCGCCGCGCAGCAACGTCATCCGTACGCTGCGCAGATCCAGCGAGGTCAGCGGCACCGGCCTGCTGCCGAGCACGAACAGCCCGGCCGAGGCGTTGTCGCAGACCGTGTCCGTGAAGGCGATGTCCCACTCGGCGATGCGGCTGTCCACGATCTCAAGAGCCGGCAGCGCGAAGTCGACCGCGCGCATCACGTCGGCCGCGGTGGACTCGCGGTGAGGCAGACCGGAGCCCAGGACGAGGGCCACCTCCGCCTCGACCTTGGGCTGGAGCAACCGGCCGTGCGGGACGATTCCACCGTCGGCCACGGCCATGTCGGACAACAGCGCACCGAAGTCCGGCTGTTCGACCCCCAGTTGACGTTGCACGGCAGGAGAGGTGAGACCGATCTTGCGGCCCACGATCCGGCGGCCGGCGGTCAGCCTGCGCTCGATGTTGATCCGCTGGACGGCATACGCCGAGGCCGTGTCCCCGTCGGGGAAAAGATCCCGCACCGGCGGACAGGGGACGCCGACGCGCTCGGCCTCCCACAGCGCATCAGCCGCCTTCCGGGCTGCTGCCGCGGTCATGAGGGGCACCTCGCGAAGCCGGTGCAAGGGAGCGAAGACGGTGACATCGGTACCTCCGGGGCGTACGAGGTTGGGCGTCGTGACGTCTCCGGTATAGGCACCTGCCCCCTCCGACGGCAGCTTTCGTACCGATGAGCGGAACACGGGCAGCGACATGCTGGGACCGGCTCGACAAGACCCGGTCCATGGGCCGCGTCGGGCGTGTTCGACAACGCCGCCAGCGAGCCGCCGGCCGGCGTGATCCGGCAGATCTTCGAGGGCTCCGGCGGTACTCCGACACCCCCAGGACCTGGCAGGCCAGACGGCGCGGGACGCGGTGCTCGGTCCTCTGCTCACCGATGAACGCGGCCGGGGTGGCCGGGTCCGTCACGGTCACTTCACCCGGAGGACCATGCATCGCTCGAGGACATCACGCTCCCTCTCCCGCTCGCGTATCCGCTTGTTCCTCTCCGACGTCTCCCGCCGCAGCCGCAGCCGCAGCCGCAGCCGCAGCCGCTCCAGCTCGGGCTCGGGCTCGGGGCGCTCGGCTTCGCGCATCCGTCCACCCGGCGGCGGGGGCTCGCCCGGCCGGCCCGGACGACGCCGACCCGCTATGCCGCCACCGCGACACCCAGCTGTGCAACGGGCCGGAGTGCGCGCCGAGTTCCTCGGAGACCACCGGAATCGGCCTGCCCGTCTCGATCACGATGCGTACAGCACCCGCACGAACTCAGGTGCCTACGTCCGTTGCTTGGACCCCATGAACCCCAACGTCCCCTGTAACCAAGGACTCCACGCTACGAGGGGAGGGTCAGGCAGGTTGCTCAACTCCGGTCGGAGGCGCCTGCCGCAGCAGCCTCGATCACCATGAGCACCATGCCGTGCAAGGGGGCCATCTCCCGGTGGAGGCGGGTTCGCTGGTAGCCGGAGGACAACATCGCTCCTCCGGCGTAGGTGGCCGAGAACCGGGCCAGCCGGATTGCCAGCCCGGCCGGGTCGGGGGCACCCGCTCGCTGGGCGACGGGCTCGATGGCGGCTGCCAGCCGGACGGCCACATGTTCATTGCTGGCGAAAACCCGCTCCAGCACCTCGGCGTCGGACCCGGCCAGTGAAGCATGCAGGATCTTGAAGTACGGGATGTTGTCCAGCAGTAGCCCCGGCGCGTGCGCGTAGTACTGCTGCAACCGCTGCTCGGGGGAGGCGTTCTCGCGTACCAGGCCGGCCAGGCTCGCGTAGAAGCGAACGGTCCCGCGTTCCATCACGGCGGCAAGGATGCCCGCCTTGCTGCCGAAGTGGTGGTAGAGGGAGCCGACCGGCAGACCGGAAGCGCGGCAGATGGCGGAGATCGACGTCGCGGCGTACCCGTGGTCGGCCATGAGTTTCTCGGCGGCATCGAGGATTGTCTCGGCCGACGACGCGGCCTCCGCTCCTGCCTGCACGGTAGTGCCACCGTCGTCGAGCATGCCCATGTCCTTATCTTACGTTGGTCAGCATGCGCGCGAGATCGCCGTGTCCGTGTGTTGCAGGGCGCGGGAGAGTCGCGTGGCCGTCTCCTGCAGCGCACTGGTGAATGCCTGGCCGGAGCCCAGTGTGGCGGGGAAGGCGATCGATATGGCAGCGACGGCACGGCCGCCGGAGAGGATCGGCGCGGCGACGCAATGCAGGCCTCTGACAGCCTCCTCGCGGTCGGTTGCCATGCGGCGGCTGCGCACCTCGGCCAGGGCGGCCTCCAGGACGCCGTGGTCGGTGATCGTCGTCGGTGTCCGGCGTGCCAGGCCGCCGTCGGCCAGGGCGAGGACGGCGTCTTGGCCCGAGAACGCGAGGATTGCCTTACCCAAGGCGGTCGTATGTGCCGCCAGCCGGTCACCGACGGGCACGGGGTTCAGTGAGCCCTGGCCACCGACTTTCGCCAGGTAGAGGATGTCCCGCTCGCGAAGAACGCCGAGCTGGACGAGGTGCCTGGTGCGAGTGGCGAGCGACAGCAGGTGAGGCATGGCCACCTCGCGCAGGGCGATCTCGGCCGAGCGGGAGCCGAAGGAGAACATGCGCGGGCCCAGGCGGTAGTCCTCGCCGTGCCGCGCGACCGCGCCCAGCTTCACCAGCATCTTGATCACGCGGTGGACCGTGGACTTCGGCAGTCCGCTGCTGCGGCTGATCTGGCTCAGGCTCAGCACGCCCCGGTCCTGGGTGAAGGTCTCAAGGATCGCGAAGGCCTTCGAGAGGATCGAAGGAGACGCGCTCTGGACCGCGCCCGCTTCGACGCGTGCGCTGTGCTCCGAGGGTGTCGTAGACCATCCTGCCGCTGCGTCACGTGCACCTTCGAGGGCGACGGGGCTGTCCATCCGGTCCTCCCAGAAATCTCACTAGAATGAACGCTCTAGAGAGGGAGGGTACAGCTCCCCGCCCAGGACAGCCATCCGCGGGCACGGGCCGGATGGTGATCCATGGCCTCACTCGCGGGCGAGGTTCTGGGGAGACCGCAGGGGGTTGCGTCCAGGGAAGTGGTGTACGGGGCCGGCCGGTGATCCATCCGCGCGGGGCCGAACTTCCCGGCCGTGACGTGACGTCGACGCGGTGCACGCCCTGTGGCACGACATCTGGAGCGCCGCGCCCCGATGAGGGGGTGCTGTTTCGGTCAGTGCTCGTGTCGGGCTGGTTGCTCGGTTGATGCCTGCCCGGGTGCGGTCATGTCGAGGATGGCGACGGCGTCGTGTTCGGGGGTGCCGGGGGTGGTGATGTAGACGCCGAGGCGGTGACCGGGGGTGCCTTCCAGTTGCATGCCTTGGAAACTGAGGGTGATCTCGCCGACGTGGGGGTGGTGGAAGGTCTTGGGCTTTTGTGTGTGGGTGCGGCGGGTGACTTCGTAGCGATCCCACAGCTTGGCGAAGTCGGGGCTTTTCAGAAGGAGTTCGCCGACGAGGTTGGCGAGGTCGGGGGCGTCGGGGTCGGTGCCGGCCAGAGCACGCAGGCGGGCGACGCAGCCGCGGATCTGGGTGTCCCAGTCGGCGTAGAGGTCGTGTGCGGCGGGGTGCAGGAACAGGAACCGGGCGAGGTTGCGCTGCTTGGCGGGCCACTCCTCGATGCCCGCGTACAGGGCGAGGGCGCCGGGGTTGTGGGCGAGCAGGTCCAGGGTGCGGCTGGTGACGTAGGCGGGGCTGGGGCGCAGGTTCTCCAGCAGCAGCTTCACCGGGGGGCTGACGGTGCGGCTGGGGGAGGCCGGGGGTTCGGGTGCGTGGCGGGCGGCGCTGAGGACGAGGTCATGCAGGTGGTCGTGCTCGTCCTGGTCCAGCTTCAGGGCGCGTCCGAGGGCGGCGACGACGGCAAGGCTGGGGCGGGTCTCCTTGCCGCGTTCCAGCCGGGTGTAGTAGTCGATGCTCACCCCGGCCAGCGCGGCGACCTCCTCGCGGCGCAGCCCGGGGGTGCGGCGGACACCGGCGCCGGGGGTGAAGCCGACTTCGGCGGGGGTCAGCTGGGTGCGCCGGGCGCGTAGGAACCGGCCCAGTTCGGTGCCGCCGTCGTCGTTGTGCCGCTGTGCTGCCATGGGCACCAGTGTGGCCCGCCCGCGAGCGGCGCGCCCGCGTCCAGGGGGGCCCTCCCACACCCCGGCTGGCGTACCCCGGAACAGCTCGCCCTGCCGCAGGGCCGCCGCATCGGGCACGGTGGGGGCAGAGGGCAGTTCTCCGGTCCGCCTCGCCCGCCTGGCGCACCATCCGCCACCTCGCCTCGCTCGCTGATCGTCCCGCCCGATGAACGACTTGAAGGAAGACATCACTCCATGCGCGCAACCCTCCTGTACCAGGCCGGCGACGTCCGGGTCGAAGACGTCGCGGACCCGAAGATCCAGCAGCCCACCGATGCCGTCGTACGCATCGTGGTCGGCTGCGTGTGCGGCAGCGACCTGTGGCCCTACAAGTCGCAGCCGCTGACCGAGCACCCGCGGCAGATGGGCCACGAGTTCATCGGCGTGGTCGAGGAGACCGGCCCCGAGGTGCGGACCGTCAAGCCCGGCGACGTGGTCGTGGCCCCGTTCACCTACTCGGACGGCACCTGTGAGAACTGCTTGCGCGGCCTGCCGACCTCCTGCGTCCACGGCGGCCCCTGGGGCGTGGCAGGCGTCGACGGCGGCCAGGGCCAGGCCGCCCGCGTCCCCCACGCCGACGGCACCCTGGTGGAGCTCCCCGTCTCCGAGGACTCCGACCTGCTGCCGGACCTGCTGACCCTGTCCGACGTCCTGTGCACCGGCTACCACGCCGCCCGCACCGCCGGGGTGAAGGCCGGTGAGACCGTCGCTGTGATCGGTGACGGCGCGGTGGGCCTGTCCGCGGTGACCTCCGCCAAGCTGCTCGGCGCGGAGCGCATCATTCTCATGGGCCGCCACACCCGGCGCACCGACCTGGGCCGGGACTTCGGCGCCACCGACGTCGTGGCCGCACGCGGCGCGGAGGGTGTGGAGGCCGTTCGTGAGCTGACCGGCGGATCCGGTGCGGACCGTGTCCTGGAGTGTGTGGGCCTGAAAGACGCCCTGGTCCAGGCCGCCGGTGTGGTCCGCGACGGGGGGACCGTCAGCCGGGTCGGTGCCCCGCAGTACCCGGAGGTGCCGTTCGGGTTCCCGGAGTTCCTGCGCAACATCACCCTGACCGGCGGCGTCGCTCCGGCCCGCGCCTACATCGAGGACCTCATGCCGCACATCCTCAGCGGTGCCATCCAACCCGGCCGGGTCTTCGACCGCACCGTGGCCCTGGAGGACGTCGCCGAGGGCTACCGGCTCATGAACGACCGCGACGCCCTCAAGGTCATCGTGCGCCCCTGACCGGGCGGACGACACCGCGGCGGCCGGCCCCCGCGGCCGGACCGCATCCCCACCCACCCCGATGGAACGGAAGCTCTGTGAAGCACATCAAGCTGCGTGACCTGGACGTTGCCCGGATCGGCCTGGGCGCTATGGGCATGTCCTTTGCCTACACCGGCGCCGGAAGCGACGACGACCAGTCCATCCGCACCATCCACCGCGCCCTGGAGCTGGGCGTCACCCTCATCGACACCGCCGAGGTCTATGGCCCCTACACCAACGAGGAACTGGTCGGCCGCGCGTTGAAGGGCCGCCGGGACCAGGTGGTGCTGGCGACGAAGTTCGGCCTGATCTCCCACAGCGGCCGCGAGCAGGGTCCGGACAGCAGCCCGGCCGGCGTCCGCACCGCCGTGGAGGGTTCCCTCACGCGCCTGGGCACCGACCATATCGACCTGTACTACCAGCACCGCGTCGACCCCGGCACCCCGATCGAGGACACCGTCGGGACCCTGGCCGAGCTGGTCGCCGAGGGCAAGATCCGCCACATCGGCCTGTCCGAGGCCGGACCCGACACCATCCGCCGCGCCCACGCCGTCCACCCGGTCACCGCCGTCCAGTCCGAATACTCCCTGTTCACCCGCGACCCCGAAGCCCGGGTCCTGCCGGTACTGCGGGAACTGGGCATCGGCTTCGTGCCGTTCTCCCCGCTCGGGCGCGGGTTCCTGACCGGCACGATCCGCTCCGCCGACCAGTTCGACGACACAGACTTCCGCGCCGACAACCCGCGGTTCAGCGGCGAGAACTTCCCGCACAACCTGCGGCTGGCCGACCGAGTCGCCGCCATCGCCGGACAGATCGGCGCCACCCCTGCCCAGGTCGCCCTGGCCTGGCTGCTGGCCCAGGGCGACGACATCGCCCCCATCCCCGGCACCCGGCGTGTGGCCCGGGTCGAGGAGAACGCCGCCGCCGACACCGTCAGCCTCACCGACGGACAGCTCGCCCAGCTGAGCAGCCTGTCCCCCGCCGCGGGGGACACCCACAACGAGGCCCAGATGCGCATGATGGAACGCTGACCCCGGACTGACCGTGAGGACAGGACCACCCCTGCGGGAACCTCGTGCAGGAAGCCGGGGTCGTCCAGGCCAGGTCGGCCGGCGCCATGCGTTCGGCCAGGAACCGGCCTGTTCTCGTATGGGCTACCGCCAAGTGACGTATGGCGCTGAGTAACCAGTTGGGGCTGCCGTCGCGCCGCTGGAGGGCGGCGAAGCCGGTGCGTGCCGCCTCGATGGCATCCGGGTGGATCCCGGGACCTCTCGGGCTCGGCGGCGCCCGGTGAATGCTCGAGAGGCTGGGGCTCTGCCCCTTGCGGCGGCCGGTAGGGATGAGGAGGTCGGGCATGACTCGCCGGGGCCGGGCGCCCCGCGTCGCCGACCCCGGCGGATGGGCGACGCAGGGGGCCCGTGCGGCGCGGCGGGCCGGTGTCAGTCGTGGGGGGTGTCGGCCGTGTGTGACGGTCCGGTCTGCCAGGAGCTGAGGATGCGCAGTGCGTGGTCCTCGGGGCTGCCGGGTTCGGCGGTGAGGATCATGAACATGATGTCGGGGTCGCCGGGGCTGGTCCAGGTGTCGCAGTCGAGGGTGAGCGAGCCGATGAGGGGGTGTCGGTAGCGTTTGGGGCCGGCGGTGGTGTCGGAGACGATCCGTCCGTTCCACCACTCGCGGAACTCGGGGCTGCGGACCGACAGCTCACCGACCAGCGCTTCCAGGCGGGGGTCGTCGGGGTTGCCGGCGGTCTCCATGCGCAGCAGTGCCGCGCTGAGCCGTCCCGCGTCCTCCCAGTCGACGAACAGGTCGCGCATGGCGGGGTCGAGGAACAGCAGCCTGGTGTAGTTGCGCTCGCGCGGCGGCAGCTTGCCGAAGTCCTGGTAGAGGGCCGCGGCGGCGGCGTTCCAGGCGAGGATGTCGTTGTAGCGGCCCAGTACCAGCGCGGGCAGGTGGCCGAGAGCGTCGAGCATCCGCTGCACCGGTGGCCGCACCTGCTGAGCCCTGTGGCGGCGCCGTGGGGCCGGTGTCTTGCCCGCCAGCTCGTACAGGTACGCCTGCTGAGGGTTGTCGAGCCGTAGCGCGCGCACGAGGGAGGCGAGCACGGTCGCGGACGCCCGCACGCGTCCCTGCTCGATGCGGGTGTAGTAGTCGGTGCTCATGGCCGCCAGACGGGCGACCTCGTCTCGCCGCAGCCCAGGGACACGCCGGAGGGTGCCGTCATCGGCGAGACCGACCTGCGCGGGCGACAGCTCGGCCCGGCGGGCCCTGAGGAACGCGCCGAACTCGGAGCGTGGTGAACGCGCGTCGGACATGTCAGCCACTATGCCTCCACCCTGCCTCGGACCGGCGCCGTCAAGGGGGGAAGAAATCTTCCCAGGCACGTGTCTTCCCCGGCAGGAACCCGCCTCTCCCACGGCACGACGACCACATGCAGCCTGGAGTCATGCGAACAGATGTGACCTTCACCAGCGGCGGGATCACCCTCGCCGGCCACCTGTACACCCCCGACACCCCGACCGACGGCCTACTCGCCGGAGTGGTCGTCGGTCACCCCGGCAGCGGCGTCAAGGAGCAGACCGCCGGCGTCTACGCCCGGCATCTCGCCGATGCCGGGTTTGCCACGCTCGCCTTCGACGCCGCCTATCAGGGTGAGAGCGGCGGCACCCCCCGCGGCCTTGAGGACCCCGCCCAGCGCGTCGAGGACTTCAAGAACGCCGTCTCCTACCTCACCACCCGCCCCGAGATCGACTCCGACCGGATCGGCGCCCTGGGCATCTGCGCCTCCGGCGGCTACGTCATCCCGGCCGCGGTCACCGACCACCGCATCCGCGCGGTCGCGACCGTCAGCGCCGTCGACCTCGGACTGAACTTCCGGGTCGGCCCCGACGGCACCCAGGACCCTGCCGTCGTCCAGGCCCTGCTCGACGCGGCGGCCTCGGCCCGTACCGCCGAAGCAGCCGGCGAGCCGCTCCCGATGATGCCCGTGCGCACCTCGCGGGAGGACGCACGCGCCGGCGGCCGCTACGCCTACGAGGGATGGGAGTACTACAGCACGGACCGAGGCGGCCACCCCCGCCAGGCGGACGAGTTCACCTTCACCAGCATCGACAGGATCGTGAACTTCGACGCCTTCCACCTCATCGACATGCTCGCACCGCGACCGCTCCTGATGGTCGCCGGCAACGAAGCGGCCACCGCCTGGATGTCCGAACAGGCGATCAAGAAGGCGAACGAGCCCAAGCGGCTGCACTGGGTCGAAGGAGCCAGTCACATCGACCTCTACGACCGCTACGTACCGCAGGTCACCACCGAACTCGTCCCCTTCTTCACCGAGAGCCTGGTGGCGCAGGCGGCCGTGCAGGCGCCGGTCGTCTGACCTACGCGACCCGGCGGTTCCGCGGTCCATGACTCCTCGTACGGCGCGATCGCCGCCCACTTCTCCCAGCGCAGGCGATGCTGAGGATTCATGGTCGGGGCCGCGAGCGACGGGTACGGCTCTCCTGCTGAGTGCGTGGTCGAGCGCCGCGGACCGTAGGTGCCGGCCCGGTTGCACAGCCGGTGTGCCGGGTGCCGGCTGCCGGTCTCGGGGCGAGCCGTTTCCCGATGTCCATGCCGTCGATGGTGAACCCGGGCAGGACCTCGGTCTGGCCGGCTTGGTCGTGTTCGAGGGCGGGGAGTCCGCGGAGTGCGGCGTAGTGCCGCTGCCGGTCCGCGGGCCATGGCGGGTTCCGGTCCGCGTCGATCTCGCGCAGCGCGGTCTCCCACTCGGGGTGTCCGTCGAGGGCGCCGGGGCGGCGGAGGTGGGACAGCCACTGCCCACCGGCTTGTCCAGCGCGGTGCGTCCACGTCTTTGCCTTGTGCGGCTGGGGTGTTGACCCATATTGCTAATGCCGATAGCCTTTAGGTAATCGCGTTAGCCAACATGGAGGACGACAACATGACCGAGTACCTGGAAATCGGCCACAACACCATCGCCTTCGACGTGACCGGGGAGGGCCCTCTGGTTGTCCTCGCGCACGGTATCGGCGACAGTCGTCACTCCTACCGCTTCCTCGCCCCCGGCCTGGCCGCCGCCGGTTACCGGGTCGCCAACGTCGACATCCGCGGGTGCGGCGACTCCAGCCTCGGCTGGGACAACTACAGCCGCACCGACATCGCCGGCGACCTGATCGCCGTCGTACGCCACCTCGGCGGCTCGGCCGTGATCATCGGGCAGTCGATCAGCGGGGGTGCCGCGACCATTGCCGCCGCCACCGCACCCGACGTCATCACCGGCGTCATAGAACTGGCCCCGTTCACTCGCGCGCAGCCGGTCGACCTGGGCGGGCTGATGCGGGTCAAGCGCTTCCGGACCGGGTACACGCAGATGGCGCAGGTCATCGTCCGCGGACGCCTGGCGAACTGGATCAAATACCTCGACGTCGCGTACCCGGTCAAGCCCGCCGACTGGAACGGCGAACTCGCCCGCATCAAGGCCAAGCTGGACGAGCCCGGCCGGATGGCGGCACTGCAGGCCATGTGCAAGGCCAACCCCAGCGACGCCGGCGCCCAACTGGCCCACGTCACCTGCCCGGTCCTGATAGTCGAAGGCAGTCTCGACCCCGACTGGGCGGACCCCCGCGCCGAAGGAGAGAGGATCATCGCCGACCTGCCCGCCGGTCTCGGTGAGCTGGTCGTGATCGACGGTGCCGGACACTACCCGCACGCCCAGACACCCGATCAGGTCCTCGCGTTGGCCCTGCCGTTCCTGGCGAAGACGGCTACCAGTGCCTAGGGCCGGACTCACGGCGGCAGCGGTCACCGAGGCGGGCGCCGCCCTGGTCGACGAGATCGGCTTCGACCAGTTCGGCATGGGCCTGCTCGCCGAGCGGCTCGGGATCAAGACCCCCTCGCTGTACAAACACGTCACCAGCCAGGCCGACGTCACCCACCGGATCGCCGTCCTGGCCATGACCGAGTGCGCCGACGCCATCCGCGACGCCATCCAGGGCCGGGCCGGCAGTGACGCCCTGATCGCCGGCGCGCAGGCGATGCGCACGTTCGTCAAGGAGCACCCCGGCCGATACGCGGCGGCCAACGCCGCCTGCCCGACCGGGCCCGACGACCCACTCATCGCAGCCAGCGGCCGGGTCGTCGCTTCCTGGGCGGCCATGTTGCACGGGTACCGGTTCGATCCCAGCCAGGAAATCCACGCGCTGCGGATGCTACGCACCGTCCTGCACGGATTCGCCTCCCTGGAAGTGGTCGGCGGGTTCCAGTTCAGCACTGATATCGACGACAGCTTCAACTGGATGATCACCTTCATCGACCACGGCCTGCGGGCGATCGCACCAACCAGCACGACCAGCGCCCCCGCTGACGACGGCGATTGTTGAACCAGGGGCTGCTCGCCGCAGGAGAGGATGCCCCCGTGCCGCTGATGATCTCGGTGCAGGTGGTGACGGACCCGCGGACCATGGGCTCGGGCCCTGTCGGCATGATCATGGACTTGAGGCCGGGGTCCAGCATGGTCCTGAGCCAACGATCTCGCGTGCGGCATACTCCTCGCCGCTGACTGCGATCCTCCGACTGATGCGCCTGTTCGGTGTCACCGAGCGGACCGCCATGCGGTAGATCACCGTAGATCACCGCCACGCACCCCGAACGCACCCCCAAGTTGCCTCGGTAGCCAGGCGCTCGCCTGCCGGCTTCCGTCGTCAGTTCTGCAGGGCTCGCAGGGTGGTGGCGAGGTCGGTGGTGCGGGGCTGGTCGTGGGGGAGTTCGGCGAGGGTGGCGGCCATGGCGCAGGTGTTGGTGGCGGCGGAGAGGACCAGGCCACCCCCGATGGCCGCGGACAGCCGGCGGGCGGGGCGCCAGCGGCGAGGCCGAGGATGACGAGGGATCCGGCAGCAAGTCGGACCTGGCGTTCCATGGCCCATGTGGCTCGGGTGTTCTCGGGCCGGTGGAGGGTGTGGCCCTCGCCGGCCCAGGGGGTGGTGCCGCCGGTGAGGGTGGTGGCGGGGATGTCGGCGGCGGCAAGTTCGGTGCAGGCGGTGGCCGATCGGTTGCCGGAGGCGCAGACCATGAGCAGGTCGATGACCGCGAGGTATAGCCGCCCCGTGCACGTCAACGGTGACTCCGACGGGACCGTTGCCGCCGTGCGCGCGGCCCCGGGCGAGCAGGACTTCGGCGTCCTGACCGAGATCGACGTGCAGGCCACCCTCAAGGCCGGACTCGGCCACGAATGGGGAACTGCCTGATCCTCGGCACCCGCAACCCGCCGTTGCGGGACGTGGCCCGGCAGGAGGGTGAGAAGGGCGGCCTGTCCCAGGATGCGGGTGAGCCTCGACTTGACCGAGGGTGCTTGTGTCGTACGCTAGTAAGTAACTAGTTACTACATTGGGCAGGAGAGGGCAGTGAAGGCGTTTTTGATCACGGGGAGCTCGCGTGGGCTGGGCCGGTCGCTTGCAGAGGCGGCACTGGCATCCGGTCAGCAGGTGGTGGCGGCGGTACGCAGGCCGGAGGCGGTGGCTGATCTGGTCGAGCGGTATCCGGATACGGCGCTCGCGGTGGAACTGGACGTCACCGATGCCGGTGCCGCCGAGCGTGCGGTGGCCGCCGCGGTGGAGAGGTTCGGCCGCTTGGACGTCGTGGTGAACAACGCCGGCTATGCGAACGTCTCCAGCATCGAGGACACCAGTCTGGAGGACTTCCGCGCCCAGGTGGAAACCAACGTATGGGGTGCGATCCACGTCTCCAAGGCTGCGCTGCCTGCGCTGCGCGCCCAGGGATCGGGTCACATCCTTCAGGTGTCGTCGGTCAGTGGCCGGCTCGCACCCGCGCCCGGACTGGGCGCCTACGTCACGGCGAAGTTCGCGCTGGAGGGCTTCTCGGAGGCGCTGGCCCTGGAGGCGGCGCCGTTCGGGGTCAGGGTGACGATCGTGCAGCCGGGTGCGGTCGCCACGACACTGGCGTCCTCGATGTCGCTGCCCGAGCCCAGTACGCCCTACCGGGACGTGGTGGCCCCGATGCGCAACCTGTACGGCAGTGCCCCGGCCGGAGGTCTCGGTGCAGACCCGGAGAAGGTCGCCCAGTCGATCCTCGCCGTGCTGGAACTCGCCGATCCGCCGCTGCGCCTGGCCCTGTCGGGGGACGCCGTCGACTACATCCGTGACGCCGGGCAGCGGAGCCTCGCCGAACTCGACCGGTGGGAAGCCCTCAGCCGCACGGTCGACGCATGAGCGCGCCCGTGACCTGCCGGACCTCATTGCCGCGATGTTCGAAGGGCAACTGATGCAGAAAGAGACCCCGGTCCGGGACGCGGAGGCCACCCGCCGCCGCGTCCTCGACGCCGCGACGGCTGAATTCTCCGCCTTCGGCCTGGCCGGCGCCCGCACCGCCCGTATCGCAGCGGCGGCCCATGCCAACCAGCGCATGATCTATGCCTACTTCGGCAACAAGGACGGCCTGTTCGACGCCGTCCTGGAACACCACATCACCAACGCCCAGCACGCGGTCACCCTGGACGCGAGCGATCTGCCCGGCTACGCCCAGCGCGTCTTCGACTTCTACCACGCTCACCCCCACCTGGTGCGCCTTGCCCTGTGGCAGTCACTGGAGCGCCCGGAACTCATGGAATCGCTGCCCGCCGTCGTCACGGCCATGGAGGCGAAGGTGACCGCGATCAGCCGCGCGCAGCAGGCGGGGCACGTGACCTCGGCGGTCCCGGCGGACCGGCTGCTCGACCAGATCCTCACTCTGACCCACGGCAACATCACGGCCGCCTCCCATGCCGAAGCATGGACGGCCCAGCAGCGCCACGATCTGGGTGTCGCCGTGACGGCACTGACCCGTCCCGGCCGCGCGCCGACGGCTCCTGAGAGAGGTGACGGCGCGTGAAGATCACCGTATTCGGCGCCACCAGTGCCACCGGACGGGTGTTCCTCGAAGCGGCCGAGCGTGCCGGTCACCGGACGACCGCGTTCGTCCGCGACCCAGCCCGCCTGCGGGGAGTCCAACCCCGCGAGGTGATCCGGGGCGACGTCTTCGACACCGTTGCTGTCCGGCAGTCCCTGGACGGCGCGGACGCGGTGTTGATCGCCCTGGGACTGAGAGGCGACCGCCGCACTCCCCTTTACTCCCGCGGCACCCGCACCATCACCGACGCGATGCAGGCAGCCGGGGCCCGTCGCCTGCTGCTGCTGTCCGAGGCCGCGTACAGCCCTCACACCAGCGGTATCCCCAGCCGCCTGCTCAGCGATCTCTACGGGGCGTTCAGCGCGCCGCTGATCCGTGAACGCCGGCGACAGGACGCGGTCCTGGCCGCCTCGGACCTCGACTGGACCGTCATCCGGCCCGGCATCCTCACCGACGGCCCGCCCACGCGCCCACGCGACCCCGTGCTCTCCCCCCATCGCTCGCTGCTGGCCCGCACCAGCCGGCGCGACCTCGTCGGCCTCCTGCTGGCCGCCCTGGACGACCCCGCCACCTATCGGCACAGCCTCTACCCCTGACCCGCCCTTGAAGACAGGCATGCCCCGCGCACTCGCCCCGATCGGCGACGACTTCCTGACCACCGCCCCCTGGTCGTCAACGCCCACATCGACCTGCCCCACAGCCCTGAACAGGTCTGGGACGCCTTGGGAAGCGACGCCATGGGCACTTGGACGGCCTTCCTGGACCGGGCCACCTGGCTCTCCCCCCGCCGGGCCACCTTCCGCGTCACCGGCATCACCCTGCTCCTCGTCAGGGGCTGGGCTGAGGACTTCCTCCTCGAACCTGTCCCCGGCGGAGGAACCAGACTGACCTGGACCATGGCCATCGACAACCGGCTCCTGCGCGTCGTCCGCATCCCCCCGCCGCCTGCAACCCGCCGTCACCCTGCCAGGCCGGAGCCGTACTCGGTGCCGCGGCGGGCTATGACCGGCTTCACGCCGAGGTCCCGGACGAGCCGGCGGTACTTGTCGTGGTCGTCACCGCGGTCCCCGAGTGCGACGTCCGGGCGGTGGCGTGGTCGGCCGAGCCTGCCGCGCACGGGCGATACCGCTTGAAGCAGCGGGATGAGCTGGGTGACATCGTTGCGGTTGCCGCCGCTCAGGGTGACCGCGAGCGGGAGTGCCGGTGGCGTCGGTGATCAGGTGGTGCTTGCTGCTCGTCCTGCCCTGGTCAACGGGGCTTCGTCCCGTCTGGGAGCCCCCTTTAACGCCCGGATGTGGGAGCCGTCGACTGCCGCGCGGGAGAAGTCCAGAGCGTCCGCGCCGTGGAGCTTGCCGGGGAGGACCTCGTGGAGCCGGGGCCACACGCCGGCCTCGGTCACTGAGTGGTGTGCATCGTGAAGTTGCAGGTCATGGGGCTGGTGTGCGCGGGCTTCGGGATACTCGGGCTGGTCGGCGGCCGGTGGCTGGTGGCTACGGTGAAGATCGTCCGACTGGGCGGTCGGGGCGGTTTCTGCGGTTGTGCTGTGTTGCGTCCGACGCGCCCAGGGAGAGCGGGTGTCGATCACGCCTTT
The DNA here is from genome assembly GCF_040608315.1 of Streptomyces sp. NPDC005195. Classification (NCBI taxonomy): domain Bacteria; kingdom Bacillati; phylum Actinomycetota; class Actinomycetes; order Kitasatosporales; family Streptomycetaceae; genus Streptomyces; species Streptomyces sp. NPDC005195. The sequence continues at coordinate 242,990 of NZ_JBEXHZ010000006.1, forward strand.
CTCCGGTACCTCCGCAACGGTTCAGGTCCGGTGCTGTCGGCGGGTGGCCGATTCGGCGGCAGTGATGTGGCCGATCGGGGCCTGGGTGAGCGGTTTCCGGGAGTGCCGCAGGAACCTCTGACCGGGCAGCCGGCCCGCCGCACGACGGCATTCCTCGGTGCGAAATACTCTCCCGATGAGTTCACGTACTTCCTCGATCAGCGAGCCGATCACGATACGGAGGGCCGTCGCGCGGGATGCCAAGCGGCTTACGCGGCTCGTGCGTGGCTCCGGCGCCTACGAGGGTAGGTACGCGGCTGCAGTCGAGGGCTACCGGGTCGGTCCTGATTACATCGAGGCCCACCGCGCCTTTGTGGCCGTCGGCGCCGAGGAGCACGGAGGCCGGATCCTAGGGTTCTACTCGCTCGTCCTTGCGCCACCGGAGCTCGACCTGCTGTTCGTCGCCGACGACGTGCAAGGGCGGGGTATCGGACGGCGGCTCGTCGCGCATATGCAGTCCGAGGCCCGTGCCGCCGGGATCGACCGTCTCAAGGTCGTGTCGCACGTTCCCGCCGAGGACTTCTACCACCGCGTCGGCGCGGTGCGGACCGGGACCGCGTTCGCGAACCCGCCCGCCGTGCCGTGGGACCGTCCCGAATTCGAGTTTCGCATTGCCTCGGGATGACGCGGTGTGCCGGTTGGCGGGGCACCGGCTTCGCATGCACGGTGGCCGGCTTGTACGAGCCGCATGACGGTGCGAGCTCCGTGTGCCGTCTCCTCGGCCCCGGCATGGTGATCGCCTGCGCCGGCGGGGGCCCCTCTCGCGCGTACGTCGGGCAGTCGGCAGTACCACCGCCACCTCCGGGGAGGCGACCGGCAGGCCAACGCCGCACCTGCACCGGATGATGAAGACTTGCCCGCGCTTCGACACTCTCGGCCCGTGGCTGAGTGGGCTGGTGCCCACCGGCCGGCAGGACGCCCTGCGCATCATCGCCTCACGCAGCGGGAGCTCGATCGACCGGCGGGAACTGCATCAGCGGCTCGTGCCGGGGTCGCCGTCGTCATGGGAAGAATGCGGCTGTCTCCTGCCGCCTGGAGCGGAGTCGTCTCCTTGCTCTTCCAACAGCTCAAGGAGTGCGGCATCCGCCCTTTTCCGATCTTCCTTCGTCAGCTCGATCGGCGCGTTGTTGTAGACGCTGTAGCGATCCGGATCGGTGATGTTGGCGGCCCGCAGGGTGAACGTCAGCAGGCGGCGCCACCCCTTGCGGTGGCCGACCCTCGCTTGCAGCTGGACCTTGTAGTCACGGGCTTCCGGCATGAACCCGGAAAACGGTGCCTCGAACTCGATGAAGAGTTGTTGCGCTTCCCTGCCGGGTACGACGAAACCGGCTGGCAGCCTTGGATCCTCATTCGGCCCGGGCTGGAGGCGAGACGGTGAGGACACCCACAGCAGTGACAGGTGGGAAGCCGGCTCGTCAGGGAAGGTCAGGATGAGGTCCTGCACGACTATCGGTTTGGGACCGGTGTTGTGAAGGACGAGCGGGAGCCGCAGGCGGGCGGCGGATGAGTGGACGATCGCTGCGAAGGAATGAGGCTCCCACGTCCTCAGGTGCCCCTGTCTGGCGTTGAGCCACCAGAACGACGCCACGGTGAAGAGCAACGCGCAGACCGACACCACACCAGCGCCTGTGAGCGATGAGGACGCGGCCTGATCGGTCGCGGTCATCAACGGAACCACATATTCAGTCTGCCAGCCCCGGCGCAGGCGCGCTCACAGGACTCAGGGTCCTCCGCCGCCGGCCCCCATCACAGGTAGCCGCTCCAGCCCGTGGCAGCGTCACGAGCCCACATCGGCAAGGAGCACGAGATACCAGGCGACCAGTGCGGCGCACACCATCGCGGGGACGAGTCTGGGCAGCCGGTCTCCCTTGCGCGCGTGCGTGGTCACAGCACCGGCGAGCAACAGCAGCAGGCCGAGGCCGGCCAGTCCTCCGGAGACAGGTAGGACCGGGCCGAGGGCCACGCCGACGGCGCCCGCCAGCTCCAGCGCACCGATCACCCGGTAGGAGGCGGTGGTGAAGCCGGCATGGGCGGCCAGCTCGGGCATCGGGCCGAGCCCCATGATCTTTGCCACCCCCAGCACGGTGAAGATCAGCACGATCGGACAGGCCAGGGCCGCGGAGAGGCTCATGAGGCGTCCTTGACGGTGTGCGGTTGACGGGCCTGACGGCGTTCGGTTCCCAGGTCGGCGAAGTAGGCGACGAGGTCCGGGTTGTCGACCGCGGAGGGATCGAGGACCTGCTCGGCAGGGGCGCCCTGGAGGAGGCGCTTGACGGGGACCTCGAGTCTCTTGCCTGTCCTGGTGTGCGGGATGGCCGGAACGGCGAGGATCTCGTCGGGGACGTGGCGGGGCGAGGCGCCGGTGCGGATGGCGTCGCGGATCCTCTCGCGCAGCGCGTCGTCCAGCGTGACACCGGGAGCGGGAACGACGAACAGGGGCATCCAGTAGCCGCCGTCGGGTTCCTCCGCGCCAATGACGAGAGCCTCGGTGATCTCGGGGAGGCGTTCGACGACGTCGTGGATGTCGGCACTGCCCAGGCGCACGCCGTTGCGGTTGAGAGTGGCGTCGGAACGGCCGTGGACGATCACCGAGCCGTGGGAGGTGAGGGTGATCCAGTCACCGTGCCGCCACACGCCCGGGTAGGCGGTGAAGTAGGCGTCGCGGTAGCGGCTGCCGTCCGGGTCGTTCCAGAAGTACAGCGGCATGGACGGCATCGGGCGGGTGACGACCAGTTCGCCGACCTGGTCGACGATCGGCCGTCCCGCGCCGTCGTAGGCCGCCAGCGCCACACCGAGGTTGGGGGCGGACACCTCGCCCGCCCAGACGGGGGTCGTGGGGGCGCTGCCGGCGAAGGCGGAGACGACGTCGGTGCCGCCGCTGGTGGAGGCCAGCTGGACGCCCGCGCCCACGTGGTCGCGGACCCAGGGGTAGGCGGAGGCGGGCAGGGCGGCGCCGGTGCTGCCGATGGCCCGGATGGACGACAGGTCGTGCAGGCCGGGCTCGATGCGCAGCTTGGCCATGGCCAGCAGGTACTGGGGGCTGGTGCCGAAGACGGTGACCTTGTGGCGGGCCGCCAGCTCCCAGAGGATGTCCGGGCGCGCCACCGGCGCGGGGCTGCCGTCGTAGGTGCAGGTGGTGGCGCCGGTCAGCAGGGTGGAGACGACCAGGTTCCACATCATCCAGTGGGTGGTGGTGTACCACAGCAGGCGGTCCCCGACGCCCAGGTCGCAGTGCAGGGTGAGGATCTTGAGGTGTTCGAGCAGGACGCCGCCGTGGCCGTGGACGATGCCCTTCGGCAGTCCAGTGGTGCCGGAGGAGAAGACGATCCACAGCGGGTGGTCGAACGCCACCGGGGTGATGGTGAGGTGTTCGGTGCGGGTGGCGGCGGCGTCCCAGGGCACTGTCAGATGGGTGTGGGTCTCGGGCCAGGTGAGGCCCAGGTGGTCCACGAGCACCGTGGCCTTCAGGGTGGGCAGGGTTTCGGCCAGTTCGAGGGAGGCGGCACGGCGGTCGTGTGTGGTGCCGTTGAAGAGGTAGCCGTCCGCTGTGATGAGCACCGTGGGTTCGAGCTGGGCGAAGCGGTCGGCGGCGGCTTTGGGCCCGTAGTCCTGGCCGCACACCGACCACACCGCGCCGAGGCTGACGGTGGCGAGGAAGGTGATGATGGCGTGAGGGGTGTTGGGCAGGTAGCCGACCACCCGGTCGCCATGTGTGACGCCCAGGTCGCGCAGGGTGGCGGCGACTGAGGCGACCTGGGCGCGGAGCTGTCGGCCCGTGATCTCGTAGCCGGCTCCGGTCTCGTCCAGTGCGGTGATCGCGGGGGCGTCCGGGTGCAGGTTGCGCAGTGCGTGGTGGGCATAGTTGAGGGTGGCGCCGGGGAACCAACGGGCGCTGGGCATGGTCTCCTCGGCCAGCACTCGCTCGTACGGAGTGGCAGCGTCGATGTCGAAGTATGCCCACACTGCCGCCCAGAACCTCTCCAGGTCGGTGACGGACCAGTGGTGCAGGGACTGGTAGCCGGTGAAGTCCTGGATCTCTTCGGCGCCCTGGTGCCGGGCGGCCCAGCGGGCGAAGTCCGCGACGCGGCTGCCGGCGGCCGCCTCCGGGTCGGGCGGCAGGAACGGCTGCGGATGCGGCGTGGGGCGCTGGGTGGTCATGGTGTGGTGCTCCTTGGCGGGGGGACGGGCCGGGCATCGGTGGTACGGCGGGCCGTGTGGAGCAGGGAGGCCCAGGATGTGGGGTCCGGGAAGTGGCCGGTGCCGGCGGGGACGGTGTCCATCACGACGCGATCGGGGCGGAGCAGGGCGGCGTCGGCCCGGCCGCGTGCCAGCCAGGCGGCCAGCGTGCCGTCGTCCTCCAGGTCGTCGAGGTGGATCGTGGCGGCGTGAAGTGCCGTGGCCACGGCCGTCATGTGCGGGGTGGGCGGCACAGTGGTCAGGAGGGCGAAGGAGTCTCCGAGGACGTCGTCCAGGCGCATTTGCCTGCCGTTGACGAGCACCCAGGGCTGTGGGCAGAAGGTGCCGGTCAGCCGGCGGCCGATGAGCCCGCGGCGGCGCCGTACGAGCGGGCCGGCGGTCAGCGCGGGGCTGAGGTCGCGGCTCACCGCCGAGGCCACGCCTGGGACACGGCACGCAGCACCGACGACGGTCCGGCGGAGTGCCGCGCCGCGGTCCTGCCCACCGGTCATGGCCCAGCCCATGGCCACCGCGAGCCGGATCACGTAACGGGCGTGCGGTTTACGCTCGCGCTCGTAGGTGTCCAACAGTGCTTCCTCTGCGCCCTGTTGGAGAACGCGGGCGAGCTTCCAGGTGAGGTTGCGGGCGTCGCGCAGGCCCGCGCACAGCCCCTGACCGATGAAGGGCGGCGTGAGGTGCGCCGCGTCACCCAGCAGGAACACGCGTCCCCGGCGCCACCGGTCGGCAAGGCGGGCCCGGAAGGTGTACTGCGCCTGCCGGATTACCTCGAAGTCGTCACCCCACGAGGCGTCGGACGGCAGGTCCACCCAGGGGGCGACCAGCTCGCGCAGGCGCTTCAGCCCTCCCGGTCCGTCCAGGACCTCGTCGTCAGCCAGGCGGAACTCCCAGCGGTAGCGGTCCTCGCCGAGGCGCATGAAGGTGGCGGGCTGGGTGGGGCAGCAGATCTGGTCGACACCTTCCCAGGTCCGCACCGGGCGGCTGGTGCGGACGTCGATCACCCGCCAGCTCTCCTCGAAGTGCAGGTCCTCCCATACGGCGCCGATGGCCTTGCGGGTGAGGCTGCCGGCGCCGTCGCAGCCGAGGACCGCACCGGCCCAGACATGCTCGTCCTCGTCGCTGCCGTCGCGGCGGAAGGTGACCCGGACCGGAGCCGCCCCGTCGGTGTTCTGCGTGACGGACACGACCTCGACCCCGCCCCACAGCTCGCACTCCGGGCTGCGGGCCAGAGCGTCGTGCAGCAGATGCTCCAGGTCCGGCTGGTCGAACATGCTGGTCTGGGGGAAGCCGTGATGTCCGTGCTGGGAGCGGGTGAATTCGGCGATCATGCGGTGCCGGGCGTCCAGCAGCCGCAGCCCACGCGCCGGCCGGGCGAGGGCGGCGAATTCCTCGTGAATGCCGACACTCTGCAGGATCCGGCGCACCTCGTCGTCGACGACGACGGCACGTGGCAGGGGGTAGACGTCCTGGTGGCGTTCCAGGACGAGGCTGGGCACCCCGTGCCGGGCCAGCAGGAGGGCGGCCGTGACTCCCACGGGTCCTGCGCCGATGATGACCACCGGTCTGCGGGATGCGGCGCTCACGTCGCGTCCGCCACAGCGGTCCGCTGCTCGCCCAGGTCGATGTGCCCGTCGGGGGTGGCGATGGTGGCGGTGACGAGGTCGCCGTTGCGCAGGTATCGGGGGTTCTTGGCCTGGCCGTTGAAGAACGCCTTCCATTTCAGTGCGGGCGGCAGCAGGGCGGCGATCTTCTCGACCGGTTTGGGCGGGGCCTTGAGGGCGGTACCTCCGGGTGTGCCGGTGAGCAGCAGGTCGCCGGGGTCGAGGGTCTGGAAGCGGGCGAGCAGGGTGAGTGCCTGTGCCGGCCGGACGATCATGTCGGCGAGGGTGCGGTCCTGGCGCGGCACGCCGTTGACGTTCAGCCGCAGCCGCAGGTCGATCAGGCGGGCGAAGTCGTCGGGCTCCAGCAGGGCCAGGTACGGCCCGGTGGGCGTGAAGGTCGGGTAGGACTTGCTCTCGTAGAACTGGGTCTTGGTCAGCTGGACATCGCGGGCGCTGACGTCGTTGGTGAGGACGAGTCCGGCGACATACGAAGGCAGGTCCCGCTCCTCCACGACGGTGCCCACCGGCAGGGGTGCGCCCATGACGAGGCCGAGTTCCACCTCGTAGTCGAGAAACCGCACGTGCGCCGGGCGGACGATCGTCTCGTGCGGGCCGCTGACCGAGCCGGACGCCTTGCGGAAGAAGGTGGGCGGGATGTCGCCGGTGAATCCCGAATCCTTGGCGTGACTGCGGTAGTTGACCATCTGGGCGACCACCCGGCACGGAGTGGTGACCGGGGGCAATGTCACCAGGTCGGCGACGGGCGTCCCGCTTTCGCCGGAGGAACTGGCCTCCCGCACGGCGGCCCGGTCGGCGAGCAGATCGGCGGTGGTCTCCGCCCTGGTCTCGATGCGGACGGCGCGGTCGTCCCGGACGGCCCACCAGCCGTCGGGGGTGCGCAGAACGTTGGTGCTCATGAGCTCATCGCTTTCATCAGGCCCAGCAGGCGCGCGGGGTCGAGTTCGTTGTCGCCGCGCAAGGCCGTCATGACCTCGCGGAGCTTGGCCGGAGACGGGTTGGTGCCAAGGAAGTCGCGGGTGACGGGCGGGCCCCACTGGGCCAGGCCGCCGGCCGACATCGGTGCCCATCCGGGTTCGAGGTCGCAGGAGAACAGGTCGCCGTCGGCGAAGTGCTCCAGCATGAAGCGGTCGGGGTCACGCCAGTAGTCGAAGAGCTGGCTGCCCTGGATGTGCCGGCCGATGCCCCAGCTGCGCCGGTAGCCGCGCTCGGCCAGGTACTCCCCGCCGGCGGCGATCGCGTCGAGGTCGGTCACCTGGTAGGCGGAGTGGACGTAGCCGGTGCCCGGCCCCAGGTGCAGGGCGAGGGTGTGGTGGTCCACGGGCGTGCCGCCCTGGTCGCAGCGGATGAAGGCCATTGTCGGCCCGCGCTCGCGCTGCCCGTCCAGGAACAGGAAGTCGGACACGATCAGCCCGAGGGTGTCCAGGTACCAGTCCAGGGTGCGGGTGAACGTCCGTGTCTCCAGCACCACATGGCCCAGGCGCTGGATGCGGGACGGCTCCCGGGGCGGGCGCTGTGTGGTGTTCGTACGGCGGGGTTCGGTGCCGGTGTTGAGGGTCAGCGGCGGCTGTTCGGGCAGCGCCGGCAGCGGTTCGGCGCAGTGCACCACCCGGACCGGGAGGCCCGAGGGATCGAACAGGGCGACGGACCGTCCGCCGCCGGGGACGTCGATGTCCCGGACGGTGTGTCCGACGGCAGCGGCCAGCCGGTCCACATCGGCCCGCTCGGCCGCGCGGAACGCCGGTCCGAGGAAGCGGGAGGCGCTCCCGCGCCGGATGACCATGCAGGGCGAGCCTGCGAACGTGCCGCGCAGCCACAGCTCGTGCTGGGTGCGGGCGGCGATCGTGAGGCCGAAGTCCCGGGCGAACACCTCGGCCTGGTCCAGGTCCGGCTTCTCGAACTCCAGCCAGGCCAGGTCCGCCACCTTGATCACGGGATTGCGGGCTCGTCCGGGGTGTTCTTCACGCAGAGCGCCCTGCTCACTGTGGAGGTCTTGGTGGGGCGTCAGAGGACCGCCCTTGTTGACGGGGATGTGGGACATGGTGTTCTCCAAGCAACACTGCCGTAATGAGGAAATCATCAACTCTGCTGTTTCTCGTCGTCAATAGGCGCAGCCCAAATAATTGATGATCTCATCAGTAATGGCAGAGTCATCGTCGCGGTGGTTACACTGGGCCGCATGCCGACGTCAGCCCTGCCCAAGAACCGCTTTGAGCGGCGCCGCGCCGAGACCCGTCAGGCGCTCGTCCGCGCGGCCCGGCAGATCCTCGCGGAGACCGGGGACACCAGCGCCAGCATCCAGGCCATCGCCGAACGCGCGGACGTCGGTTTCGGATCCTTCTACAACCACTTCGAGTCGAAGACCGAGCTGTTCGACGCCGCGGTGACGGACGCCTTGGAGGAGTTCGGGCAGGTCATCGACGCGCGTGTGGAAGGCATCGACGACCCGGCCGAGCTGGTCGCGGCCGGATTCCGGCTCACCGCCCGGATGGCGGACTCCCATCCGGAACTGATGCGGATCCTGCGTGACCGCGGCCTGTCCCACATCCACTCCGACAGCGGCCTGTCCCCGAGGGCCCTGCGCGATCTGGAGATCGGTATCGCGTCGGGCCGTTTTACCTGCGGCAACGCGACCACCGCCCTGTCCGCGCTGGGCGGCACCCTGCTGTCCCTCGTGGCTCTCCGGCTGGACCGCCCGGACCTGGACGGCGACGGGGCCGCCTCCGACCTGGCCGAGATGGTCCTGCGCATGCTCGGCCTCGCTGCGGACGACGCACATGAGGTCACCCGGCGCCGGCTGCCCGAACCCGCCTGACAACGTCCTGCACCTGCACCTGGAGCGCAGCCGGCTGTGCTGCTACGCCGGCGGCGACCAGGAACGCGGTGGCCGCGGAACGCCTGCCGGAGTCCACGGTTGCTTCCTGCGCCAGCTCGGCGACCAGAACATACCGGCTCGGGAAGTGTCCGTAGAGGGTGCGCCGGGCGAAACCGGCTGCCTGGGCGATGCTGTCGAGGCTCGCGTCGGGTCCTGCCGCAGTTTCTGCCGGGCGGCCGCGAGGATGCGTCGGTGGTTGGAGTGAGCATCCTTGCGTCGCGGAGCGCGGCCCGGGGCGGTGGTCGTCTGCATGGTTCTGTCTCTCCACGGTTGCCGGAAACCGTGGGCGCCGGTGCTCCCTCACGCACCGGCGCCCACTCACCCCTGCCCGACGTGGCTTGATGTCCTGCTGACAGGCGTCAGGGGACGAGGATGAGGCGAATGGGGTCGCCGATCTTGTTCTCCAGACGGCTGACCGCGCTGGCCGCGTCCGCCAGCGAGATGTGGTCCGTGATGGAGGGAGCCAGGTCGAGGCGGCCTGCCGCGGTCAGCCGCACCAGCTCGGAGACCGACTCGGGGCTGCCGCCGTAGTGACCGCGGACCTGCTTGCACAGGTAGTTGAAGGTCAGGCCCTCGGTGATGGTGAGCGGCCTGGGAGTGATGCCCACCAGGATGAGGGAGCCGCCCAGGCCGAGCACGGAGGCGGCCTGCTCGCGGACGGCGGGTACGCCGGCGCAGTCGAAGGCGAAGTCCAGGCCCCGTCCCTCGGTGGCCGCGCGGACCTGGTCGGCGAAGTCGGGGGCGGCCGGGTCCAGGGCGTAGTCCGCACCGAAGGCCAGGGCACGCTCACGGGCGGTGGGCAGCGGGTCGACAGCGATGATCGGCGCGGCGCCGACCAGGCGGGCGAGGCGTACGGTGTGGGCGCCGACTCCGCCCACGCCCCATACGCCGACGGACTGGGCGGGACGGACGCCCGCGGTGGTGACGACGGCGGCGTAGGGGGTGGAGACCGCGTCGGGGATGATCGCTGCCTGGTCGAAGGGCAGGCTGTCCGGGATGGGGATGAGCGTGTCCTCGCGGGCGATCACGTACTCGGCCCAGCCACCGTCGTAGTCGATGCCGGCGGTGAGCATCTGGGTGCAGGGGCGGCGGCGCACGCATCCGGCGCACGTACCGCAGGTCTTGCCGGCGCCTCCAGGGTGACGCGGGTGCCGACGGCCAGACCGCGCTTGAGGTCGGGGCCGAGGGTGTGGACCACACCGGCGACCTCGTGGCCCACGGTGACCGTGTCGGAGGTGGCGAACAGTGGCACGAGCGAGCCGTCGATCAGGTGGACGTCCGAGAGGCAGACGCCCGCGGCCTTCACCTCGATGAGGACCTCACCCGGACCCGGCACGGGGATGTGCACTTCCTCCACGGCGAACTTCTTGCTGTCCAGGTGGAAGCGTCCGGCGAGCATGGTGTCCATGACGATCTGCTTTCTGTGAGCGGCACCGCCCGGTGGTTCGGGACATGGGCGCCGAATGGTGTCTGAATGGCTTGTGGTGGTCAGGAGGCGTACGCCAGGTAGCGGGGGTTGCCGCACGCCTCCTGGCGGCTGCGGGTCGCATGCCGGGACGGCGTGCGACGGTCAGGCGAAGACGTCCTGCTGGTAGCGCTCTTCGGCCTCGAGCTGGGCGAGCCATCGCTGGGCGGTCTCGTCGTCGCTGCCGGTCCTCTGGCGGTGGATGGCGGCCAGTGCCTCGCGGACGGCGGGTGCCATACGGCGGCCGTCACCGCAGACGTAGATGTACGCGCCGTCCTCGATGGCCTGCCACACCTTGTCGGCAGCGCCCGCGATGGCGTTCTGCACGAACCGGGCAGGGTGACCGGTCACCGCGGAGAAGGCGGTGTGGATCTGGGCGATCCCGGCCTGCTCCCAGTCCTGCATCTCCTGGCGGTAGAAGTAGTCGTGCTCCGGGTGGCGGCAGCCGACGAAGACCTGTGACAGGCCGACCTGCGTGCCGTTGGCGTGCTGCGAGGCCCGTTCCTCCAGGAACCCGCGCAGCGGCGCGATGCCGGTGCCGGGACCGATGAGGATCAGCGGCGTGGCGGGGTCGGCGGGCGGGGCGAACGTCGGGGAGGGCACACGGACGTAGCCGTACACGACGTCCCCGGGCTCAAGGCCCGCGATGTAGGAGGAGCAGGTGCCGCGGTACTGGCCGTCGCCGGACAGGGCCGGGCCCTCCAGCAGGCCGACGGTCAGGCGCACGTGGCGCGGGTTGGCCGACGGGGCGGAGGAGATGGAGTAGAACCGCGGACGAATCGGCCCCGTCATCTCCAGGAGGACCGCCAGCGGCAGCTCGACCGCGGGGAAGCGCTCCAGCAGGCCCAGCACCGAGACCCGCTTGCCAAGAATTTCCAGCTGGTAGCGCTCCTCGGCCTCTTGCGTGTCGGCGGTGTACGCCTGGAGCTGCGGCCGGGTCCAGGGGCAGTCGGTGTACTCGGCCAGGGTGTGGATCTGGGAGCGGGTGGCCACGTCCTGCAGTTCCAGGAACTCGGTGAGCAGGATGCCTGCGGTGACCGGGGTGCCTACCGGCAGGTGCGTGCGGCCACCGGCCGGCTGGTCGAGCCGGAGCACCTGGCCGTACTCGACGTCGAGGCGCCGCAGTGCGCGCTCCACCAGGGGGAGTTCGTTCTTGGCGAAGACGGCCAGGTGGTTGCCGGTGCCGTAGGTGACGCCGTCGGGCAGCTCGACGGTGATGGACTTCGCGGACGGGCGCGGCGGCTCGATGCTGAAGTCCCACAGGCCGGTCGCGTCGGCCACGAGTTCCTCGTTGGCCACCACCGTGAGCGGGTACGCCTGCGCGGAGACGATGGCCGGGCGCACGTCGGACTCGGTGAGCAGCCGGACCTGGTAGCGCGGGCCGCTCGCCTCGGAGGTGTCGGCGGCGTACTCCTCGGCCAGGGTGGCCCACAGGGTGCCCATCCAGCGGGTGGCCATGCCGTCGAAGTCACCGGCGGCGTCCGCGATGCCGCGCTCGACGACCGGGGTGGCGCCGGCGGCCAGCAGGCCCTCCTCGATCCGCTTGGGGAATGCCTGGTAGGTAGCCACCCACTGGGTGTTGCCGGCTCCCAGCAGCGCGAACCGCACATCGGACAGCGAGCCCTCGGGCAGTCCGGCGGTGAGCAGGTCGTCGAAGCGCTGGGCGTTGTCGGGCGCCTTGCCGTTGTAGCTGGCGGCCACGACGGCGAGAAGGCCCTCGGTGGGCAGGTTGTCACCGAGCTCGTCCAGGCTCACCAGTGTGGTGCCGAAGCCGGAGCGCTCACCGCGGTCGGCGATGGTGCGCGCCAGATCCTCGCAGGAGCCGAGGCTGGAGGCGTAGGCGACAGTGAGGCTGACGCCGACGCCGCTGACCGAGGCCGGCGCCTGCGTGTCGTCGGTCTGCAGGTCCGCGGCACTGAAGACGGTCCGCTCGTGTTCCTGCCGGCGACGGACGATCAGCTCGAAGTTGCCGGGCTTGCGCGTCAGCGCCTCCCGCACGTCCATCTTGTAGTCGCTGGTGTCGGAGAGTTTGAACTTCTGCAGCACCAGCGCCAGGGCCAGGCGGGCCTCGGTGAGCGCGAACTGGCGGCCGATGCAGGCACGCACGCCGTTGCCGAACGGCTTGTATGCGTGCGGGTGCTGCTGGGCCCGCTTCTCCGGCAGCCACCGGTCGATGTCGAACTCGTCCGGACGCTCCCAGGCCTTGGGGTGGGTGTGCAGCGGGCCCTCAAGAATGTTGACCCGTGTGCCTTTCTTGAGCATGTAGCGGCCGCCGATGACGGTGTCCTGCAGCGGGGCCTTGCCGAACGCCGGGATCGGAGCCCACAGGCGCAGGGTCTCGTCCAGGACCCGCGGGATGACGTCCAGCTGCATGATCGTGTCGTAGTCCGGGACGGTGTCGCCGGGCATCAGGCGATCCACCTCGGCATAGGCCTGGGCCAGGACGTGCGGGTTGCGCATCAGCGAGTACGTGGCGAACGACAGCAGACCACTGGTGGTCTCGTGACCGGCGATCAGGAACGTCAGTACCTGGTCGCGGACGTTGTCATCGGCCAGCAGATTGCCGGTCTCCGGGTCCGTGGCCTCCAGCATCAGACCCAGCAGGTCGTCCTCACCGGCGCCCTTCACCTCACGGCGCTCCTTGATCACGCTCTCGACCAGGCCCTGCATCAGCCGGATGTTCTCGCGGTACTTCCGGTCGTCCGCCTTACGGAGCTTGGTCATCATCGGCAGCTCCTGGGAGCGCTGCAGCGACTCCATCAGCGCGCCCAGCAGCGCATTGAGGAAGGGGTGCAGCTCTTCCTTGTCGAAGGACTGGAACCGGTAGCCGAATCCCGACAGCGCGATCGTGTCCAGCGTCAGGCGGGTGTAGTCGTCGGTGATGTTGACCGAGTTCCCCTCGTTGCGCTCCCACTTGCCCGCCAGGTTCTGGGCGATCTCCAGCATCTGCCCGAAGTAGGCCTTCATGGCCCGCTGGCTGAACGCCGGCAGCAGGACACGGTGTGCCATGCCCCATTCCTCTTCGTGCTGGTGGGCGGTGAACAGGCCCGCCCCCGCGAAGTCCCGGACGTGGTGCAGCGGTGTCTTGTCGATCTGCTTGAAGAACCGCGTCTCGTCACAGACCTCGGCCACCAGGTCCGGGTCGTAGACGAAGACCTGCTCGATACCGGCGATGTCCATGCCGTAGATGCCCTCGGGGAACTGCTGGGACAGCTCACCGAAGTACTCCACCGGATTGGCTTTGGGAATCTGCGGCGTGTTGCCGAGGAGGGGGATCCCACGCGGGGACCGGATGGGGCGAAGGTCGTTCGCGGAGTGCGTGGTCATGACTTGCTCCTCTGCGTGGAGGGGGATGGGCTAGGACGCGCTGCACAGGTCGATGCCGTGGCGCCACACAAAAACATACGCTGTATGGATTCCGTACCGTACGGCGTATGGAAAATCGGCGCAACCCCTGACCGTGCAGGTGGGTGCGGTGATTCAGATCATTTCCATACGACGTATGAAACTGGTACCGTACGAGGTATGGAAGAGAAGGTGAAGCGTCCTCCGCGGGGCACGAGGAAGAGAGACGTGCCTCTGACCGAGGCCGGGATCTATGCCGCCGCCCTGCGGCTCATCGACGAGCACGGGGTCGAGGCGCTCACCATGCGCAAACTCGCCACCGTGCTCGATGCGAACCCGATGTCGCTGTACCACCACGTGCCGAACAAGGAAGCTGTGCTGCGCGGCGTGGCGAGAATGGTCGGAGCCCAGTTCCGCACCGTGACGCTCCCTGACGCGCCCTGGCAGGAGCGCATCCGCCTGCTCGCCATGGATTTCCGGACGCTGGCGCACCGTCACCCCGCGCTGATGGCCTACTCGTTCAGTCACCAGCCGGACTTCATCCAGCCCGACGACCCGTTCTGGACCGCGCTCACCATGGTCGTGGCCGCTGCCGGGGTGTCGCAGCACCAGGTCCCGGAGACAGCCGCTCTCATGGTCGCCGTCGTCGTCGGTGTCCTCGGCGCCGAACTCAACGGCTCGCTCCAGCAGTGGGCGAGCCTCAAGCCCCCCGGCGAGGCTTTCGGCGTGGACGAGGCCACGGACGCAGACCGGGCAGGCCCTGATCAGGACCACATGTTCCGGCTGGTGATCGACACACTCATCACCGGCCTGGAGGGCCGGCTCGCCGCCGGTCGCACAGGCCAGGGTCCCGGCCGCTGAGTCCCTGATCCCGAAGCGTTGCGGCCTGGGCACGCCCATGGCCGGGCGAGTCCAGGCCGCAACGCGCCGTGACGCACGAGGAGCACCTCATCCCCTCCGGGAAGACCGTGCCGATGCGGCTTCTGCGGCCCCTGCGGGCACCCGATGCGTTGCGGCTGGGCCGGGCGACCGACCTGTGGCCCAGGGCAGCGCTCAGTGTCCTCGTGGCGACGGCCGTGCCGAGTCTGATCCTGCTGGCCGCCGGCCGAGCCGACTCGTGGTGTACACCATCGGCGGATCCACGTGCGCGCTTTACGGGCACAGCCTGCCCTACGCCGCCCGCGCCCTGGCCGCTGCCATGCCCGGTATGGCCGCGAGCAGCGGGGTGGGACTGGCGACCGCCGCGGCTACGGACAGCACGGTGGTTCGGGTCGCCGTGGTGGCAGTCCTCGCCGCTGCGCACAAGCTCGTGTGCGAGGCCACCCGGATCGGCCCTCCAGGCAACGTCGTCTTCGCATTCGCCGCCGCGGGCTGCGCCTTCTCTCCGCTGCGTTTCACCGGCATCCCCGGCCATCTCGGGCTGACACCCTCGCCGACGGCGTGTTCGCCTGGCCGGTGGCTCGAGCCACGGTATTTGATGTTCGTTGGAAGGTGGTCTCGAAGGCGATCGGAGGCCGCTGGCCGAAGCGGGAATGCCGGCGTCGGATGTTGTAGCGGTACAGCCAGTGGCGGCTGTCGATTCGCGCTCGCTCGTTCGACCAGTGGTCCTGGGGGAGGTCAGGGCGCGAGGATGATTTTGCCGAGGTTGGTGCGGCCGGAGGATTCGGCGAGTTCCATGGCTGTGGCCACCTCGTTCAGCGGAAAGCGTGCGGCGATTTTCGCGGTGAGTACGCCGTCGTGCAACAGGCCGAAGATGTGCGTGAGGTCAGTACGCACCCGCGTCCGGAACGCTTCGCGCTTGGCCGAGTCCGGCTTTCCGGCGCCGGCCCAGATGTCGTAGAAGGTTGCGTGTTTGCGCGTGGGCAGGTAGTTCCAGAACACCAGCTTGGCCAGCAGTGGCAGGAAGTCGAGCAGCAAGGGCCTGGTGTCGTCGAGCTTGGCCGCGATGCTGTAGGAGACCAGCGTGCCGGTGCGGTTGAGCAGTCGGTAGGAGAGAGTCACGCTTGCGCCGCCGAGGTGGTCGAACACGGCGTCCACACCGTCTGGGGCCAGTTCCCGGACGCGGGCGGCCAGGTCGGGATCCCGGTAGTCGATCGGCTCCACACCCAGCGCGCGCAGCGGCTTGTGATGGTGCGGGTTGGCTGTGCCGATCACGCGTGCGCCGGCGTCCTTGGCGAGTTGCACCAGGACCGAGCCCACGCCACCAGCGGCGCCCAGGACGAGTACGGTCTGCCCGGCCCGTACTTTTGCACTGCGGTGGAGCATCTGATACGCGGTCAGTCCGTTGACGATCAGTGTCTCCGCCTCGTCGGGGCCGATCGCGTCGGGTACTTCCACCAGGTCGGCGGCGGTCAGCAGGGCAGCAGTGGTCCAGGCGCCGGTTTTGGTCAGCGCGGCGACCCGTCGGCCGACCAGCGCATGGTCGACTCCGGGGCCGACTGCCTCGACGACGCCGACGAGATCGTAGCCGGGCACGAAGGGGAACGGGGGCTGGCCGTAGTAGCGGCCCCGGCTCATTGCCCTCTCAGCGAACGACACAGCGGTCGACTCGACGCGCACCAGGGCCTGGCCGGCAGCAGGCGCGGGGAGTACACGCCGTACCAGCCGCAGGCCGGAGGGTTCGACCTTGCCCGCCAGCACCACTTCGGTGACGGTCCCGGTGGCCTCAGCAGCTGCGTCACTCTCGGACATGTTCGACTCCTCAGGCCTGCGCGATTGCCAGTCACTTAGTTAATGGTCGTAACAATGCACTGACCCATCGCACTACGTCAATCCGTAAGGTCAGTTACGATGTGACAATGGCTGAGGAGGCGCAGACAGTGAGCAGGCGTGCGCGCCTGAGGGCCCAGACGTTCCAGGAGATCGAGGACGAGTCGTTCGCGATCATCGATGTGGGTGGCGTACACGCGCTGTCGATCGCGGCGCTGGCCCGCAGGATGGCAATGTCCGCGCCGGCTGTCTACCGCTATTTTCCGTCCCGGGACGCGCTCGTGGCGCACCTAACGATGCAGTCATATCAGCAGCTCGCGACGGCGATGACCCAGGCCGTGGCGGACGACCGAGGCGCACCGCGTGTGCAAGTGGGGCGGCTGGTCCTCGCATACCGCAACTGGGCGCTACACCACCGGCGGCGCTACGGCATGCTGTTCGGCGAACGACCCGACAACGCAACCGGCGACGTCGCCACCCAGACCCCGCTCGACAAGGCGATGGCCCTGCTCATCGACCTGCTGGTCGGTCTCGAGGACCCGGCACCCGCCGAAGTCGCCAGCGATGACCAGACACTGGACGGCCAGTTGCGACTGTGGGCCCACGCGCAGGAACGGTCCGGCACCACGCCACACACCGCCCGCGCCGCCATCCTGCTCTGGACGCGAGTTCACGGCATTGTGAGTCTCGAACTCACAGGCATCTTCGCCAACCACACCATCGACGCACAACGCCTCATCGACCTGGAGATCGACAACGCCGTCCAATCACTGCGCTCGAGCAGTTGATACCAAACCCGCCCGGCGCGGGCGTGCAAAATCAGTCACCGAGCTTGCCCTGCTTTTCAAGCGGGTCGGATCTGATCATTCGTAGGATCGGGGAAGCCGGGAGGTTCCAGGTATAGCCGTGAGCTTGTCGCCGCTTGACGGCTCAAAGAACTTGGCCACCCGGAGCCCCGCGACAACTCGACCGCTAATTGTTGCGGCTCTCTGGCGGGGGCTGGTCCGGAAATCGTCCGGATCTTGGTCCGTATCGGCTTGCGCAACTTGCTGCTGCTCGGCGGGACATTCTCGGACGCGTGGTGATCAGCAGTGCGATGAGCTGGATTCCGCCGGCGACCTCCCCCGTTTGCCGAGCGCGGCCGTCGGGTTCAGCCCGGATCCACCGGATTGATGCCTGTGGATAGTTTCTCCGGAAACGAGGAAGTACCTTGTGACCTGCGATGATGGGGTTTCTCTAGGACCACATCAGGCACGATCGGCAAGGCACTTCCGAGATGCAATCCTCCCATGCCGCGGCGGCG
>NZ_JBEXHZ010000007.1:0-104091 GCF_040608315.1 Streptomyces sp. NPDC005195
GCGAGTTCCGGGTTGCGGTCGTATCCGATGACGGTGTGGCCTGCGCGGCGGATCCGCTCGCGCATGTTGCCGCCCATCTTGCCGAGGCCGACGAGACCGAGCTCCATCAGTTGTTCCTTAGGTTTGCGACGTGGCGTGAGGGCACTTTCGTACCTGCGTCCGAGCCTAAACCCGGACGCTCACGCACACCTGTGGGCATAGCCGCTCAGGCGTTACGCCCCACCTGCGGATCCGCCCGCCGACCGGGTCGGCGGGCGGGCTCAGGGCCTCAGCCGGACAGGCGCACCGGCATGATCAGGTACTTGTAGGCCTCGTCCGGCTCGGCGTCCAGGGCGGGCCTGCCGCTCAGCAGCGCGGGCTTCGTGGACGTCGTGAACGACAGCTGCGCGACCGGGGAGTCGATGGCGCTCAGACCGTCGAGCAGGAACGTCGGGTTGAAGGCGATCGAGACGTCGTCGCCCTCCAGTTGGGCGTCGACCCTTTCCACAGCCTGTGCGTCGTCGCTGGAGCCGGCCTCCAGGATCAGCACACCCTGCTCGAAGCTCAGCCGCACCGGGGTGTTGCGCTCGGCGACCAGGGCCACACGCTTGACGGCCTCCACGAAGGGGGCTGTCTCGATGACGGCGATGGAGTTGAACTCCGTGGGGAACAGCGAGCGGTACTTCGGGAGATCGCCTTCGAGCAGCCGGGTGGTCGTACGCCGCCCTGCGCCCTCGAAGCCGATCAGGCCCTCGCCCGCGCCGGAGCCGGACAGCGCCAGGATCACGCTGTCGCCGCTCGTGAGGGCCTTGGCGGTGTCCAGGAGCGTCTTGGCGGGCACCAGGGCGACCGCGGACGCGTCCGGGTCCTCCGGCTTCCACAGGAACTCGCGGACCGCGAAGCGGTAGCGGTCGGTGGAGGCCAGCGTGACCGTGTCGCCCTCGATCTCGATGCGCACACCGGTGAGGACGGGAAGCGTGTCGTCGCGCCCGGCGGCGATGGCCACCTGCGCGGCGGCCGAGGCGAAGACCTCGCCCGGGACGGTGCCGGTCGCCCCCGGCATCTGCGGCAGCGCCGGGTACTCCTCCACAGGCAGGGTGTGGAGGGTGAACCGGGAGGAGCCGCAGACCACGGTCGCCCGTACACCGTCTGTGGAGATCTCCACCGGCCGGTTGGGGAGGGCCCGGCAGATGTCCGCGAGCAGGCGGCCTGAGACCAGGACGGTGCCCTCCTCCTCGACCTCCGCGTCGACGGAGACACGCGCCGAGACCTCGTAGTCGAAGCTGGAGAGGCTCAGGGCGCCCTCCTCGGCCTTCAGAAGGAGGCCGGCGAGCACAGGCGCCGGCGGACGGGCCGGGAGGCTGCGAGCCGCCCAGGCCACTGCCTCCGCGAGTACGTCGCGTTCCACCCGGATCTTCACCGTTGCCGCCTCCGTCTGTTGCCGGCGCTCTCGCCCTGCTGGCCTTCGTCGTCTGACTCGGTGTCTTTCGACCCTGTGAGGGGAAGGACACCGGGGAACAGTCTGACGCACCGCACTGACAGTCGGTGCCCCTCGGGGTCAAGTCGTGCCGAGCGGCAGTCAGGGCTCCGGGAGCGAGTTGTGCACAGCCCCCACTTCGAAACGGTTCTCAGGCTCTCTCTAGTTGGTCTTAGTAGTAGGCCCTGTGGAAACCGTGGATAACCCTGTTTTCGCAGGTCAGCCTGGATTTTTTGTCCACCGACCCTGTGG
Organism: Streptomyces sp. NPDC005195; assembly: GCF_040608315.1. Lineage (NCBI taxonomy): Bacteria > Bacillati > Actinomycetota > Actinomycetes > Kitasatosporales > Streptomycetaceae > Streptomyces > Streptomyces sp. NPDC005195. The sequence continues at coordinate 1,709 of NZ_JBEXHZ010000007.1, forward strand.
GTGGAGGCGGTGGAAAACCGGGGGCATCTGTGGATGGCGAAAAGTTCTGCACACACGATGCACAGCCTCGGGCCACTTCTCCCCAGCGCCGTCCCCAGCTTTACCCACGTTCCCCACAGGCCAACCTGGCACCTCGGTGTGACGCCTTTCACTCGACACGGTGAGAGGGCGCGTCTTGTTGCCGAACAGTGGACAGAGGTGTGGAGAAGCTGGGATTCACTGGGGACAACAGGCGCTGACCTGTGGGTTGCCGGTGGACAACTCCACGCACACCCTGTGGATCATTTCTTTGTCCACAGTCTGTGGAGAACGTTCGTCCACGAATCCACAGGGGGCTGACCTGGACCGATGGTCCTACGACCGCACCCCCTGTGGACACGATCGGGACAACTTCGTGGTCCCCAGGGTGTGGACGTCAGAAAGTCACCGAATCTGTGGAGAGTGGCCGTAACCCTGCGCGTATTCGAACAGACGGTGCCGAGGGCATGACGTCTGAACGACGCCGGGCGGCCGCTGAAAGCGGACGAGGAGTGCCTCGGAGGGGGCCGGAACGGCGTCGCGGAGGGTGCCCGGCGGCGCTCCCGGGGGCGTGGGGCGAAGCCGGAACGCGCGTGGGGCGGAGGCGGCGCGGGTGGCGGAAGCTCTCGAAAGCGCTTGGCAGACCGAGGAGAACGGGACGAACGCGCGGGGAGCGGCGGCCTGGAGACGTGGGGAGCCGAGCCGCGGGGACGCCCGCGGTGACCCCCACGGGGACGGCGGGAGCGGTGGCGCCGGGGACGCCCGGGACGGCGGGGAGAAACGGAAGGCGCCCGCGGGAGCGTGTCCCGGGGGCGCCTCGGCCGGCGTGAGGCCGCGTCCGTCAGCCGTTCTTGATGCGGTTGGTGAGCTCGGTGACCTGGTTGTAGATCGAGCGGCGCTCGGCCATCAGCGCGCGGATCTTGCGGTCGGCGTGCATGACGGTCGTGTGGTCGCGGCCGCCGAACTGGGCACCGATCTTCGGCAGTGACAGGTCGGTCAGTTCACGGCACAGGTACATGGCGATCTGGCGTGCGGTCACCAGGACCCGGCTGCGCGAGGACCCGCACAGGTCGTCCACCGTCAGACCGAAGTAGTCGGCGGTGGCCGCCATGATCGCGGGCGCGGTGATCTCCGGAGCCGAGTCCTCGCCGCCCGGGATGAGGTCCTTCAGGACGATCTCCGTCAGGCCGAGGTCCACCGGCTGCCGGTTGAGCGACGCGAACGCCGTCACCCGGATCAGCGCGCCCTCCAGCTCGCGGATGTTGCGCGAGATCCGCGACGCGATGAACTCCAGGACCTCCGGCGGGGCGTTGAGCTGCTCCTGCACCGCCTTCTTGCGGAGGATCGCGATACGCGTCTCCAGCTCGGGCGGCTGGACGTCCGTGATCAGCCCCCACTCGAAACGGTTCCGCAGCCGGTCCTCCAGCGTCACCAGCTGCTTGGGCGGCCGGTCGCTGGAGAGCACGATCTGCTTGTTCGCGTTGTGGAGCGTGTTGAAGGTGTGGAAGAACTCCTCCTGCGTCGACTCCTTGTCCGCCAGGAACTGGATGTCGTCGACCAGCAGGATGTCCATCTCGCGGTAGCGCTTGCGGAAGCTGTCGCCCTTGCCGTCGCGGATGGAGTTGATGAACTCGTTGGTGAACTCCTCGGAGCTCACGTACCGCACGCGGGTGCCCGGATAGAGGCTGCGGGCGTAGTGCCCGATCGCGTGCAGCAGGTGCGTCTTGCCGAGACCCGACTCCCCGTAGATGAAGAGCGGGTTGTACGCCTTCGCCGGCGCCTCGGCGACGGCGACCGCGGCGGCGTGCGCGAAGCGGTTCGAGGCACCGATCACAAAGGTGTCGAAGAGGTACTTCGGATTGAGGCGCGCGGTGGGCTCACCCGGACCGGAGGCCGGCGCGGGCTTGGCGGCCAGCGGACCCGGGGCACCGCCGGAACCCGGCAGCGAGGGGCCGCCGCGGTGCAGGTGGCCGCCGCCCGAGGACGGGTCCTGGAGGTCGCGGCGGTCGGGACGCTGGTCGTAGTCGGAGCGCGGCTGGTCGTAGTCCTGGCGCTGCTGCTCGTAGGGCGGGCGCTCCAGGGACTGCGGTCGGTAGTCCTGCGACGGCGAGGCGTACGGGTCGCGCTCCGGGAAGCCGAGGCGCTGCTGCTGCCAGCCGTAGTCGTCCTGACTGTGCCGGGGCCAGGCGCCGGGTTCCGGACGCTGGTAGTCCGGGTACGCGGGGCGGGCGGTCGGCAGCTGGTCGGAGCGGCCGGGCGGCAGCTGGTCGCCGGGTGCGCCGGGCAGCTGGTCGGCGCGGCCTCCCCGGTGTTCGCCGCGGTGGTCCTCACGCCGTTCGTCGCGGCGGTCGTCGCGTCGGGCGTCGGCGCGGTGGCGCCCGTACCCCTCGTAACCTTCGCGCCGCTGTGTGTCGTAGGTGTTGCGATCGTCACGGCCCGAGTCGTAGCCGTTGCGGTCGTCGCGCCCCTGGGAGTCATAGCCCGGGCGCTCATCGCGGCCCTGGCCGCCGTAGGGGTTGCGGTCCTCGGCGCCCTGGCCGTCGTACGGGTCGCGGCCCTGGCCCGCGGCCGAGGAGGGGTCGGACTCGTCGTACCGGGGCTGGACGGGAGGCGGCGGGGGCTCGCCGGCCGAGTCGTCGACGGTGATCGCGATACGGATCGGGCGCCCGCATTCACGGCTCAGCGTCTCGCTGACGATCGGCGCGAGGCGTCCTTCCAGTACGCCCTTCGCGAACTCGTTCGGAACGGCGAGCAGGGCGGTGTCCGCGACCAGGGCCAGGGGCTGGCAGCGTTTGATCCAGTGCTCGTCCTTGACCTCGACACCCTGCCCGCGGCCCTCACCGAGGAGTTGTTCCAGTACGCGTGGCCACACTGCGGCAAGATCGGCAGGTACGTCAGCCACAGGGCACGCTCTCTCACGGGTCCCACGAACGTGTGGTTCTGGGAACAGGTTGGGAAGTCAGTCGGGTGGGACGGGGAACAGAACCGCTCGGGCGGGGGGAAGGGAACGAATCGGAGTTCAGCCACGGTAGTCAGGGCGACCGCTGTGGTTCAAGTTGTTGTCCCCAGCCTGTGGACAGTGTCTCTCGCCAGGTGCTGGTTTGACCGAATGGCGCAGCCGCGCGTACCGTAACCAGGTCGAGTTGTCGATGGCTGCTGCCGCCTGCCTCCGATGGGCACAGATCGCGAACAGCGATCGGGAAGCGGTGCACTCGGGCGTAATGCGAGCTACTCGTGGGCGCACGGTGACAGCCAGGACGGCACCCCGCCACCACCGATTCTTTCTGGAGCCCCCGAGTGAGCAAGCGCACCTTCCAGCCGAACAACCGTCGTCGCGCCAAGACCCACGGCTTCCGCCTGCGGATGCGCACCCGTGCCGGCCGCGCGATTCTCGCGAACCGCCGTGGCAAGGGTCGCGCGAGCCTGTCCGCCTGATCAGTTACAGGTCATGACGTGCTGCCTTCCGAGCATCGGCTGAGGCGGCGCGAGGACTTCGCGACCGCGGTACGCCGAGGACGCCGGGCCGGACGCCCGCTCCTCGTCGTCCACCTTCGTAGCGGTGCAACGGACCCGCACGCGCCTGGGGAGAGCGCTCCCCCGACGCGTGCGGGTTTCGTCGTGAGCAAAGCCGTGGGTGGAGCCGTCGTACGCAACGTGGTGAAGCGCAGGCTTCGCCATCTGATGCGTGACCGGGTCGGTCTGCTGGCCCCCGGTAGCCTGGTAGTCGTACGAGCGCTGCCCGGTGCGGGCGACGCCGACCATGAACAGCTGGCCCAAGACCTGGATGCCGCTCTTCAGCGGCTGCTGGGAGGGGGCGCGCGATGAAGTACCCGCTGCTGGCTCTCATCAAGCTCTACCAGTGGACGATCAGCCCGCTGCTGGGGCCGGTGTGCAAGTACTACCCGTCGTGCTCCCACTACGGCTACCAGGCCATCGACCGCCACGGTGCGATCAAGGGAACGGCACTCACCGCCTGGCGCATCCTCCGGTGCAATCCCTGGTCGCTGGGCGGTGTGGACCATGTCCCGCCGCGCAAGCGTCCGCGATGGCACGAGTTGGTGCGCGACGCCTGGCGCGCACGCAAGGGCGGAACCTCCGCCGCCGAACCGGCCACCGGGGAGACCACTGCCCCGGGCCCGGCCGCCGAGACTCCGTCCCATGCTCAAGGAGCTTGATTAGTGGACACGATTGCCGGTTTTTTCAGCTTCATCACGACACCCGTTTCCTGGGTCATCGTCCAGTTCCACTCCGTGTACGGGAAGATCTTCGGTCCCGATACGGGCTGGGCCTGGGGCCTGTCGATCGTGTCCTTGGTGATCCTGATCCGTATCTGCCTGATCCCGCTCTTCGTGAAGCAGATCAAGGCCACTCGGGCCATGCAGACCCTGCAGCCCGAGATGAAGAAGATCCAGGAGCGCTACAAGAACGACAAGCAGCGTCAGTCCGAAGAGATGATGAAGCTGTACAAGGAGTCGGGTACCAACCCGCTCTCCTCGTGCCTTCCCATCCTGGCGCAGTCCCCGTTCTTCTTCGCCCTCTACCACGTGCTCAACGGCATCGCGACGGGCAAGACGATCGGCGTCATCGACGATCAGCTGCTCGCCAGCGCCCGTAACGCGCACATCTTCGGTGCCCCGCTCGCCGCGAAGTTCACCGACAGCGCCGACAAGGTCGCCCAGCTCCACGCCCAGATCACGGACGTCCGTGTCGTCACCGCGATCATGATCGTGCTGATGTCGGGCTCGCAGTTCTACACCCAGCGTCAGCTGATGACGAAGAACGTCGACACCACGGTGAAGACGCCCTTCATGCAGCAGCAGAAGATGCTGATGTACGTCTTCCCGGTCATGTTCGCCGTCTTCGGCATCAACTTCCCGGTCGGTGTCCTCGTCTACTGGCTGACCACCAACGTGTGGACCATGGGCCAGCAGATGTACGTCATCCGCAACAACCCGACTCCGGGCTCCAAGGCCCAGGCCGCGTACCTGGAGCGCCTGCAGAAGCACGTCACGCACCACGGCAAGAGCCGCAACCGGCGCGAGAAGACGATCATCAAGACGATCGTCGGCAAGGGCCGCGACCGGAACGAGTTCGAGCGCAAGTTCATCAACGGCCTGACCAAGGCGGGTCTCGTCGCCGAGCCCGACGGCGCCGTGATGAAGGGCGACAGCGCGGCGGTCGTCGAGAACGAGGACGGCACCACGATCACCACTGGCAGCGGTGCTCCCAAGCGCCAGCAGCCGAAGCGCCAGTCCAAGTCCCAGCGCCAGTCGAGCACGACGACCGGTACGGCGAAGACGGCGGACGAGCCCGAGCCGAAGACCTCGCTGATCAAGTCCGACGAGCCACAGGACGCCCAAGCCGCCCCCAAGCCGGCAGGCGGCGGCAGCAAGCCGGGCGCCGGTGCCCGCAGCAAAGCCCAGTCCGGACAGCGCAAGGGCCCGCAACGGCCCAAGTCCCCGTCCAAGAAGTAAGAAGGAGTCCATCCCGTGACGGAAGGCACCACCTCCGCCGCCGCCGAGGGCGACACCCTGACCAGCCTGGAGCAGGAAGGCGAGATCGCGGCGGACTACCTCGAGGGTCTGCTGGACATCGCCGACCTCGACGGCGACATCGACATGGACGTCGAAGCCGACCGCGCCGCTGTCTCGATCATCAGCGACGTAGCCGGCCGCGATCTGCAGAAGCTCGTCGGCCGTGACGGCGAGGTGCTTGAGGCCCTCCAGGAGCTCACACGCCTGGCCGTCCACCGGGAGACCGGGGACCGCAGCCGGCTGATGCTGGACATCGCGGGCTACCGGGCCAAGAAGCGTGAGGAGCTCTCCGAGCTCGGCGCCAAGGCAGCGGCCGAGGTCAAGAGCTCCGGCGAGCCGGTGAAGATGAAGGCGATGACGCCCTTCGAGCGCAAGGTGGTCCACGACGCGGTGAAGGCCGCGGGTCTGCGCAGCGAGTCCGAGGGCGAGGAGCCGGAGCGCTTCGTCGTCGTACTTCCCGCCTGATCGGTACGTATGTTCCTCCGGCCCCGTCTGTTGAGCAGGCGGGGCCGAACTTTGTCAGCCTGATAGTCCTGGTGGTCAGCGCTCAGTGCGCTTAAGCGGTACGGAAGGACGGTCCCCCGTGACGGAGGCAGCGGAGCTTCCTCCCGCGCCCGAGCAGGCGCGCGAGGTATTCGGTGATCGCTTCGCGGACGCGGTCCGGTACGCGGAGCTCCTGGCGGAGGCCGGAGTGGAGCGGGGTCTGATCGGCCCGCGTGAAGTGCCCCGACTGTGGGAGCGGCACCTGCTGAACTGCGCGGTGCTCTCGGAGGTCGTACCCGAGGGCGTGACGGTGTGCGATGTCGGCTCGGGCGCCGGGCTGCCCGGTATTCCGCTGGCACTCGTCCGCGAGGACATCAAGATCACGCTCCTTGAGCCGCTGTTGCGGCGCACGAACTTCCTGACCGAGGTCGTGGAGCTGCTCGGACTCGACCATGTGACGGTTGTCCGTGGCCGTGCAGAGGAGGTCATGGGCAAGCTTCCCCCCGTGCACGTGGTGACGGCCCGCGCTGTGGCGCCTCTGGACCGTCTGGCGGCGTGGGGGATCCCCCTGCTGCGCCCGTACGGCGAGATGCTCGCGCTGAAGGGTGACACCGCGGAGGAGGAGCTGAAGAGCGCCACAACGGCACTCAGTAAGCTCGGTGCGGTGAAGACCTCCGTCCTTCACGTCGGCGAGGGAGTGGTTGATCCCCTCTCCACCGTCGTGCGTGTCGAGGTCGGGGAGAGTCCGGGCGGTGTGCGCTTCGCGGCCAAGCGAGCCAAGGCGGCGCGCACCGGCCGAACGCGGCGCCGCCGCTGACCCCGCGAGACCGGTCGACCTGGACTCCCGGCTCCGGCGTGCGGAGCCGGGAGTTTTTCGTCACTGCGGCTGATCCGTCCTGACGGCGAGCCGTACTCCACACAAGCTGCCCCACCATGTCCCTCGGAGTGTCGCGCCGTCGTGGCCGTGGCGGCCTTGCATCGTGTTTCACGTGAAACGTCGCTCACTGTTGCACGGCATCATCAGTCGCGGCCGCGCCGCGGCCGAACCCCGCGATCGGCAACCTCTTGGTTCACTCCGAGAGGGGGTGGAGGTGTCCACAGAGGTGGATTTCTCCACAGAAGCACGGGCCTCGCTGGTTCACGACCCCGAAGGCATGGGAGGCTCTGTTCATTGCGAGCCTGAAGTCGAGGAGAGTGAATCCTTGCGGTCCGACGCCAACATCGCGGGACCGATGACCGATCCGGTCCCCGGTCCCCGTACCGAGTCGATGGGGGCGGATGTTTCACGTGAAACACCGCCTCCGATGGACGACACTCCCATCGGTCGTGCTGCCCAATTGGCGGTGGAGGCGCTAGGTCGCGCCGGCGAGGGCCTGCCCCGGCCTGAGCAAACCCGCGTCATGGTGGTCGCCAACCAGAAGGGCGGGGTCGGTAAGACCACCACCACGGTCAATCTTGCCGCCTCGCTGGCCCTGCACGGCGGTCGTGTCCTCGTGATCGACCTCGACCCTCAGGGCAACGCTTCCACCGCGCTGGGTATCGATCACCACGCCGAGGTTCCTTCCATCTACGACGTGCTGATCGACAGCAGACCGCTCTCCGAGGTCGTCCAGCCGGTCCCCGATGTGGAGGGACTCTTCTGCGCCCCGGCCACGATCGATCTCGCCGGTGCGGAGATCGAGCTGGTGTCCCTGGTCGCGCGGGAGAGCCGACTGGAACGAGCGATCCAGGCCTATGAGCAGCCGCTGGACTACATCCTCATCGACTGCCCGCCGTCGCTCGGCCTCCTGACGGTCAACGCGCTGGTCGCGGGTGCGGAGGTCCTCATCCCCATCCAGTGCGAGTACTACGCGCTGGAAGGGCTGGGACAGCTCCTGCGCAACGTCGATCTGGTACGGGGGCACCTCAACCCGAACCTTCATGTATCGACGATCCTGCTCACCATGTACGACGGCAGGACCCGCCTGGCGTCCCAGGTCGCGGACGAGGTACGCAGCCACTTCGGCGAGGAGGTGCTGCGGACGAGCATTCCTCGCTCGGTCCGTATCTCCGAGGCCCCCAGTTACGGACAGACGGTGCTGACCTACGATCCAGGGTCGAGTGGTGCCCTCTCGTATCTTGAGGCCGCACGAGAAATCGCTCTCCGAGGAGTGGGTATGGCCTACGACCCACAGAACGCCCATGTGGGCGGACAGAACAGTCAGAACATTGTGGAGGGGATCCAGTGAGCGAGCGACGACGAGGGCTGGGGCGGGGTCTCGGCGCACTGATCCCTGCGGCTCCGACAGGGGAGAGGGCGGCTTCCTCGCCGGTAGGTGGACTCTCCACCTCACCGACGGGCGCGCCCGTGCTCACCGCGGAACGGGGAGTGGCCGTGGCGAAGGTGGCCACACTGCCATCGGTTTCACAAGAAGCCGACGAGTTTGCCGCGAGCGGAGGCCCGGAGACGCTTCCCGCGCCGGTCGGTGCGCACTTCGCGGAGCTACCGCTCGACTTCATCACCCCCAACCCGCGTCAGCCCCGTGAGGTCTTCGACGAGGACGCCCTGTCCGAGCTCGTCACCTCCATCAAGGAGGTCGGGCTCCTCCAGCCCGTCGTCGTGCGCCAGGTGGGGCCGACGCGCTACGAGCTCATCATGGGCGAGCGGCGTTTCCGGGCCTGCCGTGAAGCCGGGTTGGACGCCATTCCGGCGATCGTGCGCGCCACCGAGGACGAGAAGCTCCTCCTGGACGCACTGCTGGAGAACCTGCACCGCGCCCAGCTGAACCCGCTGGAAGAGGCAGCCGCCTACGACCAGCTGCTCCAGGACTTCAACTGCACGCACGATCAGCTGGCAGACCGTATCGGGCGCTCCCGCCCCCAGGTCTCCAACACCCTGCGTCTGCTGAAGCTCTCGCCGGCGGTCCAGCGTCGCGTGGCTGCCGGAGTTCTCTCCGCGGGTCACGCGCGGGCCCTGCTCTCCGTGGCTGACTCGGAGGAGCAGGACCGGCTGGCCCACCGCATCGTGGCCGAAGGGCTGTCGGTGCGGGCCGTCGAGGAGATCGTCACCCTCATGGGGTCCCGGCCGCAGACCGCTCCGCGGTCCAAGGGGCCCCGGGCGGGCGCTCGGCTCTCCCCGGCGCTCAGTGATCTCGCCACGCGTCTCTCAGACCGCTTCGAGACGCGGGTGAAGGTCGACCTGGGACAGAAGAAGGGAAAGATCACCGTCGAGTTCGCCTCGATGGACGATCTCGAGCGGATCCTCGGGTCTCTGGCCCCGGGCGAAGGACCCGTCCTGCAGAGGAGCCTCCTGGACGGCGACCCGGAGGACTCGGAGAACACGGAGGACTGAGCATCCCGGTCGGGAGATCTCGGATCCACCGACCACAAGAGCGGGTCATGTCCGGTGTGTACCGGAACACGGCCCGCTCTTTGCTTTCTGACGGTATCGATGGAATCGCATCGTGGATACGATGCGATCGGGTACGGCGTATCCACCTGAGGCACCTTCATCGGGGAGGCAGGGGCCATGCACAGCGTGAGCCGTACCGGACTGGTGACCGCGGGTCTGAGCCTGGCGGCGGTCGGCGGGTTCGTCGGTAGCCTGCTCAGGGAGCGAAGCGCTCTGACTGCCGCCCGCGGCGCCGCGGGCGAAGGAAGCGAGGAACATCCTTCATGGGGCGTCGGCTCGTACCGCTCACGCTGGACAACCTTCCAGATCTTCCCCAGCGCTGTCGGGCGTGCGTCTTCTGGGAGCTGGACCCAGTCACGGGGGAAGCCGCGGTAAAGGCGGGAACCTCCGAGCTGGAGAAGGAGTCGTGGATCTCCGCGGTCCTGCTGGAATGGGGCTCCTGTGGCCGCGTGGTGTACGTGGACGACGTGCCGGTGGGCTTCGTCTTGTACGCACCCCCGGCGTATGTTCCCCGCGCCACCGCGTTCCCCACGAGTCCGGTCTCACCGGACGCCGTCCAGCTGATGACCGCCTTCATCCTGCCTGGCTACCAGGGCCAGGGACTGGGCCGGGTGATGGTCCAGACGGTCGCCAAGGATCTGCTGCGCCGGGGCTTCAAGGCGATCGAGGCTTTCGGGGACGCACGCTGGAGGGAACCGGCCTGTCTACTGCCGGCAGACCATCTCCTGGCGGTGGGCTTCAAAACCGTGCGGCCCCACCCCGCCTACCCGCGTCTGAGGCTGGAGCTGCGGACGACGCTCTCCTGGAAGGAAGACGTGGAGATGGCGCTGGACCGTCTCCTCGGGGTCGTACAGAAGGAACCGGCGCTCCGCCCGTTGTAGATAGTGGCGCGGCCCGTGGTCGGGGTTCTGTACCTGTGATCGGTGTCTGGGACGACAAAGCGAATGGGCCAGCCCGGAAAGGACTGGCCCATTCGTGTTTCACGTGAAACACGCGCCGCGTGGGTGCGGCTGCTCGTCTGCTACTCGGCGATGAAGTCCTCGAGGTCCCGCACGATCGCGGCCTTCGGCTTGGCACCGACGATGGTCTTGGCGACCTCGCCACCCTGGTAGACGTTCAGGGTCGGGATGGACATGACGCCGTACTTGGCAGCCGTACCCGGGTTCTCGTCGATGTTGAGCTTGACGATCTCGATCTTGTCGCCGTACTCGGCGGCGATCGCTTCGAGGGACGGCGCGATCTGGCGGCACGGACCGCACCAGGCGGCCCAGAAGTCCACCAGGACAGGCTTGTCGCTCTTGAGGACGTCCTGCTCGAAGGAATCGTCGGTCACGTTCTTGAGGGTGCCGGCCACGGCGGGCTCCTTAGCTGGTTGGTGCGGTGGGGCGGACGGGGGTCAGACTGCGGCAGCCGCGGCGGTCTCGCTGTCCGCGAGGGCGGCGAGGTAGCGCTCGGCGTCGAGGGCGGCGGAGCAGCCGGTGCCGGCCGCGGTGATGGCCTGGCGGTACGTGTGGTCGACGACGTCACCGGCGCCGAAGACTCCGGTGAGGTTTGTGCGGGTCGAGGGCGCCTCGACCTTGAGGTAGCCCTCGTCATCCAGGTTGAGCTGGCCCTTGAAGAGCTCGGTGCGCGGGTCGTGGCCGATCGCGATGAAGAGACCGGTCACCGACAGGTCGGAGATCTCACCGGTCTTCAGGTTCCGCAGTTTCAAGCCGGAGAGCTTGGGGTCGCCCTCGATCTCGGCGACTTCGCTGTCCCAGACGAACTTGATCTTCGGGTCGGCGAAGGCCCGCTCCTGCATGGCCTTGGAGGCACGCAGGCTGTCACGACGGTGGACGATCGTCACGGACTTGGCGAAGCGGGAGAGGAAGGTGGCCTCCTCCATCGCGGTGTCACCGCCGCCGATCACGGCGATGTCCTGGTCCTTGAAGAAGAAGCCGTCGCAGGTGGCACACCAGGAGACGCCGCGTCCGGAGAGGGCGTCCTCCCTGGGCAGGCCCAGCTTGCGGTGCTGCGAGCCCGTGGTGATGATGACGGCCTTGGCGCGGTGCACGGTTCCGGCGGTGTCCGTGACCGTCTTGATCTCGCCCGACAGGTCGACGGCGACGATGTCGTCCGGTACCAGCTCAGCGCCGAAGCGCTCGGCCTGGGCGCGCATGTTGTCCATGAGCTCGGGGCCCATGATGCCGTCCTGGAAGCCGGGGAAGTTCTCCACCTCGGTGGTGTTCATCAGCGCGCCACCCGCGGTGACGGCGCCCTCGAAGACCAGCGGCTTCAGCGACGCGCGCGCGGTGTAGAGCGCTGCCGTGTAGCCGGCAGGCCCGGACCCGATGATGATCACGTTACGGACGTCGCTCACGGCTTCATTCCTCGTCTCTGGAGACTGCTACGTACTGCTGGTGGGAGCCTCTCTCAGAACTCTCACCCCACCCAACGGATCCTAAGGGGCGTGCATTCCCGCTGTGTCCGGGCACACGGAGATGGGGTGCCGTACAGAGATCCCATGGGATTCCGGGGGAAGGGGGGACTCTACGGGCACGCGTTCAGGAGCGGGTGTACGAGTGGGTCAGCAGGAGCTTGCCGGGGGAGGTTCCCCCGGGTTCCTCACAGCCCGCGTCGACGAGGTACGCCGTGACCTTCGTGCTGTCGGAGGTATCCGGCAGCACGACGAGATAGACACTCGTTCCCTTGTACGTGCCTTTTTCCGCGGCGAGAACGGTGCCGGTGCTTCCGGTCCCCTGCTGGATGCAGCCGGGGATCTGCACAGCAGGCGTGATCAAGGTGTCCACTCCGCCGGACCCGTTGTCCGCTCCGTTGGACTCGACTCCCCACGGATGCTTCGAGCCGCCCGAGCGGTCCCGGCCGTTCTTGTTCTTCGCGAGAAGGTCGGTGACCCGGGTCTGCAGCGTTCCCTCGGAATAGGTGTCCTTCGACCTCTGCTGCGTTGCCGTCTGAGGGCTCTTGCCGACGCCGTCATCGCCCAACGTCTGAAAGAGGATCGCGCCCAGCCCCAGGGCGGCGGCGGTGAACGCTGTACCGAGGAGGGCCACCTTGTGGCGTCCTGGACGTCCCCGATGAGAACGGCCCGGGCCAGTGGCCGCGTGGGAGTGTCCCGAGGGACGACTCACGGAAGGGGCAGAGCCGGAGCCGGACTGCGTACCGGAGGCACTCGCGGCCGACGTTTCACGTGAATCCGTGGCTGATGTTTCACGTGAAACAGTGAGGCCCTGATCGCCGTCCTCTGACGTGTGATCCGGCGTCGCGGCACTCAGCAGCGCCTCTGCGGCCAGTGCGGCATCGATCCGGCCGGCTACCTCGTCGGGCATGCGCGTCGGCCCAGGCAGGGTGCCGAGCAGCCCACGGATCTCCTCCAGGGAGTCGTACACATCGGCGCAGAGGGCACAGTCGTCCAGATGCCGTCGAACGTCCGCGGTACGGGAGGGCGGGAGCAGACCTTCGGTGAGGTCGGAGATCTCCGCGACATCCGGGTGCCCGGCCGTATCCGTCGTGGATGTCACGCTCGCCCACCTCCGCCCTTCACAGCAGCTGAATCGCTTGGCCCTGCGTCATGGGGACCCGCGTCGTGCGGTCCCGCTGCCGGTGGGACGGATGCCCCCTGCGTCCGGTTCCTTCCACCCTCCGATTTGTTGCTGCTCTTGCTGCTTCTGTTCTCCGACCGGAGGTGGGTGAGGAGTGGGAGCAGTCTGGCTCTGCCCCGGGCACAGCGGCTCTTCACCGTGCCGACGGGTACGTCGAGGAGGGTGGCCGCCTCTGCGACGGGGTAGCCCTGCATGTCCACGAGGACGAGGGCGGCGCGCTGGTCGGCCGGGAGGGTGCTCAGGGCCGTCACCAGTTCGCGGTGCAGGTCGTTGCGCTCTGCCGGAGCGGAGGCGGACTCGTGGGGCTCTAGGAGCTGTTCCAGACGTTCGGTGTCATCGACGGGGGAGGTCTTCCTGGAGGCGGCCTTGCGGGCGCGGTCCAGGCAGGCGTTCACGGTGATGCGGTGCAGCCAGGTCGTGACGGCCGACTGGCCACGGAAGGTGTGGGCGGCCCGATAGGCGGAGACCAGTGCGTCCTGGACGGCGTCAGCGGCCTCCTCACGGTCTCCCAGCGTGCGCAGGGCCACCGCCCAGAGCCGGTCACGGTGACGCCGCACGATCTCGCCGAAGGCCTCCGGATCGCCGTCCACGTGACGGGCGAGGAGGTCCTGATCGCTTGCATCGGTGTATGCGGCCTCATCGGCCATCGGACCCCCTCCCCCTTTGTGCGAGCGTCAGCCGGTGAACTTCACGTCCGTGATGGCCTGCTTGTAGCCGGCGTTGCTGTACTGGTCACCGGACGCGTAGGGCATCGCCGTGATCCAGAGCAGTACGTACTGACTCTTCACCTTCTTGCTGACCGTGATCTTCGCGGTCGTACCGCTCGTAGTGATGGTCCCGATCTTCGTCATCGAATCCACGGGCGTCGAAGAACCTGTCGAGTCGGTGGCGTACAGGCCGATCGTGGTGTGGTCACCGGGGTACCGGAGCCCTATGGAAGCCGCCGTGACGGTTTGCTGCGAGCCGAGGTCGTAGACGACGCCGACGCCGGGCTTGAAGGCCGGATTCATGTTCGGACCGTCCACGAAGCTCTTGCTCCGCCAGTACGTCGAACTGTTCCCGTCGTACGTCTTGTCGACGTCCCCGGCCGCCTGGGGGGAGCCCTTGGCGACGTACTCCTGGGCGCCCTTGATGGTGATCGGCTTGACGGGCTTGGTCTTCCCGCTGTTCTTGTCGTTGCCGTCCGTCGTGCGCGTCGGCTGGGTGTCGTCGGACTTGCTGCGGTCCATCAGCGCGTCCGCGAGCTGCCAGCTGCCGAGACCTAGGGCGGCGATGAGGAGAGCCGACACCGTCCACTTGAGGGCCTTGCCGGTGCGGCTCTGCAGCGGGGGCGGCGGGGTCGGCGCCGGCTGCGTGGCGTGCGGCACAGGGCGGCCGTAGCTGCCCTGCTGGTACGAGGTGCGCTGGTACTCGGGCGGAGCCGTGAACGCGGGCTCCGGCGGCCGGATGCGGGGCATCTCGGCGATCGCCTTGACCAGCTCCTCCGGCGTCGTGCACGGAGACTCGTGGCGAGAGGCCGTCGCGCCGTCGTTGACGAGCGCGCGCATGGCGAGCTCGGACAGGCCACGGTGGACGCCGGCCCGCACCTGGTCCGGTGCGATCAGGCCGACTCCCTTGGGCAGCCCCGACAGGCCGTACGCGTCGTTCTCGTACGGCCACCGCTGGGTGAGCGAGGCGTACAGGAGCGCGCCGATCGCCTCGGTGTCCGTGCGCTGGGGGGTGTTGGAGCTGATGCCGCGCAGCGCGGCGTTCACCGCGAGCCCACGGATGCGCCACTGGCCGCTCGACGTGCGCAGCACGGCGCTCGGGGTCAGCCGGAGATGTGCGAGGCCCTCACGGTGTGCGGCGGCCATGGCCTGGGAGACCTGCGTGACCATCTGGTAGGCCTCGTGCACCTCCAGCGGGCCCGCGGCCAGGAGCGCCGTCAGCTCCGTGGCGTCCGGCAGCCACTCGTGGACCACATAGACGAGATCGTTCTCCTCGACCGCGTCCAGGACCTGGACGAAGCGGGGGTCGCCCAGCAGGGCGGAGGAACGGGCCGCCGCCAGTACCGAGCGGGCCCGCGGATGATCGGCGGGAAGCAGATGCACGCCGACGGCGCGACGCAGCTTCTCGTCCACCGCACGCCAACTGCTGAAGCCGTCCAGACGGGTGACGCACTCCTCGAGGCGGTACCTCCTGGCCAGCTTGTGGCCGCTGTGCAGTTCTGGTGGTGAGACCTTCCCGGGATTCTCGGTCCCGCCGCTCCCCTGTGCCTCTTCGCTGTCCGTCTCCCGCTCCCGGTTCTGGACCACCCCGTCGGACGTGGACTGGCCCGCCTTGGCGGTCAGCGGCTCATCGCCACTGTTGTCTGCCACGTCGACGGCAGCCGTGCTCCGTTCCGCCACCGTCGTTCCCGCCTCCCCATCCAATGCGCGCTGTCCGACGCAGAAACCAATTGTGCCCATAGTCCGGCGCTATGCACGACACACGGCGACGGACGATGGTTGTGCGCGTACCCCCGCCTCAGCGCCCCAGGCGCCCGCGGACCATTCCGACCATTGAGTTGAGTTCTTCGATGCGCATCTTCCGCGCGGCGACGTAGAAGACGCCGAACAGTACGACGCTGCCGCCGAGCAGGGCGGCGAACGAGCCGCCGACCCCCTGTCCCAGCGTCTGCGCGATCCCGTAGCAGGCGGCGCCGCTCAGCAGTGCCGCCGGAACCGAGGCGATACCGAGCCTGGCGTAGGTGCGCAGGACGCGGGCGCCGTCCAGGTCGCCGCCCAGCCTCTTGCGGAGCCTGTTCCAGGCGACCCCGACGCCGATCGCGTAGGCGAGGCCGTAGGAGGCGGCCATGCCGACGACGGCCCAGCGGGCGGGGAGCACGAAGTAGCACACAGCCGAGGCCACGGCGTTGAAGACCGCCACGATGACCGTGTTGTAGAAGGGGGTCCGGGTGTCCTCGTACGCGTAGAAGGCGCGGAGCACGACGTACTGCACGGAGAACGGGATGAGACCGAGGCCGAAGGCCATCAGCATGTAGCCCATGTTGGTGGCCGGCGCGATGCCCGAGGACCCGAAGATCAGGGTGCACATCGGAATGCCGAGGGAGAGGAAGCCGAAGGCGATCGGCACGATCGCGACGGCCGTCGTCCGCAGCCCCTGGGAGATGTCGTCGCGCACCGCGCCGCTGTCCCCCTCGTGCGCCGACCGGGAGATACGCGGCAGCAGGGCGGCCATCAGGGAGACCGTGATGATCGCCTGCGGCAGACCCCAGATCAGTTGGGCGTTGGCGTAGGCGGCGAAGCCGGTTCCCTTGACCGAATGCTGGCCCGCGGCGGTGGACAGCTGGGTGACGACCATCGCCCCCGCCTGGTTGGCGAGGACGAAGAGCACGGTCCACTTGGCGAGCATCGCGGCCCTGCCGAGGCCGTGACCCTTCCAGTCGAAACGCAGCCGCAGCCTGAACCCGGTCTCACGCAGATACGGGATCATCGCCAAGGCCTGGACTACAAGGCCGAGGAGCACGCCGACGCCCAGGAGCCGCTGGCCCTCCGGCGGGATGTTCTCGACGGACATGTCGGAGTGCGCGGCGGTGCCGTACACCCAGATGAACATGCCGAGCGTCACGATGATGACGATGTTGTTCAGGACCGGGGTCCACATCATCGCGCCGAACTTGCCCCGGGCGTTGAGAACCTGCCCCATCACCACGTGGATGCCCATGAAGAAGATCGAGGGCAGGAAGTAGCGGGTGAAGGTGACGGCCACCTCGTTGGCGGCCGGGTTGCTGGCGACCGGGTTCGACAGCATGCGGACCAGGAGGGGCGCGGCCAGCATCGCGAGCGCGGTCAGCAGGCCGAGCGCCACCATGACCAGGGTCAGGAGGCGGTTGGCGAAGGCCTCGCCGCCGTCGTCGTCGTCCTTCATCGCGCGAACCAGCTGCGGCACGAAGACGGAGTTGAGACCACCGCCCACGGTCAGGATGTAGATCATCGTGGGGAGCTGGTAGGCGACCTGGAAGGAGTCGCCCAGGAAGCCGAGCCCCAGCGCGGAGACGATCAGCGCGGAGCGGATGAAGCCGGTGAGCCGGGACACCAGGGTGCCGGCCGCCATGACGGCGCTCGACTTCAGCAGACCCGACGCACGCCCGCCCTTCTTCGGGGCGGCCGTGGCGGTGGGCGGCGCCGTGGGGGTGAGCTGCATCGTCTGCTCGGACAGCGGGCCTGGAGGCTGCGCCGCCGGGCCCTGACGCACGGACGGCGCCTGTGCCTGCGCCGGGGCGGCCGTTGCCTCCATGGACGGTCGGACGCCGCCCTGCCGCTGGTCACGGAAGAGGTGGGCGAACGCGTCGGTCTCGGGCTGCTGCTCGGCGGCCTGCGTGACTAGATCGTCGACGCCGACGAACTGGGTGGTGCGCGCGTCCTCGCCGTACGGCAGGTGGCGGCTGGGACCCGCCGGCTCCGGCGGAGGCGTCTGGGCCCACACACGAGGGTCGGGGGCGTGCTGCGCGGTGGGCGGCTGGGCGTAGAGCGCCTGCTGCGGGTAGTGCGGTCCCCCGGGCGGCGGAGGGTGCGCCGCCCGGTCGTAGAGCGCCTCGGTCACCGGATCCTGGGCGGCGAGATCCTGCGCCCCGTACGGGTCCTGGTCGTAGGCGTCCTGGAAGTACATGTCCGGGTAGTGCCCCTGGGGCACCTGACCGGGCTCGGCCGGAGATCCCTCCGGGTAGCCCTCGGGGTAGCCCGAGCCGCCCGCGCCCTGACCGCGGTCACCGTCGTACGGCGCGTTCATGGTTACCCCACCTCATCGTCCCCGGGCCCACCGGCCACGACATCGCTCAACGGTCCACTCTCTCACCCGTGCCGGACGGGTCGGTGCTTTCCGGTGCGGTGTCCGGTGCGGGGTCACTCGGCTGCTCCGGGGCGTCCGCCCCGGGCTCCGTCGTGGAATCCCCGTCGGGACCGTCCTTGGAGCGCTCGGTGTCCTCGACAGTGTCTACGGTGCCTGCGGCGTCCTTGTTCACGCCGTTCACGCCGTTCACCCCCTGCACGCTGGTGGCCTCGGTCCCGGTTCCGCCCTCGGCGTCCGGGGCGTTCTCCTGCGCCTCCTCGGCCTGCCGGGCCGCCGCGCGCTTGCGTTGCGTGTACATCCGGAATCCGGCGAGCACGAGGAGCAGCACGCCACCACCGATGACCAGCATGACCGTGGGGGTGATCTCGGTGACCTTCACCTCGAACGGCACGTCGGGACCGTATGCCTGTCCGTCCTCGGTGAACAGCTGGGCCGTCACCGTCACCGGACCGTTGGCCTTCGAGGAGGTGGTGAACTTCACCGACTGGCTGTGCTCGCCCGCGACCTGGATCCGCTGCTCGGAGTAGGCGGCGTTGCCGATCTGGAGACGGGTGGGCTGCTTCGACGTGAGGCGCAGTACCAGGTGGTGGACGCCCTGCACGAGGTTGTTCTGCACCGTCACCGGGATCGTGGCACTGCGGCCCGACAGCTTCGCGTCGGACTTGTCGATCAGCTTGACCAGACCGGTGAGGTTGTTGAGGTACGTGTCCACCCCGTCGCGGAAGGTCTCCCCCTGGGCGGCGCGCCCACGCCAGGACGTCGACATCCCCCGGTCTATGGCCCGACCGAACGGAGTCACCACGCGGGACCTGTCGGTGAGGATGACCTTGAACCTGTCGAGGGTGTGCTGCGTGGTCTGGATCTTCTCGAAGTCCGACCGCTTCAGCTCCTGATTTTTCAGGGCGCGCGGGTACGAGGACACCGGGCGGATGCTTGTCGTGGCGTCCGGATCCGGTTTGGCCTTGGCGGCCGCGGACAGGCCTTGGGCGTCGGACCAGTTTCCGCCCTGGAGCGCCTTCACCGCCGTCGCCATCGCCTGCGCCTGGCTCACGGACGGCATGCGCTGCGGGGCGACGACGATGCTGCGCTGGTGGTTCGGCTCCTGGAGGTTGAGCGCGAGAGCCTGCGCCAGGAACTCCTGCACGGCCAGCGTGGAGCTGTCGGCCTTCGCCATGTCGCCCTGGAACTCGGTCGACAGCCGGTAGTCCGAGACCACCGCCGTCGTGCCGCCGCCGATGGGGCGGGCCGCACTGGGGGTGTACGTCAGATCGCCGGTCTCACGGAGGCTGTCGCTGCGGGCGATCACCTTGTGCGCGCCCGCGGACGTGGCGACCTGGACGATCGACGGGTCGACGGCGCCGTTCACGGGCCACGCGAAGTCGGTCTCCGGCTTCACGTGGATGATCGTGTCCACGGTGTCGGAGGCAACGGCGGTGGCGTCCTTGAGGTGATTCAGGGAGTCGGCGACGTTCTTGCCCCGGTGCGCCAGCGACGCGACGTCGGGGTCGGCGAAGGGGAGCGCGACGACTTCTTTGCCGGAGACCGTCTTCTCGAGCTTGTCGAGCCACGCCTTGGCGACGGACTGGTTCTTGCCTGCCGTCGTGGTGTCGCCGTCCTGGATCCGGTAGCTGCCCGTCATCGCGTCGACGGACGCCAGCAGGTCCGGGTCGAGGACCCAGGTGACGTCGAGATCGCCGCCCAGCGTCAGGAGCTGGTCGAGGCGGCCACCAGGGGCGATCTCCTCCGCCAGTTCGTCGTTCTGGAAGACAGGGGTCTGCTGGGCGTCCGAGCCGGTCTCCGCGCTGAGGTGGACCGTCGAGATCAGCGGCCAGAGATACGCCGTCTTCGTCCTGGTGTCCGCTGCCGCGGGCTGCCAGGGCAGGAACGTCCGCTCGATCCCCAGTACGTGCTCCCACGGTTCAGCGGAGGTCTGACCCGAGAGGGAGACACCCAACTGGTACACCCCGTCGGACCCGAGGTCGAGCTCCTTGACAGGCACCGAGATGCTGAATCGTTGCGAGACGCCGGCGGGGAGCGCGGAGAACTTCTGGACGTACTTGCCACCGACCTCCAGAGGGTCGAGCCCCGGCTGGAACCCGGTGCGCTCGGCGGCGTCGTCGATCGCCACCCGACCGCTGAGGGAGGGGCCCACCCGCAGCCCCACGTGGGCGCCAGTGACCGTCTGCTTGCCCTTGTTGGTGATCGAGCCGGAGACGGTGACCGTGTCGCCGTCCGTGGGGGCGCTGGGGCTCAGGGAGTCCAGGGAGACGTCGACGGTCCGGGAGCCGCTCGCGGCGGCCACAGAGGCCGTTTCCGCGGCGTGTGCGGCCGGAGAGGAGGACAGCTGGAGCAGTCCGGCAAGGAGGGGCGCCCCGGCCAGCAGTGCGCCGGTGCGCCGCAACCACCGGTGGGCAGGTGAGGGACTCGTCCCTTGGAAGTCTGCCGCCTCGGCCACGCGCTCGCCCGTCCCTCGTCGTCGTCAGTGGTCGTCGGAATGTGCGTCCACGCATGGTAACGATGCGCGCCGAGGGGAAGTGCCGCGGAGTGCTCCACAAGATCGGGAGACTGGGGCGACTGTCCCGTATGTGCGTGTATTGAGGCCCGTATAAAGGAGAGGACGCCTGTGCACGTTTTATGGAGGCGCCCCGGGGTGCCCCGGCCACGTACCCTTTTCTGTTGTGCCGAACGCCAACGAAGACAACCCCAGTGCCCTGAGCCAGGTGCAGCACCGCGCGGTGAGTGAACTGCTCCGGGTGTCCCCTGTCGCCGACGAGCTCGCCCTCCGATTCCAGGAGGCGGGGTTCTCCCTCGCTCTCGTCGGCGGCTCGGTCCGGGACGCGCTCCTCGGCCGGCTCGGCAACGACCTGGACTTCACCACTGATGCGCGACCCGAGGACGTACTGAAGATCGTGCGTCCCTGGGCGGACGCCGTCTGGGAGGTCGGGATCGCCTTCGGTACCGTCGGCGCGCACAAGGACGCCCTCGTGGACGGCGTACAGCAGTCCTTCCAGATCGAGATCACGACGTACCGCTCCGAGGCGTACGACCGGACGTCCCGTAAACCCGAGGTGTCCTACGGCGACTCGATCGAGGAAGACCTCGTGCGCCGTGACTTCACCGTGAACGCGATGGCTGTCGCGCTGCCGGAGAAGAAGTTCATCGACCCGCACGGCGGCCGGGACGATCTGGCCGCCCGGGTGCTGCGCACCCCGGGAACGCCCGAACAGTCCTTCTCCGACGATCCCCTGCGGATGATGCGGGCCGCTCGGTTCGCGGCCCAGCTCGACTTCGAGGTGGCCCCGGACGTCGTCGCGGCGATGACGGACATGGCAGGACGTATCGAGATCGTCTCGGCGGAACGGGTACGGGACGAGCTCAACAAGCTCCTTCTCTCCGCGCACCCGCGCAAGGGCCTGACGCTGCTCGTCGACACCGGTCTCTCGGCCCCTGTGCTGCCCGAGCTGCCGGCCCTGCGGCTGGAGCGTGACGAACACCACCGGCACAAGGACGTCTACGACCACTCCCTGATCGTCCTGGAGCAGGCCATGGCGCTGGAGGAGAACGGTCCCGACCTGACCCTGAGGCTGGCCGCGCTGCTGCACGACATCGGCAAGCCGAGGACCCGGCGCTTCGAGGACGACGGGCGGGTCTCCTTCCATCACCACGAGATGGTGGGCGCGAAGATGACCAAGAAGCGGATGTCGGAGCTCAAGTACTCGAACGAGCTCGTGAAGGACGTCTCCCGGCTGGTCGAACTTCACTTGCGGTTCCACGGGTACGGCACCGGCGAGTGGACCGATTCCGCGGTACGTCGCTACGTACGGGACGCGGGACCGCTCCTCGATCGACTTCACAAGCTGACCCGCTCCGACTGCACCACCCGTAACAAGCGCAAGGCGACCGCACTCTCGCACGCGTACGACGGCCTGGAGGAGCGCATCGCCCAGCTCCAGGAGCAGGAGGAGCTGGACGCGATCCGACCTGACCTCGACGGCAACCAGATCATGGAGATCCTGAGCATCGGGCCGGGCCCGGCGATCGGGCAGGCGTACAAGTTCCTGCTGGAGCTGCGGCTGGAGAACGGCCCGATGAAACATGACGCGGCAGTGACGGCGCTCCAGGAGTGGTGGACCGAGCAGGGCTGAGGCTCATGCCTGTGGGGTCATGTTTCACGTGAAACATGACCCCACAGGCATGAGCTGGAAAGTGGTGAGGGGTGATGTTTCACGTGAAACATCACCCCTCACCGCAGACGAACGGTGCCGCTACTTGTTTTCCTTCAGGCACAGCACCACGTCGTGACCGCCGCCCGACTGGATGTAGGCGATCGTCGAGTCCGTGACGTCCTTGCACTTGGCGTCGTCGCTGGTGTTGTCGAACTTCTCGACGACCTTGTACTGAGCGTCCCCCGAGGAGCAGTCGACCGTCTTGAGGTCGGCCTTGGAGTCCGTGCCGCTGTTGTGCATGCAGCTGCCGACCGACGTGGTCTCCGCGTCGCTCTGGCCGAGGTACCACTTCACCCCGTACAGGCCCAGGGCGACGACTATCAGGACGACGATGCGCAGGGCCTTCTTGCCACGACGCTTGGCCGGTGCCGGTGCCGGCGGCGGCACCGGGGCGCCCTGGTCGGGGAACGGCGCGTAGGGCTGCTGCGGGGGAACCCCCGGCTGGACGGGCTGCTGTCCCACGGGAGCGGTGGGCTGCTGGGCGTACGGGTTCTGGCCGTGGGGCGGCGGAGTAGTCATGCGGGGTCCCCCCTGGAACCTAGATGCGCGTGGCGCGAAATAAGACGCACGTAAGTTATCCGGAGCCTGTGACAACGCAGTAGTCGGGAGGGGCTCTGTGTCATTGGTGTGACAGTTGCCGCCGCTCAAAACGGGCCATAGAAACAGCAATTGCCGCGTAGAGCAGGGCCACGGTGACCACGAGCGGAGCCGATCGTCCGTCAGGAGGCAGTATCAGGGCGGCCACCGCGGCCGCGCCGACGAACGCGGTGTTGAACAGGACGTCGTAGACGGAGAAGATCCGGCCACGGTAGCCGTCGTCGACCGAGGACTGGACCACGGTATCGGTGGCGATCTTCGCGCCCTGTGTGGTCAGGCCCAGGAGGAAGGCGGCGGCCAGTACGGGGGGCGGGGCGAAGGACAGTCCGAGCGCGGGCTCCAGGACCGCGGCCGTACCGGCGCACATGACGATCCAGCCCCCGGGGCCCAGTCGCCCCACCGCCCAGGGTGTCACCACGGCCGCGGTGAAGAAGCCCGCCCCCGATATGCCCACGGCCAGCCCCAGCAGGGCGAGTCCGTCGTCCGAGCCGGACGACCAGGCGTACCGGCAGAGCATCAGCATCATGACGGTCAGAGCGCCGTAGCAGAAGCGCATCAAGGTCATGGCCAGGAGCGCGCAGGCGGCTTCCCGCCGCGCGGGCTCGGCGAGATGACGCACGCCCGCCACCAGACCGCGTGCGGTGCCGTTCAGGGCCGTCCGCAGACTCGGCCGTACCCACCGCTGGTCCGGGCCGAGCAGTTCCGGGGAGATGCGCAGGGAGGCGAGCGCCGCGCACAGGTAGAGGGCCGCCCCGACGAGCACGACCGCCGCGTCCGAGTCCGAGGCGACCAGCCGCACGACGAAGGCGAGGCCACCGCCCGCTGTCGCGGCGAGTGTCCCGGCGGTGGGCGAGAGGGAGTTGGCGATCACCAGCCGGTCGGAGTCGACGACGCGGGGCAGGGCGGCCGAGAGACCCGCGAGGACGAATCGGTTGACCGCGGTGACGCACAGCGCGGAGGCGTAGAAGAGCCAGGAGGGGACGTGGTTCAGCATCAGGACGGCCGTCACACAGGCCAGCGCGGCCCGCAGCAGATTGCCGTACAGGAAGACCTGGCGGCGCCGCCAGCGGTCCAGCAGGACGCCCGCGAAGGGGCCGATGAGGGAGTACGGGAGGAGCAGGACGGCCATCGCCGAGGCGATCGAGGCAGCCGAGGTCTGTTTCTCCGGGGAGAAGACGACGTAGGTGGCGAGCGCGATCTGGAAGACCCCGTCGGCGCCCTGGGACAGCAGGCGGATCCCGAGCAGACGTCTGAAGTTCTGGAGGCGCAGGAGGACGCGCAGGTCAC
The DNA here is from genome assembly GCF_040608315.1 of Streptomyces sp. NPDC005195. Classification (NCBI taxonomy): domain Bacteria; kingdom Bacillati; phylum Actinomycetota; class Actinomycetes; order Kitasatosporales; family Streptomycetaceae; genus Streptomyces; species Streptomyces sp. NPDC005195. The sequence continues at coordinate 25,674 of NZ_JBEXHZ010000007.1, forward strand.
GCACGACGGCCATGGGGCACAGCCTCACATACGAGGAAGGTCCCCGGGTGAGTGACCCGGGGACCCTCGACGGGCAGGAGCGAAGAGCCCCTCGACGCTGTGCGCGCGGCGTACCGTCGGCCCGCAGCGCCTTGTCCTATGGGCACTGCGATCGGTGTCGGCCGGCGCTCGGCGTCTGTCTTTCTAGCGCTCGACCTCGCCCTTGATGAACTTCTCGACGTTGGCGTACGCCTCGTCGTCGAAGTACTGGACCGGCGGGGACTTCATGAAGTACGACGACGCCGACAGGATCGGGCCGCCGATGCCGCGGTCCTTGGCGATCTTCGCGGCGCGCAGGGCGTCGATGATGACACCCGCCGAGTTCGGGGAGTCCCAGACCTCGAGCTTGTACTCCAGGTTCAGCGGAACGTCACCGAAGGCACGGCCCTCGAGGCGGACGTACGCCCACTTGCGGTCGTCGAGCCAGGCCACGTAGTCCGAGGGACCGATGTGGACGTTCTTCTCGCCCAGGTCGCGGTCGGGGATCTGCGAGGTGACGGCCTGCGTCTTCGAGATCTTCTTGGACTCGAGGCGGTCGCGCTCCAGCATGTTCTTGAAGTCCATGTTGCCGCCGACGTTGAGCTGCATGGTGCGCTCAAGACGGACACCGCGGTCCTCGAACAGCTTCGCCATCACGCGGTGCGTGATGGTCGCGCCGACCTGCGACTTGATGTCGTCGCCGACGATCGGGACACCGGCCTCGGTGAACTTGTCCGCCCACTCCTTGGTGCCGGCGATGAAGACCGGGAGGGCGTTGACGAAGGCGACCTTGGCGTCGATGGCGCACTGGGCGTAGAACTTCGCCGCGGCCTCGGAACCGACGGGCAGGTAGCAGATGAGGACGTCGACCTGCTTGTCCTTGAGGACCTGGACGATGTCGACCGGCGCCTCGGCGGACTCCTCGATGGTCATGCGGTAGTACTTACCGAGACCGTCCAGGGTGTGACCGCGCTGGACCGTGACGCCCTTGTTCGGGACGTCGCAGATCTTGATGGTGTTGTTCTCGCTGGCACCGATGGCGTCGGAGAGGTCGAGGCCGACCTTCTTCGCGTCGACGTCGAACGCGGCGACGAACTCGACGTCACCGACGTGGTAGTCGCCGAACTTGACGTGCATCAGGCCGGGGACCTTGGTCGCCGGGTCGGCGTCCTTGTAGTACTCGACGCCCTGAACCAGCGAGGCGGCGCAGTTGCCCACGCCGACGATGGCTACGCGAACCGAACCCATTCCGGTTGCTCCCTGTGTGTACGAGGTGAAGCCCCGACTGGACCTCACGTGGTGGTGTCGTCGGACGGATCCGGTCGGGAGTCATCCCGGTGCCGGGGCAGGCCGCCCGTCTCTCCAGATGTGCTGTGGTGCGGAGCGGGACCGTCGAAGGCACCTCGGGAGGTGCCTTCGGTGGCGGAACCCTTGATGTCCCGTCCCGCCCGCTCGCTTTCGATGAGCTCGTTCAGCCAGCGCACTTCGCGCTCCACGGACTCCATTCCGTGGCGCTGGAGCTCAAGGGTGTAGTCGTCGAGGCGCTCCCGGGTGCGTGCCAGAGAGGCGCGCATCTTCTCCAGGCGCTCCTCGAGCCGACTGCGGCGGCCCTCCAGTACGCGCATGCGTACGTCGCGTGACGTCTGCCCGAAGAAGGCGAAACGAGCGGCGAAGTGTTCGTCCTCGTACGCGTCGGGACCCGTCTGCGAGAGCAGCTCCTCGAAGTGTTCCTTACCTTCTGCCGTCAACCGGTAGACGATCTTGGCGCGACGCCCTGCGAGTGGTGCGGCGAGGGCGTCCTCCGGGGTGTTCCCCGACTCCTCGATCAACCAGCCGCTGGCGACCAGCGTCTTGAGGCAGGGGTAGAGCGTCCCGTAGCTGAACGCCCGGAACACACCGAGTGACGTATTGAGTCGTTTGCGCAGCTCATAGCCGTGCATCGGGGACTCGCGGAGCAGACCGAGAACGGCGAACTCGAGGATCCCGGAGCGCCGGCTCATGTCGCCTCCTGTCTGTCGCGGCCTCCTCGGCATGTTCTTTATGCCGAGCTGATGTATCGACTCGATACATCAGCACGATAGAACGGTCATGCGCCTGCGACAAGAGGGGCCACGGTGAACGGCGTCACATCACCGATTCATACGAAGCAAGTTGCCTGATTTGAGGTGAACTTCGGCGCTAGGTGGGTTTTGACGGTGCGTAGTCTGTGCGCCATGCAGAACCACCGGGAACCGAGTGACGCCTGAGGACGTCTTCATCCTCGGTGCAGTACGGGTGAATGTGTGATCGACCGCATCCGTACTTCGGGGGGACCGGAAACCAGCCGCCGTTTCCAGGCGCGCAAGGGTGCGCCTGCCCTAGGAGTAGTCGTTCGATGAGCGAGCACCGTCGCAAACCGCCGCAGCAGCAGGGCGGCGGACGTGCCGCGGCCCGGCGCGGCCAGCCCGGCCCGGCCGCCGACCGCCGCGCGACACCGCGAGGCGCCACCGGGTCACCTTCCGACTCCTATGAGTCACCATCCGGCTCCGGTGGGTCAGGGGGTGAGGAGGAGCGCCCGTACAGTGGCCGCGCCGAGGCCCGGCGCGCGGCACAGAAGAGCAGTGGCGGCGGACGCCGCCGAGGCGCGGAGGCCGCCGGATCCGGTGGCCGCCGAGGCGGTCCCGGAGGCCCGAACGGGCCGGGCCGTGGCCGTCCCTCGGGACCCGTCAAGAAACGCTTCATCGACTACCCGCGCGCGGGGCGGTCGGGAGGTGCGCGCTGGGTGCCGTCATGGAAGCTGGTGTCGGGCCTGTTCATCGGCTTCGTCGGGAGCCTGGTGGCCGTGGCGGGCGTCGGATACGCCATGGTGAGCGTCCCGGACGTGGCGAACACCGCCACAGCCCAGAACAACGTCTACTACTGGGCGGACGGCACCCAGATGGTCGCCACCGGTGGTGAGACGAACCGCCAGATCATCAACTACTCGCAGATCCCCGCGGCGATGCGCTACGCCGTCATCTCGCAGGAGAACAAGACCTTCGAGACCGACAGCGGTGTAGACCCGAAGGGCATCGCCCGCGCCTTCCTGAACATGGCCAGGGGTGGCCGGACGCAGGGTGGCTCCACCATCACCCAGCAGTACGTGAAGAACGCGATGCTGGACGACCAGTCGCAGACGATCTCCCGGAAGTTCAAGGAGATCTTCGTCTCGATCAAGGTGGGCGCCACGGTCAAGAAGGAAAAGATCATGGAGGGCTACCTGAACTCCGCGTACTACGGTCGCGGAGCCTACGGACTTCAGGCAGCCTCGCGCGCGTACTTCGACAAGGACGCCATCAAGCTCGACGCGAGCCAGTGCGCCTTCCTGGCGGCGATGCTCAAGGGCGCGACCTACTACGACCCGGCGGGCGCGACGTCGCTCGACACGGCGGCCACCCCCGATGCCAACACGAGGCGGGCCACGGCCCAGTGGAAGGACACGCTGGACAAGGAGGTCACGTACGGCCACCTGAGCGCTGCGGACCGGGCCAAGTTCACGAAGCTTCCCAAGCCCCAGAACCCACGTTCGAACACCCGGCTCAGCGGTCAGATCGGCTATCTCGTCGACCTCGCCAAGGCGTACGTCGTCCACAACACCAAGATCACGGAGAACCAGTTCCAACAGGGCGGCTTCTCGATCCACACGACCTTCGACAAGTCGAAGGTCCGTGCTCTCGAAAACGCCGTGAAGGAAGTCCGCAGCAAGAAGATCAACCCCAAGGCCCGTCCGAACACGGACAAGTACGTCCAGTTCGGTGGTGCCTCCGTCGATCCGACAACGGGCGCGATCAAGGCCATCTACGGCGGTGAGGACGCGACCAAGCACTTCACCAACAACGCGGACCAGACCGGCGCCCAGGTGGGATCGACGTTCAAGCCGTTCGTGCTCGCGGCCGCCATGCAGTGGGGCGTCAAGGATCCCTCGGGGTCGTCTGAGCGCAAGATCGCCTCTCCGAAGAGCCTGTACAGCGGCAAGAACAAGCTCAAGATCAAGCAGTACGACAACACGGTCTGGACCGACAAGGACGGCAAGGAGTGGCTCCAGACCAACGACGGCGAAAAGTCGTACAACCCGCCGAACTACAAGATCGACCTGCGTGAGGCGATGCGGGAGTCCGTCAACTCCGCCTACGTCCAGCTCGGCATGGACGTAGGCCTGGACAAGGTGGAGGAGGCCGCGCTGAACGCGGGCGTCCTCAAGACCAGCCTGGCGAGCTCCGCCTTCCCCTCGTTCTCCATCGGCACCTCGGACCCCAGCGCGATCCGTATGGCCGGTGCGTACGCCACCTTCGCGGACAGCGGACAGCAGCGCGATCCTTACTCGGTCGAGAAGATCAGCAGCAAGGACGGCGTGGTGTTCGAGCACGCGAAGATCGCCAAGGCGAAGGAGGCCTTCAGCCCTGAGGTCGCGGACAACGTCACCGACGTGCTCAAGACCGTCGTGGACAAGGGAACCGGTACCGCCGCGCGGCTGACCGGCCGCCAGGTGGCCGGCAAGACCGGTACCACCGACGGCAACAAGTCGGCCTGGTTCGTCGGCTACACCCCGCAGCTGTCGACGTCGATCAGCATGTACCGCCTGGACGACGACGCGAGCAGCAAGAACCGTACGTTCCTCGAGATGTACGGCACGGGCGGCGAGAAGAAGATCCACGGCGCCTCGTTCCCGGCCCAGATCTGGCACGACTACATGGAGAACGCGCTCAAGGGCCAGAAGGTGGAGAACTTCCCGACGCCGCAGCCCATCGGTGAGATCCTCAACGACACCCCGAGCCCGTCCGCGACGCCGTCGTCCACCCCGACGCCGTCGTCGAGCCCCACGCCCAGCGACACCCCCAGCCCGACGCTCAGCAACTCCCCGTCGCCCACGACGAGCGAGACCTGCGGCAGGTTCGACTGGACCTGCAACAACAACGGCGGGACGGACGTGGGTGGCAGCGGCAACGGCGGGGCGGACGGAGGAGTCACCACCAGTCCCACGCCCACCAATACCCCCGGCAACGGCGGCGGGAACGGCAACGGTGCCCTCGTCCGAGGTCCGAACGGCTGAGTGAGGGACATTCGGGCCGAGCGACAGACGCGAGCCTGACGAAAGGGGGCCGACGGCACACGCCGTCGGCCCCCTTTCAGGTGGGCGGCATCCGCTGTGTCGTTGATCACAAGCGGGCGGGAGGGGAAGCGGCATCCGTCACCGACCACCGCACTCTCAGGTCCGTACGGCAGGATGTGCGCCATGCCCAGTGCAGAGACGACGCGAGCGAGCGTGCGCGAGCCGGAGCCGGTGCGGCCGACCCATGAGGACGAGGTCGCCGCGGCCGGCAGCGAGCTGATCGGCGGCCCCATCGGACGAAGGGCCCTGCTGGGGACGTCCTGGTGGACACCCGTACGGGTCGTCGCACTTGTCGCGATCGCCATGTTCGCCCTCGGCATGGTCCAGAAACTGCCCTGCTACGACGGCGGCTGGTTCTTCGGGGCCAGCACCCAGTACACGCACGCGTGCTACTCGGACATCCCGCACCTCTACCAGGGGCGCGGTTTCGCCGACGGTCTGGTGCCGTACTTCGACAAGCTCCCCGGCGACATGGACTACCTCGAGTACCCCGTGCTCACCGGTGTGTTCATGGAGGTCGCGGCCTGGCTCACGCCGGGCGGCGGCAGCATCCAGGACCAGGAGCAGATCTACTGGATGGTCAACGCCGGGATGCTCATGGTGTGCGCGGCGGTCATCGCCGTGAGTACCGCGCGCACCCACCGCAGGCGCCCCTGGGACGGCCTCCTGGTCGCCCTCGCGCCCGCCTTCGCGCTCACGGCCACCATCAACTGGGATCTCCTCGCCGTGGCCTTGCTGGCCGCCGCGATGCTCATGTGGTCGCGGGGCCGTGCCCTCGCCTTCGGCATCCTGATCGGACTCGCCACCGCCGCCAAGTTCTACCCGTTCCTGGTGATGGGGCCGCTGCTCGTGCTGTGCTGGCGGGCCGGCAAGTGGCGCGAGTTCGGGGTCGCGCTGATGGGCGCGGTGGGTGCGTGGCTGGTGGTGAACCTTCCGGTCATGTACCTCGCCCCGGAGGGCTGGGCGAAGTTCTACAGCTTCAGCCACGACCGGGGGGTCGACTTCGGTTCGGTCTTCCTGTTCCTCTCGACCTGGCTCAAGATCAGCATCACCTCCGACACGGCGAACGCCTGGGCGCTGGTCCTGATGGTGCTCGTCTGCGTGGGCATGACCGCACTCGCCCTCACCGCCCCGCGCCGCCCCCGCTTCGCCCAGCTCGCGTTCCTGATCGTCGCGGCCTTCGTCCTCACCAACAAGGTCTACTCGCCCCAGTACGTACTGTGGCTCGTTCCCCTCGCCGCGCTGGCCCGGCCGCGCTGGCGGGACTTCCTGATCTGGCAGGCCTGCGAGGTCGCGTACTTCCTGGGTATCTGGATGTACCTCGCCTACACGACCAGCGGGGACGCCCACAAGGGCCTCTCCTCGCAGGGTTACCAGATCGCCATCGCCGTTCACCTCCTGGGCACGCTGTACCTGTGCGCCGTGGTGGTCCGGGACATCTTCATGCCGGAGCGGGACATGGTCCGCAAGGCGGGCGACGACGACCCCTCGGGCGGAGTTCTCGACGGGGCGGAGGACGTCTTCGTCCTCGGGGCCGCGGCCCATCCGCCCCGGCACGCGGCGCACTTCGACGGGCCGGCTGTGGAGTGGGGCAACGGAGGCGCTGCCGTGGAGGACCGTTCGCCCTGAGCGAACATCGCGCCCCAGGGCATGCGAAAAGGCCGTACACGATGATCGTGTACGGCCTTTCGGTTGCTCGCTGCTCCGCTGCCCAGCCGGTTCCGGTGAGGGGGGCGGCGGCCCGGCGTCAGCGCTCGACGACGCGGTCGAACTGCGTGGTCGTGTGGCGCAGATGGGCCACCAGCTCGTCGCCCACCCGCGGCTCCGTGGCGTCGGAGGGCACGAAGAGGATCGAGACCTGCATGTGCGGAGGCTCGGCGAACCAGCGCTGTTTGCCCGCCCAGACGAACGGGGAGAGGTTCCGGTTGACCGTCGCCAGACCGGCCCGGGCGACGCCCTTGGCGCGCGGCATGACGCCGTGCAGCGCCTTCGGGGCCTCCAGCCCCACCCCGTGCGACGTACCGCCCGCCACGACGACGAGCCAGCCGTCCGAGGCCGCCTTCTGCTGCCGGTAGCCGAAACGGTCGCCCTTGGCGACGGACGTGACGTCCAGGACGGCCCCGCGGTACTCGGTCGCCTCGTGGTCGCCCAGCCACAGCCGCGTGCCGATACGGGCGCGGAACCGGGTCTGCGGGAACTGCTGCTGCAGCCGCGCGAGTTCCTGGGCCTTCAGATGGCTGACGAACATCGTGTGCAGCGGCAGGCGGGCCGCACGCAGGCGGTCCATCCAGCCGATGACCTCCTCGACGGCGTCCGAGCCGTCGGTACGGTCCAGCGGCAGGTGGATGGCGAAGCCCTCCAGCCGCACGTTCTCGATGGCGGAGTGCAGATGCGGCAGATCCTGCTCGCTGACACCGTGCCGCTTCATCGAGGACATCACCTCGATGACGACACGGGCGCCCACGAGGCCGTACACGCCGTCGATGGACGACACCGAGCGGATGACACGGTCGGGCAGCGGTACGGGCTCCTCGCCCCGCCTGAACGGCGTCAGAACCAGCAGGTCGCCGCCGAACCAGTCCTTGATCCGGGCGGCTTCGTACGTGGTGCCGACGGCGAGGATGTCGGAGCCGAGGCGGGTGGCCTCGTCCGCGAGCCGTTCGTGGCCGAATCCGTAGCCGTTGCCCTTGCAGACGGGGACGAGCCCCGGGAACTGCTCGGACACCTGCTTGTGGTGTGCCCGCCAGCGCGCGGTGTCGACGTAGAGCGTGAGCGCCATGGCCGGTCCCGGAACCTTTCTCGTGGCTGCGGTGTATCAGAGGTATGGAAGGAAATTGTCGCTGATGCGCCGGACCGACGGACCGACACCGGGCCGGATCAGCGGCTCGGCATGCTGTTCGCGCCGGCTCGGCGGCGTGCCCTCAGCGGCGGGACATGTAGATGTCGAGCGCCTTGTGCAGCAGCTTGTTGAGCGGGAAGTCCCACTCTCCGAGGTACTCGGCCGCCTGGCCGCCCGTGCCCACCTTGAACTGGATCAGACCGAAGAGGTGGTCGGTCTCGTCCAGCGAGTCGGAGATGCCGCGCAGGTCGTACACCGTCGCACCCAGGGCGTACGAGTCACGCAGCATCCGCCACTGCATCGCGTTGGAGGGACGGAACTCACGGCCGATGTTGTCCGAGGCGCCGTACGAGTACCAGACGTGTCCGCCGACCACCAGCATCGTCGCCGCCGACAGGTTCACGCCGCCGCGCCGGGCGAAGTAGAGCCGCATCCGGTTGGGGTCCTCGGTGTTGAGGGCCGTCCACATGCGCTGGAAGTACGACAGCGGTCGAGGTCGGAAGTGGTCGCGGAGCGCCGTGATCTCGTACAGCCGCTGCCACTCCTCGAGGTCGTGGTAGCCGCCCTGGACGACCTCGACGCCCTCCTTCTCGGCTTTCTTGATGTTGCGGCGCCACAGCTGGTTGAAGTTCTTGTGGACCTCTTCCAGGGAGCGGTTGGCCAGCGGCACCTGGAAGACGTAGCGGGGCTGTACGTCGCCGAAGCCGGCGCCGCCGTCCTCGCCCTGCTGCCAGCCCATGCGGCGCAGCTTGTCGGCCACCTCGAAAGCGCGCGGCTCGATGAAGTCGGCCTCGATGTCGCGCAGACGCTTCACGTCCGGGTTCTGGATGCCGCCCTTGATGGAGGTGGCCTCCCAGCGCCGGATGATCACCGGCGGACCCATCTTCACGGAGAAGGCGCCCTGCTGCTTCAGATGCGCGAGCATCGGCTGCAGCCACTCGTCGAGGTTCGGCGCGTACCAGTTGATGACCGGGCCCTCGGGCAGATAGGCGAGATAGCGCTTGATCTTGGGCAGCTGGCGGTACAGCACCAGCCCGGCGCCCACCATCTGGCCGCTCCTGCCGTCGAACCAGCCCAGGCTCTCCGAGCGCCATTCGGCCTTCACGTCGGCCCAGGCCGGGACCTGCATGTGGCTGGCCGAGGGCAGGCTCTGGATGTACGCCAGATGCTGCTCTCGGCTGATGGTCCTCAGGGTCAGGGTCATTCGGGGCGCTCCTCGGGCTGGTGTGTCCCCATGGGTACAAGGGCTCCGGCTCTCGCGCCGAAGCCTACTGCGCCCTGCGAGCGCCCCGTCTGGCCGTATGGAACCTGCGTCCCGACCGATGCCCGGTCGGGACGATATGGGGTGTTGTGTCACCAGTCGGGACCGTGCGGCGGCCCGCGGAGTGGGTCCGGGGCCGCCCCGTCGCTCCGCCCCCTCAGCCGATGATGCCGCCGAAGAGGCCGCCGTGGGCCATGCCCAGGAAGAAGCCGACCGCTGAGGCGCCGAGCCCCAGGATCAACCCGAAGCGCTGCCTGGTCGTCTCCGAGACGAACTGTCCGCTCGCGCCGGTGAAGATGCCGATCAGTCCCGTCCAGGAGCTGATCAGGTGCAGGCTGTCGAACTGTGCCGTGATGAACGCCGTCACTCCGAGCACCAGGGTCACGGCGAGCAGGGTGTCCTGGAGCGGGTGGGGCTTGTGGTCGGTGGCGAGCAGGGATCCGGCGGTGTTGGTTCGCACTGTCTGTGCCATAGGGCACCTCCTGCGGAAGGCGGCGCATCGTAGCGCCATACACACCCGATGTGTACAGATTGACGGTGACCCCGGCCGGATTTCAACCCGAAGCAGGTATGCAGGTACTCTGTACCCTCTGCACCGGTGTCTGCCCAGGCCGCGGCCAAGTCACGACAAGGACTCCCTTCGATCCCGCCGATCACTCGGTATATCGAACGGAGCCCGATTGTCAGTGGCGGCCGATACCGTTGCGTACGCATCACAACCCTCCTGCCACGGAACGACCGTGGCCGTTGAGTCCAAAGGAGGTGGGTTCCACATGCGTCACTACGAAGTGATGGTCATCCTCGACCCCGATCTGGAGGAGCGCGCTGTCGCCCCCCTGATCGAGAACTTCCTCTCCGTCGTCCGTGAGGGCAATGGAAAGGTCGAGAAGGTCGACACCTGGGGCCGTCGTCGTCTCTCGTACGAGATCAAGAAGAAGCCCGAGGGCATCTACTCGGTCATCGACCTGCAGGCCGAGCCTGCGGTCGTCAAGGAGCTCGACCGCCAGATGAACCTGAACGAGTCGGTCCTCCGGACCAAGGTCCTCCGTCCCGAGACCCACTGAGCTCTCCAGCTCAGCTGATCTCGGGCATCGAGTAGCAGCACCAGCAGCCAGCAGCAAACCCGCCGAGAGGTTCCCCCATGGCAGGCGAGACCGTCATCACGGTCGTCGGCAATCTTGTAGACGACCCCGAGCTGCGCTTCACCCCTTCCGGTGCGGCGGTCGCGAAGTTCCGTGTCGCGTCCACCCCCCGCACCTTCGACCGTCAGACCAACGAGTGGAAGGACGGCGAGAGCCTGTTCCTGACCTGCTCGGTCTGGCGTCAGGCGGCGGAGAACGTCGCCGAGTCGCTCCAGCGAGGCATGCGCGTCATCGTGCAGGGCCGGCTGAAGCAGCGGTCCTACGAGGACCGTGAGGGCGTCAAGCGCACGGTCTACGAACTGGACGTGGAGGAAGTCGGCGCCAGCCTGAAGAACGCCACGGCCAAGGTCACCAAGACCACCGGCCGAGGCGGTCAGGGTGGCTACGGCGGCCAGCAGGGCGGCGGCGGCCAGCAGGGCGGCGGCTGGGGCGGAAGCTCCGGCGGCGGCCAGCAGGGCGGCGGTGCCCCCGCGGACGATCCCTGGGCGACCGGCACTCCCGCCGGTGGTGGCAGCCAGGGCGGCGGCGGTGGCGGTGGCGGCTGGGGCGGAAACTCCGGCGGTTCCGGCGGTTCCGGCGGCGGCTACTCGGACGAGCCCCCCTTCTAGGCCATCGGGCCGAGGGTGGGCCGTACCCCCACTTCTTGATCACACAGGAGAAACACCATGGCGAAGCCGCCTGTGCGCAAGCCTAAGAAGAAGGTCTGCGCTTTCTGCAAGGACAAGGTCACGTACGTGGACTACAAGGACACGAACATGCTGCGGAAGTTCATTTCCGACCGCGGCAAGATCCGTGCCCGCCGCGTGACCGGCAACTGCACGCAGCACCAGCGTGACGTCGCCACGGCCGTGAAGAACAGCCGTGAGATGGCGCTGCTGCCCTACACCTCCACTGCGCGATAAGGGAAGGGTGACCGAAACATGAAGATCATCCTCACCCACGAGGTCTCCGGCCTCGGTGCCGCGGGCGACGTCGTCGACGTCAAGGACGGCTACGCTCGCAACTACCTGATCCCGCGGAACTTTGCGATCCGCTGGACCAAGGGCGGCGAGAAGGACGTCGAGCAGATCCGTCGTGCTCGCAAGATCCACGAGATCGCGACCATCGAGCAGGCCAACGAGATCAAGGCCCGCCTCGAGGGCGTCAGGGTCCGTCTGGCCGTTCGCTCCGGCGACGCCGGTCGTCTCTTCGGCTCCGTCACCCCGGCCGACGTCGCTTCGGCGATCAAGGCTTCCGGTGGCCCCGAGGTCGACAAGCGCCGCATCGAGCTGGGCTCGCCCATCAAGACCCTGGGCGCCCACGAGACGTCCGTGCGTCTGCACCCCGAAGTTGCCGCAAAGGTCAACATCGAGGTCGTCGCTGCCTGAGTGCAGCGCTCGGCATAGCCGAGAGAAGGGCCGTACCCCCTTGGGGTCCGGCCCTTCTTCGTTTCACGTGAAACGAGAGGCTTCCCCGGAATCAGGTGTTTCACGTGAAACGCAGGCTTCGTGTGCCGCCCGTTTCACGTGAAACGGGCGGCGGGCCGGACGGGTACACGCATGCGTGCCTTCGAAGTGACCGCTCGCTCGATCAGCGTGTGGCGCCCGTGACGATCCAGAGTCCCGAACGGGAACGTGCCCAGAGGGTGAGCATTCTCAGCGCCATCATCAGGGTCATCGCTCCCCACAGTGCCGTGAGCCCACCGCCGAACGCGGGCACCAGCAGTGCGACGGGTGCGAAGACCGCGAGGATCAGCAGCATGGCCCACGCCAGATACGGTCCGTCGCCCGCGCCCATGAGGACCCCGTCCAGGACGAAGACGATTCCGCTGATGGGTTGCGAGACGGCCACCAGAACCAGTGCGGGGAGCGCGGTGTGCTGGACGGCTGGATCGCTGGTGAACAGGGGGAGGAACAGCGGCCGGGCGGCGAAGACCAGCAGGCCGAGGACGATGCCGGAGGCGACGCCCCACTGGACCATGCGGCGGCACGCCTCGCGGGCGCCCTGAGCGTCGTTCGCACCGAGGTAGCGTCCGATGATGGCCTGCCCGGCGATGGCGATCGCGTCGAGCGCGAAGGCGAGCAGGCTCCACAGGCTCATGATGATCTGGTGGGCGGCGATGTCCGCGTCCCCGAGACGGGCCGCTACGGCAGTAGCGATCATGAGGATCGCCCGCAGGGACAACGTCCGAACCAGCAGGGGGGCACCGGCCTGGGCGCAGGCCCGGATGCCGGCGGCGTCCGGTCTTAGTGAGGCCCCGTGCCGCCGGGCTCCCCGGACGACCACGAACAGGTAGGCCGCGCCCATGCCGAACTGGGCGATGACGGTTCCCCAGGCGGAGCCCGCGATACCCAGTCCGGCGCCGTAGACGAGCCCGGCGTTGAGCACGGCGTTGGCCACGAAGCCGGCGACGGCGACATAGAGCGGAGTCCTCGTATCCTGCAATCCTCGCAGGACGCCGGTGGATGCGAGGACGATGAGCATCGCGGGGATGCCGAGTGAGGAGATGCGCAGATAGGTCGTCGCGTACGGGGCCGCGGTCGGTGAGGCGCCGAAGAGTTCCACCAGGGCGGGGGCCGTGGGCAGGACGGTGACGATGACGACGGTGCCGAGCAGCAGCGCGAGCCAGATGCCGTCCATGCCCTGGCGGATCGCGGCTCGCAGATCACCCGCGCCGACCCGCCGGGCAACGGCGGCGGTGGTGGCGTAAGCGAGGAAGACGAAGACGCTGACGGCCGTCACGAGGAGGGCTGAGGCGATACCGAGACCGGCCAGTTGCGCGGTGCCGAGATGGCCGACGATGGCGCTGTCCGCCATCACGAAAAGAGGCTCGGCCACGAGTGCGCCGAAGGCGGGAACGGCGAGCGCGACGATCTCTCGATCGTGCCGGCGTCGGGCGGCTCTGGGCGCCGGGGGAGCCTGTGTCATGGGCACCAATCTAATCTTCCACAGGTAAGAGATGCAAAGGTTCCGTGACCCTTACTGACCTGGCTGCCGGGCGTGTCGGCGCGCACCGTTTGAAGGGATCTTGGTCTGGCCGGGAAAGTTTTTCTTCTACACAGCCAGTGGACGGTTAAAGGCCAGGTCAGAGGGGTTGATGAGTCCGCGCTGAGGGCTTGTTCACAGGCCTGTCCACCGGGTCGTGCACAGGTTTTGCGGGGTTCTCCACAGCATCTGGGCCGTCGTCCACATGGCCTGTGGATAACCAGATTGGCTGACGGTGCCCGCGGGCCTAACGTAGTGCGGCGCCCGCTCTCTCCTCCGCCCTCGGAATCCTCGCAAAACCGACGCGTCGGAACCGGAGTTGGGCCCCTTATTTGTCAGTGCCGTGCCGTAGAAATATTGGGCACGGCTAGGTCCGCTCGGCGGACGGGAGGAGGTGGCTCGGTGAGTATTTCCGAGCCCTTGGACGACCCGTGGGCCGACAGCGGTCCCAGTGATCGTCTGCCCGCTTCCCGTCAGCGCCGTGACACCGGGCGCGCCCGTGACGAGCAGCATGACCGCGACCGGGACAACGGGCCGTGGGAAGGCGGAGGCTCGGCCTTCGAGCGCGTGCCGCCCCAGGATCTGGACGCCGAACAGTCCGTCCTCGGTGGCATGCTCCTGTCCAAGGACGCGATCGCCGATGTCGTCGAGGTCATCAAGGGCCACGACTTCTACCGGCCCGCCCACGAGACGATCTACACGGCGATCCTCGACCTGTACGCCAAGGGCGAGCCGGCCGACCCGATCACGGTCGCGGCCGAGCTCACCAAACGGGGCGAGATCACCAAGGTCGGCGGCGCGTCCTACCTTCACACCCTCGTCCAGACGGTCCCGACCGCGGCCAACGCCGAGTACTACGCGGAGATCGTCCACGAGCGCGCGGTGCTGCGCCGCCTGGTCGAGGCCGGCACGCGCATCACGCAGATGGGATACGCGGCCGACGGCGACGTCGACGAGATCGTCAACAGCGCCCAGGCCGAGATCTACGCGGTCACCGAGCAGCGCACCACCGAGGACTATCTGCCGCTCGGCGACATCATGGAGGGTGCCCTCGACGAGATCGAGGCGATCGGTTCGCGGTCGGGGGAGATGACCGGTGTGCCGACCGGCTTCACCGACCTCGACTCGCTCACCAACGGGCTGCATCCAGGTCAGATGATCATCATCGCGGCCCGTCCCGCCATGGGTAAGTCGACGCTTGCGCTGGACTTCGCACGGACCTGCTCCATCAAGCACAACATGCCCAGCGTGATCTTCTCCCTCGAAATGGGGCGCAACGAGATCGCGATGCGTCTGCTCTCCGCCGAGGCACGCGTGGCACTGCACCACATGCGGTCCGGCACGATGACCGACGAGGACTGGACCCGGCTCGCGCGCCGGATGCCGGACGTCTCGGCAGCGCCGCTCTACATCGACGACTCTCCGAACCTGTCGATGATGGAGATCCGCGCCAAGTGCCGCCGCCTCAAGCAGCGCAGCGACCTGAAGCTCGTCGTGATCGACTATCTGCAGCTGATGCAGTCGGGCGGCAAGCGGTCCGAGAGCCGGCAACAGGAGGTCTCCGACATGTCGCGAAACCTGAAGCTGCTGGCCAAGGAGCTGGAGCTGCCGGTGATCGCGCTGTCGCAGCTCAACCGTGGCCCCGAGCAGCGCACGGACAAGAAGCCCATGGTCTCCGACCTGCGTGAATCCGGCTCGATCGAGCAGGACGCGGACATGGTGATCCTGTTGCACCGCGAGGACGCGTACGAGAAGGAGTCACCGCGGGCGGGCGAGGCGGACATCATCGTCGGCAAGCACCGTAACGGCCCGACGGCCACGATCACGGTGGCCTTCCAGGGCCACTACTCCCGCTTCGTGGACATGGCACAGACCTGATCCGGTGCTCGGGGCAGCGGTGGAGGACACCTGCCGGCGTCCGGAGAAATGGACTCGACGTGTGGCGCCGGTCCGGGTGGACTGGGGGGATGACAACACCTCAGGAAGAGCTGCTTCCCGCCACACGCCGGTCTCTGTCGCACCGCATCGCCGCCGCTCAGGCCGATGGACGGGCACCGTCGCTGGTCGCCGCGGTGGTCCGGGGTGGGCAGACGGTGTGGCACGGATCGCGGACCTCGGTGGACGGGCACGGACCGGACGAGAACGTGCAGTACCGGATCGGCTCGATCACCAAGACCTTCACAGCCGTGCTGGTGCTGCGGCTGCGCGACGAAGGGCTGCTGGATCTGGGCGACCCACTGGAGAAGCATCTGCCGGGAACGGGTGCGGGGGAGGCGACCATCGCCCAACTCCTCGCGCACACCGCCGGTCTGGCGGCCGAGACACCCGGCCCCTGGTGGGAACGTAGCCCCGCCTCCTTGCGGCCCGAGCTGGCCGATGTCCTCGGCGAGCAGCCCTTCCTCCATCCGGTCGGGCGGCTTCATCACTACTCGAACCCGGGCTACACCCTGCTCGGCGCTCTGGTCGAGGAAGTGCGCGGGGCTGCCTGGGAGGAGGTTCTGCGACGCGAGGTTCTCGAGCCCCTGGGCCTGCACCGCACGAGTGGGCTGCCGCAGGCGCCCCACGCGGGGGGCTGGGCCGTGCACCCGTGGGCGGACGTCATGATGCCGGAGCCCGCGGAGGATCTCGGCCGGATGGCCCCCGCCGGGCAACTGTGGTCCACCACGGACGACCTGGCGCGCTTCGCGGTCTTCCTGGTGGAGGGGGACGACCGGGTGCTCAGCGCGGAGTCCCTCCGGGAGATGCGGACGCCCGCGGCTCCTCTGGAGGCCGAGGAACTGGCGGCGGGCGACACCTACGGTCTGGGACTGCAGGTGGTGCACCGGTCGGGCCGGATTCTCGCGGGCCACTCAGGGTCCCTGCCGGGCTTCATGGCGGCCCTCGTCATCGGTGTACGGGACGACGTGTCGGCCGTGGTCCTGACCAACTGCACCTCCGGCCCGCAACCGCTGGCGGTGGCAGCCGATCTCGTACGTATCGTCGCCGAGGCCGAGCCGCGGATCCCCGAACCCTGGCGTCCGGCAACTGAGATCGATCCATCCGTACTGGAGTTGGCGGGACCCTGGTACTGGGGTACTCAGGGGTGTGCGCTGCGTCTCACCGCCGACGGCGTGATCGAGATGGGCCCGCTGGCAGGTGCCGGCCGCCGTTCACGCTTCAGGCCGAACGACGAGGGAACCTGGACGGGACTCGACGGCTACTACACGGGGGAGCTGCTGAGGGCCGTACGGCGCCCCGACGGGTCCCTGAGTCACCTGGACCTCGGGTCGTTCGTCTTCACGCGTCAGCCGTACGACCAGAGCGCTCCTGTGCCCGGTGGGGTGGACCCCGAGGGCTGGCGCGGCATCGCGTAGGCGTCGATGCGCTGAGAGGTGTCCTGTTTCACGTGAAACAGGGCACCTTGGCGTAGATGGGGATCACCGGGCAGTTGCGGTCGGGTGCGCTCAGAGCGCCAGTTTGAAACCCACGTGCGAGGCGGTGAAGCCGAGCCGCTCGTAGAAGCGGTGGGCGTCGGTGCGACTCGCGTCGGAGGTCAGCTCGACCAACCGGCATTCCTGGCGACGGGATTCATCGACCGCCCACTCGATGATCCGGGTGCCAAGGCCGCTGCCGCGCTCGTCGGTACGCACTCGCACTCCTTCGATGAGGGCGCGGGTCGAGCCTCTGCGGGACAGTCCGGGGATGACGGTGAGTTGCAGGGTGCCGACGACCTGTCCGGCGCGAACGGCGACGACCAGGTGCTGGTTCGGATCCCCGTTGAGCCGTTCCAGCGCGGCCAGGTAGGGGGCCAGATCGTCCGGCGACTCCCGCTGGGCCCCGAGCGCATCGTCGGCGAGCATCGCGACGATGGCGGGAACGTCACCCGCGACGGCCGGCCGGATCTCAAGATCTCCCATGACCGCAGCCTATACAGCGGTGGAAACCCATCTCTGCAGGGCCTATGCGGGCACGCTCGCCGACTCCACGGCACGGACGAGCGGTGCCAGCGCCGGGTTCTCGGCCGCTTCGTCGAGCGCCTCGCGAAGGGCGGCGTCATTGGTGGGCCGTGCCTCGTCGAGCAGCTTGAAGCCCGCCTCGCTGACGTTCGTGTAGATGCCGCGGCGGTCGGTCGGGCAGAGGTAGCGGGACAGTAGCCCGCGGTCCTCGAGTCGGGTGACGAGTCGGGTGGTGGCGCTCTGGCTGAGCACGACCGCGTCCGCGACCTGCTTCATCTGCAGATGACCGCCCTCGCCGTCGTGCTGTCGGCTGAGCACATCGAGCAGGGAGTACTCCCGCACGCTCAGGTCGTGCCCGGCCTGCAGGGCGCGTTCGATGTGGGCCTCGATCCTCCCGTGCAGCAGGGAGAGGGCGCACCACCCTTGTGCGAGGGCGGTGAGTGCGGGGTCCGTGGCAGTCATGGCGTGTTGTTCCTCCGTCCCGGAGCGGCTGACACCAGAGTAGGGCACAGGCACAATAGTCCGCGCTTGCATTTAACCCGCGCCTGCAATTATTGTGAACGCACGCAACGTGCTCCTGCAATCGTTTGGGAAGGTGTATTCCCCCATGCCTCTCGCGCTTCTGGCCCTCGCGATCGGGGCCTTCGGAATCGGAACCACCGAGTTCGTGATCATGGGCGTGCTGCCTGAGGTCGCCGGCGATTTCGGTGTCTCCATCCCCACCGCCGGACTCCTGGTGACCGGCTACGCCCTCGGCGTCGTGATCGGCGCCCCGATCATGACCGCACTCGGCACGAAGGTGTCCCGCAAGCGGATGCTGATGCTGCTGATGGGGCTCTTCGTCCTCGGCAACCTGCTCTCCGCCGTGGCGCCGGACTTCGGACTGATGCTGGTGGGCCGGGTCGTGGCATCGCTCGCCCACGGCGCGTTCTTCGGCATCGGATCGGTCGTCGCCGCCGAACTGGTCGCGCCCGAAAGGAAGGCCGGCGCGATCGCCATGATGTTCAGCGGGCTCACCATCGCCAATGTCGTGGGTGTCCCCCTGGGCACGCTGGTCGGTCAGTCGGCGGGCTGGCGGGTCACCTTCGCGGGTGTGGCCGCACTCGGCGTGATCGGTCTGCTGGGCGTCGCCAAGCTGGTCCCCGAGATGCCGAAGCCCGAAGGCGTCCACCTCCGCCATGAACTCGCCGCCTTCAAGAACGTCCAGGTCCTGTTGGCCATGGCGATGACCGTGCTCGGCTTCGGCGGCGTCTTCGCGGCCATCACCTACATCGCGCCGATGATGACCCATGTGACCGGTTTCGCCGACAGTTCCGTCACCTGGCTGCTGGTCCTCTTCGGCCTCGGCATGGTCGGCGGGAACCTCATCGGCGGCAGGTTCGCCGACCGGGCGTTGATGCCGATGCTGTACACCTCCCTGGGCGGACTGGCCGTCGTCCTCGCACTGTTCACCGTGACGGCCCACAACAAGATCCTCGCGGCGGTCACGATCGCCCTGATCGGCGCGCTGGGGTTCGCGACCGTGCCACCGCTCCAGAAGCGCGTCCTCGACCAGGCACACGGCGCCCCCACGCTCGCCTCGGCCGTGAACATCGGCGCCTTCAACCTCGGCAACGCCCTCTCGGCCTGGCTCGGCGGAATCGTCATCGCAGGGGGGCTGGGCTACACGGCTCCCAACTGGGTCGGCGCCGCGCTGGCCGCGGGCGCCCTGGTCCTCGCGGTTCTCTCGGCCGCTCTGGAGCGCCGGGCCGAGGCCCCGGGCACCGTCGTCACCGAAGGTGTGTCCGTCGAGCAGCGGACCGCTGTCCACCACTGAGCCCACCGGCTCGCCCACGCACCTACCCGACCGTCAGACGGCCCCCGCGACGACCGACCCGGTCCCCCGGCCGAGTACAGCCCCACAAGGAGAAGACCCTTCATGAGCACCACTGCCACCGCTGTCGCCCCGCTGAGCATCCAGGACGCCGAGGTTCTCCTCTCCGCGGCCCGTCAGGCAGCCGAGGCCTCCGGAGTCACGGTCAGCGTCACCGTCCTCGACGCGGGCGGTCATCTGCTCGCCTTCCGGCGAGACGACCGGGCCGTCCTGATCTCCGGTGAGACCAGCACCCGCAAGGCGTACACCGCCCTCCAGCTGGACTCCGCCACCGCCGACCTCGTCGACGCGGTCCAGCCCGGCGGCCCGTTCCATACACTCCCCACCGCGCTCGACCGCCCGTTGCTGTTCATCGCGGGCGGTGTGCCCGTGCACCGTGACGGACGCCTGATCGGGGCCATCGGTGTCGGCGGCGGAGCGCCGGAGCAGGACCACGGCTTCGCCGTCGCCGCTTTGGACGCTCTCGTCTGATCT
This sequence comes from Streptomyces sp. NPDC005195, assembly GCF_040608315.1. Taxonomy (NCBI): domain Bacteria; kingdom Bacillati; phylum Actinomycetota; class Actinomycetes; order Kitasatosporales; family Streptomycetaceae; genus Streptomyces; species Streptomyces sp. NPDC005195. Next base: position 45,308 of record NZ_JBEXHZ010000007.1, read on the forward strand.
CCTCCAGCGCGGAAGTGCCGTCCCCAACAGATGCCGGGGACGGCACTTCCGTGCTGGGGAGAACCGGGTCGGGCGGTCCTTCAGCCCGCCGCTACCGTCAGCGGGGCGAAGCGCCGCGTCCAGTCGCCGGGCAGCTCCGGGATCCCGTACGTCATCACGGCATTGAAGCCGACGGATTCCAGGCCGGACTCCTTCACCCAGGACAGCAACTCCTGGTGCCGCACGTCGATGTCCGTGCGCAGCTGACGGTCGGTGCGGGCGGCCAGCGAGATGACGAGTGCTTTCGCGGTCTCCGTGTCGCGGGCGATCAGGGGACCCACGACATGGGTGTCCATGTTGGGCCAGGCGGCCGCGTAACCGATGATCCGGCCGTTCTCCTCGGCCACGCGCAGTTGGTCGGAGAAGGCGGGCAGGCGCGTGATCACATGCGTGCGGTCGAGGCCGAAGACCTCCGCGTCGAGTCCGAGGATCCCGGCGAGATCCTCGGCGCCGGCCGACCGTGTGGAGATCTCGGGTTCCGGCCCGCGGGGGACGAAGTGTCCACTGACCATCTCGGCGCGACCCGTGACCTTGAAGCCGAGTTCCTCGTAGAGCGGCTGCCCATAAGGGGTCGCGTGCAAGGTCAGTGGGGTGGGGCCCATCTCCGCCACGACATGCCGCATCAGCCGTCGGCCGATGCCTTGGCGGGCGTAGCGCTTCGCCACCAGCACCATTCCGATCGCCCCGAGTTCGGGCCGGCCAGGCGTTCCGTACTCGGTCACGACGCACGCGGTGACGAGGCCGCCATCCGGGGCGTCGACGCCGTATCCCTTCCCCGCTGTCAGAAGCAGACCCCATTTGTGTTCTTCGCGGGCCCACCCCCGGTCCTCGGACAGGTCGGCGCACGCGGTGAGATCGCGGAGCGTCAGACGACGGATGGGCAGAGCAAGGGGAGAAGGTGTCGGCACGCAGGTCAGGCTGTCCGACACATCCCCCTGACGTCCACCTGTTTGCCCGGGGACGCATGCGCTTTTGGCCATGCTGTGCCCTCAGTGGCGGGCACGTACAGCCGTTTCACGTGAAACAGCGACGACCACTCATGGCACTAGCCTCGGCTCGTATGGCACGCCTTCATCTCTTCGACCTCGACGGAACGCTGTTGTACGGGAGTTCCGCGCCTCTGGAGATCTCGCGGCAGATCGGTCTGGAGGCCGAAACCATCGCGATCGAGCAAGCAATCTCGGCAGGACGCATCGGCCCGCCGGAATACGCCACTCAGGTGTACGCCTTGTGGGCGCAACTCACGGACGCGCATGTGGCTGCGGCCTTCGAACAAGCGCCCTGGTTGTCGGGTATCGAAGACGTCTGGGCCGAGATCAGAGGCAACGGGGACTACTGCGCCGTCGTCTCGCTCTCGCCTTCCTTCTTCGTCGAGCGGCTGACGAGGTGGGGCGCGCACGCGGCATACGGCTCGCGCTTCCCGGCCCTGCCTTTCGCCGAGCCCGTTGATCTCGCGGGCATTCTCAGCGCCGCGGCGAAGGTGCAGATCGCGAACCGGCTCTGTGAAGAGTTCGGGGTGAGACGGGCCGACTGCGTCGCCTACGGCGACTCGCTCTCGGACAAGGACCTGTTCGAGACCGTGCCGGTGTCCGTGGCCATCAACGCGGACCGGCGCCTGGCCGGCATCGCCACGCACTCCTACATGGGTCGGAGCCTGTGGGAGGCCTATGAATTGGTCCGACCGGCCCTGTAATCAAGGCATTTGATGGGCAGTCCCTCGTTCGATCACTTCGAAGGAAGAGTGGACTTGTCAGTGGGGCGACTGCCGGTATGGTCGACTCCGGTTCGCGTCACCTTGATGTGCGGGCATGTCGTGGGGCGTGAACGCAGGCCAATGCAGCGTAACGGGACGGAGAGATCCAGACCCGAATTTTCCGTTATGCGGACAGGCGTTGACGCGGAGTGGGATGCTGCCGTGAGGGCGATGCGGTCAATGTCACATTCTCGCCTTACTTGTCCGCGCTGAGCGGAAGCCTGGATTGAATGTGGCCGTATGGGTCAGGGGACTGAACGGGGCAGGGGAGCAAGCCGTCTACGGGGGAAAGTAGGCATTTCCCGAACGCGGAAGTGCATAGACCGACCGAAAGATGTTCGAGGCGAGGCACAGTATGGACGCTCCGACCACCACGTCGGCCGACAACGGCACGTCCGGAGGAAATGGCGGGAGCGGCTGGTTCACGCCGCGCCAGGAACCGGTACCGATGCCCGCCGACAGAGAGCGGGAGACCGAAGGGGCCAGCCGGCTGGCCGCGTTGCGCCCCGTGGGCCGCTCCACGGAGGCCGGGACGGCGGAAGGAAGCCCCGTGAGGCCTGGGCGTCCGGTGGGCGAGGAGACGGGCGCGCAGACGCGAATATCCGCTCTTGACGACGCGGTGCGCAGGGCCGCGCCCCAGGAAGGGCCCGAGGCCGTCCAGGACGCTGTTCCGCCCTTCCAGGCACCGCCCTTCCGAACACCGACGATCCAGGCACCGACGATGCCGGAACCGCGGACCATGCCTCCTTCGGATTCCTCCGCGCACCGGACCCCCGTCCGCTCGCCATCGGGACCGATCCGTCCGTCGGTGCCCGCGGGAAGGCCCGCCGCGGTCGCGGAACCGTCCCCTGACGCCGTGCTCATCCGTCGGACCATGGCCGAGGTCGGCCCTGTCGCCGACAAGGTCACCTCGTACTTCTACGCGCTGCTTTTCGTACGGCACCCGGATCTTCGGTCGCTGTTCCCCGCCGCGATGGACACCCAGCGGGACCGGCTGCTCAAGGCACTGCTCACCGCCGCCGAGCACATCGACAACACCCCGGTTCTCGTCGACTATCTGCAGAACCTCGGTCGCGGTCACCGTAAGTACGGCACCCGGCCCGAGCACTATCCGGCCGTCGGCGAGTGCCTCATCGGTTCGCTCAGCCGGTTCGCCTCGGCGATCTGGGAGGCCGACACCGAGGCGGCCTGGGTGCGCGCGTACACGACCATCTCCCAGGTCATGATCGACGCGGCGTCCTCGGACGAGCTGCGTGCCCCCGCCTGGTGGTACGCCGAGGTGGTCGCGCACGATCTCAGGACCCCTGACGTCGCCGTCCTCACCGTCCGACCCGACCAGCCGTATCCTTTCCTCGCCGGGCAGTACACGAGCCTGGAGACGCCGTGGTGGCCCCGGATCTGGCGCCACTACTCGTTCGCCTCCGCGCCCCGGTCCGACGGACTGCTGTCCTTCCACGTCAAGGCGGTTGCGGCGGGGTGGGTGTCCAATGCCCTGGTGCACCGCGCCCGTCCCGGCGACATCATCCGTCTTGGGCCGCCGGCCGGATCGATGACCGTCGACCACAGCAGCGACAGCGGGCTGCTCTGTCTGGGCGGCGGCACCGGCATCGCCCCCATCAAGGCACTGGTCGAGGATGTCGCCGAGCACGGAGAGCGGCGCCCGGTCGAGGTCTTCTACGGTGCGCGCACCGATCACGACCTGTACGACATCGACACGATGCTGCGGCTTCAGCAGAGCCATCCATGGCTCGCCGTCCGTCCGGTCGTCGACCACCAGGCCCATCTCCACCTGCCCGACGCCGTGCGGGAGTACGGGCCGTGGAACGAGTACGACGCCTATCTCTCCGGGCCACCGGGCATGATCCGCAGCGGGATGGACGTGCTGAGGGACGCCGGCATCCCGTCGGACCGCATCCGGCACGACTCGGTCGAGGAGCTCGTCGGGGCCGGGGACTGATCAAGGCTCACACTGCCGGGGCGAGCGCGAGAGCCGTGCGACTGCGGGGCGTCAGCCCAGATCGGGCGCGTGCATGGCCCGTACGCCTTCGATGTTCCCGTCGAGATAGTGGCGCAGGGACAGCGGGACGAGGTGGACGGAGGCGATGCCGACCCGGGTGAAGGGCACCCGGACGATCTCGTACTCGCCGCAGGGCTCGTCCATCTCGGGGCCGTGTCGCAGGGCCGGATCCATGGACTCCAGGTGGCAGACGAAGAAGTGCTGCACTTTCACGCCAGTGGCGCCGCCGTCATCGCCGATGTGCTCGACGGTGTCGACGAAGCAGGGCACCACATCGGTGACCTTGGCGCCGAGTTCCTCGTGGACCTCGCGGTGAAGTGCGTCGACGACAGTCGTGTCCTCCGGTTCGACCCCGCCACCCGGTGTGAGCCAGTAGGGATCGACACCAGGCTTGGTGCGTTTGATCAGAATCAGGTCGTCGCCATCGAGCAGGATGGCACGGGCGGTGCGCTTGACCACGGGTCGGACGGGCATGGGAGAAATGTGGCCCGACAGGTTCCACGTGAAACATCGCGGAGCCCCGAGGACCCCAGGAGGGTTCTCGGAGAAGGCCTCCACGAGTACCCGGGAAGTAGCCCGGGACGGTGTTCAGGTCCAGTCCGCCGCGGCGTGCAGCAGCCATTCGTATGCCCGCGCGATGTGCGGCAGCGCCAGCGTGCCGGTGCGGACCACCAGGAAGTACGTACGCAGGGGAGGCACCACCGGGTCGAGGAGCGCCACGACGTCTCCGCGCTCCAGGGCCTCGGCGCACAGATACCGCGGAAGCACCGCCAGTCCCGCGCCCGTGGCGGCGCAGGCGAGCACGGCGCGCAGGTCGGGGACGACCACCGTGCCCGAGGCGGTCGGCCGGGAGTCGAAGACAGAGGCCCAGTAGCGGGCGACGAGCGGCAGTGACTCGTGGACCTCGACCACGGGGAAGTCGTCCAGGACCGGCGATCCCTTGCGGCGGAGCTTTCCGGGACCGATGCGAGCGGCCCAGCGCGGAGCCGCCACCAGGACGTGCTCCTCGTCGCAGAGCGGGGTCGCGGTGAGCAGGGCGCCGCGCGGACGGGCCGTGGTGATGGCTAGATCATGGTGTCCGGCGGCCAGCCCCTCCAACGTCTCCTCGGCGTTGCCGAACGAGGCGCGCAGCGCGAACCCCTGTCCGTCGTCACCCGTCAGCTCGGTCAGGGCGGGCAGCGCCCGCTCGGCGGTGAACTCCGGCGGCCCGGCGAGATGCAGGGTACGCAGCGACGATTCCTCGTCGAGCCCCGCTTCGGCGATCTCCACCAGGGCGTCGAGATGAGGCGCGGCTTTGTGCGCGAGCTCGTCGCCGATCGTCGTGGGCGTCACCCCGCGGGCCTGACGCAGAAAGAGCGGCCTCCCCAACTGCCGCTCCAAGGTACGGATCTGCGAGGTGACGGCAGGCTGGGAGAGACCGAGCAGCGCGGCGGCGCGAGTGAAGGAACCGGCCCGGTGCACGGTCACGAACGTCCGCAGCAGGGCCAAATCCATGGTGCCCCTCCTCTCCCAGCACCCTGACCGGGCCCCAACTATAAATATGTCGATAGGTCTCTGTCGCTACTGTGATTGGACACTGACGCAGAGTCAACTAGCCTTGTTCGCGCGGTTCTTAGCGCAAAGAACCGGGACGGTCCGAGCCACGAGGGGGGAGGCTCGGACCGTCTGTCGTGCGAAGTGAGTGCCGAGAGGACGGTCGGAAGCGGGGTGCAGCCTACTCACCGACCGCTCAGCAAGAGGTCACTCGGCGGACTCGTCGAGTGCGCGGAGTACGTCCGCCACCAGGTCCTCCGGGTCCTCGGCGCCGGCCGAGAGGCGGATGAAGCCCTCCGGCACCGCGTCGCCGCCCCATCGGCCGCGCCGCTCGGCGGTGGACCGCACCCCTCCGAAACTCGTCGCGTCGTCCACCAGACGCAGCGCGTCGAGGAACCGGTCGGCACGCGCGCGCGTGGACAGCGTGAAGGAGACCACACAGCCGAAGCGCCGCATCTGCTGCGAGGCGATCTTGTGCGAGGGGTCGCCGGGCAGACCCGGATACCGCAGTCCCGTCACCTCGGACCTGCCCCGCAGCGCCTCGGCGATGGCCAGGGCGTTGGCGTTCTGCCGGTCGGCACGCAACTGGAGCGTGGCCAGCGAGCGGTGGGCCAGCCAGGCCTCCATGGGGCCGGGGATCGCCCCGACGATCTTCCGCCAGCGCCGCACGGGCGCCATCGGACCGGCGTCGAGCGCGGTGACGTATCCCAGGAGGATGTCGCCGTGACCGGTGAGCATCTTGGTCCCGCTGGCCACCGAGAAGTCGGCTCCCAGTTCCAGCGGGCGCTGCCCGAGCGGGGTGGCCAGGGTGTTGTCGACGGCGACGAGGGTGCCCTGAGCATGGGCCGCCTCGACGAGCCGCCGTACGTCGCACACGTCGAGCCCCGGATTCGAGGGGGTCTCGATCCACAGCAGCTTCGCGCCGTCGAGGACGTCGAGCTGCGCGTCACCGGCGGTCGGCGCGGTGCGCACCTCGATGCCGTAAGCGGTGAGCTGCTCGCGCACCAGCGGCAGTACCTGGTAGCCGTCGTCGGGCAGGACCGCTACGTCCCCGGCCCGCAGCTGCGAGAAGAGCACCGCCGAGATGGCGGCCATCCCGGAGGGGAAGGCGAGCGTGGTCACGCCCTCCCGCCCCGGTGCCTCCAGTTCGCCGATGGCACGCTCCAGAAGCGTCCAGGTCGGGTTCTCGTCACGGCCATAGGTGTACGGGCCGGTCGGATCGCCCGGCAGATGGAAGTGCGCGGCGAAGACCGGCCCCGGCAGGGTCGGCTCGTGTTTGACGGGTTCGGGCAGCCCCGCCCGTACCGCGCGTGTGCCGTCACCGCTTCCGGTGACGAAATCCCCTGACGTCATGCCGCCCGTCCCTCCAGTTCCCGCTGAACAGCGGCGAGCAGTCCATGGCTCGCCGCCTCCACCATCTCAAGACACTCCTCGAAATCGTCCAGACGTCCGTAATACGGATCGGGGACGTCCGGATCGTCGCCCGCCGCGGGATCGTACGACCGCAGCAGGCGGACCTTGTCCGCGTCCTCGGGAGTGGGCGCGAGACGGCGCAGGTCCCGCAGATGGCCGGAGTCGAGGGCGATGACGAGGTCGAGCCGGGAGAACCACGCGGCGCGGAACCGGCGGGCCGTGTGGTCACTCCCGTAGCCGCCCGCCTCCAGCACGGCGACGGCGCGGGAGTCCGCGCCGTCGCCCTCGTGCCAGCCGCCCGTGCCCGCGCTGTCGACCTCGACCACGCCGTCGAGTCCGGCCTCCTCTATGCGAGCACGGAAGACGGACTCGGCCATGGGGGAGCGGCAGATGTTGCCGGTGCAGACGAAGCAGACGCGATAGGACATAGGGCTCTCTCAGTCGTTGTCGCCGTCGGGGAGGACCACATTGAGCGCCCAGGACACCACCGAGATGATCAGGCCGCCCAGGACGGCCGTCCAGAAGCCCTCGACGTGAAAGCTCAGATCCAGCTTGTCGGCCAGCCACGAGGTGAGCAGCAGCATCAGGGCGTTGACCACGAGGGTGATCAGGCCGAGTGTGAGAATGAACAGCGGGAAGGTCAAAATCTTCACCACTGGCTTGACCAGGAAGTTCACCAGTCCGAAGACCAGTGCGACGAGCAACAGCGTGCCGACCTTCTTACCGGTGCTGTCACCTGTCAGGGTGATCTTGTCGAGTACCCATACGGCCACGGCCAGGGCCCCGGCGTTGGCGATCGTCTTGACTACGAAATTCTTCATGTGTCTGATCGTGGCAGAAGAGATCGACTGGCGAGCAGGGCTGTGCACAGCCTGTGGAGCATGGGAGCGGACGAGGGCGATGAAGGCATTCCGGCTGGACGAACTGGAGGCGGAGCGCGCCGCCAACGACGGCGCCTATCTGCAGTTCCTGCGCGAGCGGAACATGTCGGTCGGCCTGTACGCCCTCGACGCGGGTGAGCGCGACTCCCAGCAGCCCCACCAGCAGGACGAGGTGTACTTCGTGGTGAGCGGCCGGGCCGCGATCACGGTCGGACTGGAGACCACGCAGGTGGCGCGCGGCAGCGTCGTCTACGTCCCCGCGGGCGTCGCCCACAAGTTCCACCACATCACCGAGGACCTGCGGGTGCTGGTGATGTTCTCTCCGCCGGAGAGCTGACCCCGGTCTCAGGGTTCCCTAGGGGAACGGTCAGGGGAGGACAAGGGGTGCGAGAAGCCCGCAGCCCCCCTCCTGGGCCCTAGCATCGAACACAGGACAGTCGGAGAACCCGGAATCGGAGTCCCGGACTTGGGACGACGGGCGAAGAGAGGCGAGGACAAGGGCAATGCGAGAGATCTTCAACGGGATGCCGTGGTGGGTGAAGTGGATCGCGGTGCCGGTCATCGCCCTGGTCGTGTTCGGCACGGTGATAGTCAGTGTGCTCACCGTGGTGATCGGCCTGCTCTTCAAGGCGCTGGTCTTCGTCGCGCTCGTCGGCGGCCTGATCTACGTGGTGCGCAAGTTCACGTCGAGTTCGTCCTCCCGCGGCGACTGGTGACGCACTACCGGGTGAGTCGCGGGTAACGGGCAGGTGGGCAAAGGGAACCTCAGGTTCCCTCGGCCGAGGGAAGTTTTCCGGCGGGACCCTCTGCGAGCGGTGGCAGGCGGTTAAAGTCCGGAATTCGACGCGGGGCCGACTCCCCGCGGGCAGCGCACAGCCCCCTCCCGTGTCCCCCCGCACGGGCGGTTCCCCTCGCGCTTCGGGAGTGCCCCTTGGCCACGGTTGACATCGCACCCACAGAATCACTCACTCCACCCCTCCAGCGGTCCAGTGCCTCCGCTGCGTCCTACGTCCCGCCGGCCCAGCCGCGTTCCTCACCCGCGGAGATCTGTGCCCCCGTGCCGGCCGCGCGCACCGACCGGCTGGGGACCGGGCCCCCGGAGCCTCACCCGACCACCCTGATCGGCTCCGTGCAACGGGCGATGCGGCTCTTGGAGGCCGTCGCCGCGCGCGAGCACGGGGCCCCCGCGAAACAGCTTGCCCGGGAGGCGGGGCTCGCGTTGCCCACGGCCTACCACCTGCTGCGCACCCTGGTGCACGAGGGCTATCTGTGCCGGGAGAAGGGCCTGTTCTTCCTCGGTGAGGCCGCCGAGCGGCTGAGCAGCAGCGGAGCCCAGCAGAAACGTCGCAGCACGGTGAGCGACGCGTTGGCCCGGTGGCGCGACTCGATCGGTGCGCCCGTGTACTACGCGGTCTACCGCGACGGTGAGATCGAGGTCATGTGCGTCGCGGACACCCCCGGGAATCCGGCGGTGGAGGAGTGGGCCGACTTCAGGGAGACCGGGCACGCCCACGCGATCGGCAAATGTCTGCTGTCGCAGCTCGACGAGAGGGCCCGCCGGGATCACCTCGACCGCTATCCCGTGCGGTCGCTCACTCCGTACACGGTGCGCGACAACGCCGGCCTGCTGCGGCGTCTGGAGCGGACGGGACGGATGGAACCCGTCACCGAGCGGCAGGAGTACGCGCTGGGAACGGTGTGTGCCGCACTGCCCATCACCGCGGGGGCGACCGCCGCGACAATGGCCATTTCTCTCCCTGTCCACCAGGCCGACCGACTGCTAGCAGCGGCACGACAATTGCAAGGTGAGATCGGCAGACTACTGGGGACACTCGCGATCTCTATCAGCATCTGAAAACTCACTCCTTGTGATCTCTTGTGTACGTTGAGCAAGATTCCAGCAGTGTCAGGGGGACGATTCCTGGCCAGTCGACGGCAAACGACGGGGTAGGCGATGCGCGAGTCGGTACAGGCAGAGGTCATGATGAGCTTCCTCGTGTCGGAGGAGCTGTCCTTCCGCATCCCGGTGGAGCTGCGCTACGAGACCTGTGATCCGTACGCCGTGCGGCTGACCTTCCACTTGCCCGGAGACGCGCCCGTGACCTGGGCCTTCGGGCGGGAGCTGCTGATCGACGGCGTGGGCAGGCCGTGCGGCGACGGCGATGTGCACATCGCGCCCGCCGATCCGGACGCGTTCGGTGAGGTACTGATCCGGCTTCAGGTGGGCGGCGACCACGCTCTGTTCCGGTCCGGCGCGGCACCGCTGGTGGCCTTCCTCGACCGCACCGACAAGCTCGTACCGCTGGGGCAGGAGCGTTCCCTCGCGGATTTCGACACGCATCTCGACGAGGCGCTGGACCGCATCCTGGCGGAGGAGCAGAGCGCGGGCTGAACGTTTCCGCCCCTTCGTGGAGGAACGCTTCTGCGCGCTCGGGGCGGGCGCGCGGTGGCCTCAGTGCTTGCGGCGACGGCCTTTGCCGCCACGGACCGGCCCCCGGGCCCCGACGGGCTCCTGTACGGGCGCCACGGGCCCTGTGGCCGCCGTGGGGGCGCCCGGAGTCCCGGTACGGTCGGCGGAGACCACCAGGGCCGCCAGCGCGGTGGTGACCGGCACCGAGGCGACCAGGCCGATCGAGCCGACCAGGGTGCGCACGATCTCCTCGGCGACCAGCTCACTGTTGGCGACCGCGCCGACGCTGCTCTGCGCGATCGAGAAGAGCAACAGCAGCGGCAGCGCGGCTCCCGCGTACGCCAGGACGAGGGTGTTGACGACCGACGCGATGTGGTCGCGGCCGATCCGGATGCCCGCGCGGTACAGGCCCCGCCAGCCCATGGTGGGATTGGCCTCGTGCAGCTCCCAGACCGCCGAGGTCTGCGTCACCGTCACATCGTCGAGCACACCGAGCGAACCGATGATCACGCCCGCGAGCAGCAGACCACTCATGTCGATGGAGGGGTACAGGCCGTGGATCAGACCGGTGTTGTCGTCGGTGTTGCCGGTCAGGGCCGCCCAGCCGATGAACACCGAGCCGAGCACACCGATCAGGACCAGCGAGAGCAGTGTGCCGAGTACGGCCACCGAGGTACGGGCCGACAGGCCGTGGCACATGTAGAGCGCGATCAGCATGATGGCGCTCGCCCCGACCACCGCCACGACCAGTGGATTCGCCCCCTCCAGGATGGCGGGCAGGATGAAGAACGTCAGGATGAGGAAGCTGACGGCCAACGCGATCAGCGCCATGAGACCACGCATCCGGCCGACCACCACGACGGCCAGTGCGAAGATCCCGGCGAGGAGCGCCATCGGGAACTTCCGGTTCACGTCGGTGACCGAGTACTGCAGATCCTTGGGCGCCGAGGGCTCGTACGCGACCACGACCTTCTCGCCCTGGTGCAACTGCCGTGACTGGTCGGGCTGGACGATCTCCGTGAACGTACGGTCCTTGTCCTTGCCGGTGTCCACCCGGATCGTCGCCTTCTTGCACGCGCCCGTCGCCTGCCGCTGGGCGGAGGACCCCTCCGCGGTGGGGGTGTCGCCGGTCGGGGCGTCCCCCGAGGCGTTCACCGACTTGCAGTCCACCTGGACGACCTGGGTGACCGAGGCCTGCTGGCTCTGCCGGTCGAAGCCGACACCGGTGCGTTCGTGCGACGGGGCGCCGCCGGGCCAGAGCACCACGAGACCCGCAACGACCGCCGCGGCGAAGGGAATCAGCACGGCCGCGATGACCTTGCGCAGATGCTTGGAGACGGGCGCGGCGGGGCCATGACTGTGGCTGTGCGAGTGCCCCGGCCCGGGAAGGGCGTCCGGCCCAGGCGCGTGCCCCTCCCCCGATCCGTTGCCGCCACTCGGTTCGTGCCCGCCGCGGCCCGGTTCGTGCCCGCCGCCCCACGTTCCGTGCCCGCCGTCTCGCCCGTCGCCACCACTCGGCCCGTGCCCATGGCCGTTTACGGAAACCTGTCCAGGGCCCATCCCATGGCCATGGACAGGGCCCTCGCCGGGACCGGAGCCGCGCCGCGACTCGGGCGGCGGGAACGGGGGCTGCTGCATCGTGGTCACCGACCGATCATCGCAAGAACGGCGAGGGCCCTCTGTTCACCGCGCCAGACATGACGCTAGCGTGAAGGCACCTTTGCACACGCGGGAGCTCGGAGCACCGGGCTGAGAGGGCGCTGACCTTCGTCTCAGCGATGTTTCACATGAAACATCGACAGACGGAAGCCGCTGCGTCGACCGCTGAACCTGTTACCGGGTAATGCCGGCGTAGGGAGTAGGTCTCATGACCAACAAGGACGTACGCACGCCTGCCTCCAGCCAGACGGACGAGCCGTCGGCCGTGTCACTGGGCGAAGAGCCCCGGGAGGCCGGGCAGTCCGTCGGGTGGCACAAGGCATACGTTGGGGGTTCGCGCCCCGACCTGCGGGTGCCGGTCCGTCAGGTGCACCTCACCAACGGGCAGTCCGTCACGCTGTACGACACCTCCGGCCCGTACACCGATCCGACCGTCGACACGGACGTACGCAGGGGACTCGCTCCGCTGCGTGAGCACTGGATCGTCGCGAGGGGCGACACCGAGGAGTACGCGGGCCGACCGGTCCGCCCCGAGGACGACGGGATCAAGCACACCTCGCCGCGCGGGGGCCTCCGCAACCTCGACGCGGTCTTCCCGGGCCGGCCGCGTCAGCCGCGTCGGGGCCGCCCCGGAGAGGCGGTCACCCAGCTCGGCTACGCCCGCCGCGGTGAGATCACACCCGAGATGGAGTTCGTGGCGGTCCGCGAGAACGTCGACCCCGAGGTCGTCCGCGAGGAGCTCGCCGCCGGCCGCGCGGTGCTGCCCGCGAACGTCAACCACCCGGAGACCGAGCCGATGATCATCGGTAAACGGTTCCTGGTGAAGGTCAACGCCAACATCGGCAACTCCGCGGTGACCTCCTCGATCGAGGAGGAGGTCGAGAAGATGACCTGGGCGACCCGCTGGGGCGCCGACACGGTCATGGACCTGTCCACCGGCCGCAACATCCACACCACGCGGGAATGGGTCCTGCGCAACTCCCCCGTTCCCATCGGCACGGTCCCCCTCTACCAGGCGCTGGAGAAGGTCGACGGCCGTGCCGAGGAGCTGACCTGGGAGATCTACAAGGACACGGTCATCGAACAGGCCGAGCAGGGCGTGGACTACATGACGGTCCACGCGGGCGTGCGGCTGTCATACGTACCGCTCACCGCGAACCGCAAGACCGGCATCGTCTCGCGCGGCGGTTCGATCATGGCGGCCTGGTGCCTGGCACACCACAGGGAGTCGTTCCTCTACGAGAACTTCGAGGAGCTCTGCGAGATCCTCGCCGCGTACGACGTCACGTACTCGCTCGGCGACGGGCTGCGGCCCGGTTCGATCGCAGACGCCAATGACGCAGCTCAGTTCGCCGAGTTGAGGACGCTCGGGGAACTCAACACGATCGCGAAGCGTTTCCACGTACAGACGATGATCGAGGGCCCGGGACATGTCCCGATGCACAAGATCAAGGAGAACATCGACCTTCAGCAGGAGATCTGCGATGAAGCTCCGTTCTATACGCTCGGCCCGCTGACGACGGACGTCGCGCCGGCGTACGACCACATCACCTCCGGCATCGGTGCCGCGATGATCGCCTGGTGGGGCACGGCGATGCTCTGCTACGTCACGCCCAAGGAGCACCTGGGCCTGCCCAACCGTGACGACGTCAAGACCGGCGTCATCACCTACAAGATCGCCGCCCACGCGGCCGACCTGGCCAAGGGGCACCCAGGCGCGCAGGAATGGGACGACGCGCTGTCCGACGCCCGCTTCGAATTCCGCTGGGAGGACCAGTTCAACCTGGCCCTCGACCCCGACACGGCTCGCGAGTTCCACGACGAGACACTGCCGGCCGAGCCCGCCAAGACAGCGCATTTCTGCTCCATGTGCGGCCCGAAGTTCTGCAGTATGAAGATCAGCCAGAGCATTGCGGAGCAGTTCGGTGGCTCCGCGGCCGAGGGCGCTTCGCCCGAGGAGATCGCCGAGGGGATGCTCCAGAAGTCGAAGGAGTTCGCGGCGAGCGGGAACCGGGTGTATCTGCCGCTGGCGGACTGACGCACCGACGCTCCGGGAACGTGGTGCTCAGGGTCTGGAGCACCCTGAGCACCACGTCCCCGAAGACCCTGAAGACCCCGGAGGACACGGCACCAAGTGTCGGGCCGGCATGTCACGGGAGTTCTCCCCTGCGGACGGCCGGGTTCCGTCGGCAGACTGAGCCCATGACATCGACATCCATGAGCAAGGGCGCCAACCTTCCGGTGGCCGTCGGGGCCGTACGGGCCGTGCTCGGCTGGACGGGAGGACCCGGCGCGCCGGACGCGGACGCCTCGGCCCTGCTGCTCGGTGCGGACGGCCGGGTGCGGGACGACGGGGACTTCGTCTTCTACAACCAGCCGCGGCACGTCTCCGGTGCCGTACGTCACCTGGGAAAACGCCAGGACGCCGGTGTCACGACGGACACGGTCGAAGTGGACCTGCGCTCCCTGGAACCGGAGATCGAGCGGGTCGTGCTGGGCGCCTCGGCCGACGGCGGCACCTTCGGTCAGCTGTCCGGGCTGACACTGCGGCTGCTCGACGCCGGGACGCAGCGGGAGTTCGCGCGCTTCGAGATGGAGGCCACGACGGAGACGGCGTTCATCGGCGGCGAGTTGTACCGGCGCGGCGGACAGTGGAAGTTCCGGGCGATCGGACAGGGGTACGCGTCCGGACTCGCGGGACTCGCCACCGACTTCGGCATCAGCGTGGACGAGGAGCCCGGCCTCCCCGCCTCCGCGCCGGTGCCGCCGCCCCTGGTCCTGCCCGGCGCCGTGCCCGCCCCTCCGGCCCCTCAGGCTCCCCCGGCACCCTGGACTTCCCCAGCGCCTCCGGCATCCCCGGCACCACAGGCGCGCCCGGCCCCCGCGTCGCATGTGAGCAAGGGCGAGGAGCGGCTGCCCGTGGACATGCGCAAGCGGCTCTCGCTGCGCAAGGAGCAGGTGGCGGTCAGCCTGCGGAAGCACGGAGCGGAGGGTGTCACGGCGCGTGTGGTGCTGATCCTGGACGCCTCCGGGTCCATGTCCTTCCTCTACGCGAAGGGCGTCGTGGCCGACGTGGTGGAGCGGATGGCCGCCGTGGCCGCGCAGTTGGACGACGACGGCGTGATGCAGGCGTGGACGTTCGCCTCCCATGCGGCCCGGCTGCCGGACCTGGCCCTCGGCGAGTTGCCCGAGTGGCTCAGGCTCCACGTCCGAGTCGGTGAGCTGAGCCTTTTCCGGCGGAGCAAGAAGCCGCGGAAAGGGCTGCTGGCCGGGCAGGTGGACATGCGGACGGTCGGCATCCAGAACGAGGAGCAGAAGGCGATCGCCGAAGTGCGTACGTATGTCAGGGAGCATCCGGCCGCCGATCCCACCCTGGTGCTGTTCTTCTCCGACGGTGGTGTCTATCGCGACAACGAGATCGAGCGGGAACTGCGGGAAGCGGTGGACGAGCCGATCTTCTGGCAGTTCGTGGGCCTGGGCCGGTCCCATTACGGCGTGCTGGAGCGGTTCGACACCCTGCCGGGCCGACGCGTCGACAATGTCGGTTTCTTCGCCGTGGACGACATCGGCGGCCTTCCGGACCCGGAGCTGTACGACCGGCTGCTCTCCGAGTTTCCCTCCTGGATCACGGCGGCCCGGCGGCAGGGCATCCTCTGATCCCGCCGCCCGCGCCGGCATGCCCGCACGCGGGCATGCCGGACACCGATCGGGGCTCGCGCTTCGGCAGCGCGGGCCCGGCTCCTCCTGCTACCCCGTCGCCCCGCCGGGTTACTCGGGCTGGTGCTCGGGCCCCCCGAAGTCGGGGCTCGTGAAGTCCGGGCTGGAGAAGCTCGGCCGGGGGCCCGCCGCGGGCCCACCGTCGGGGCTGCTGAACCCCGGCCGGTTGTAACCGAGATGCGGCATGCGGCCGGTGGTGGGTGTCGGTGACGGACGGTCCAGTGCCGCCGAGCCGGGATCGGCGAGTGCGTGCCGGAGGAACGGCATGATGCCGCGCTCCAGCAGGGCCTCTCGCCAGGCTTCCCTGGCCCGGTCCAGCTCCTCGTCGAGCTCGCCGCGCGCTCCTGCCTGGAGTGAGGACGAGCCGTTGCGCAGTGCGGTCAGCAGCAGCCCGACCGCGGCGACCAATATCGCGGCCGCCGTGACCGCGCCGAAGACCCAGCCGGTGGTCAGCAGAGTCTGGGCGAACGTCTGTTCGGGATCGAGTACCTTCAGCAGGTAGCCGACGAGCAGGAAGATCACCGCGGCTGTTCCGGCGAGAACGGGAGCGAGCACCGCGATGACGGCGATGGCTCCGGCTCCGGCGGTCTCGGTGACCTCTCCCATGGTGGTGGCGAGCCCCACCGCGGCGGCGCCCGGCTCCGCGGAGCCGATCTCCTCGCTGACGGCTGGGGTGGACGGCGCCGGATGGCGCAGTTCCTCGCGGACCTTCACGTAGTGCGCGTACTCGGTCGTCGCGGCCGCCGTGATGAGCGCGGTGGCGTTGAGCGCCATGGTGCGCAGTTGCTCGGGGTTGAGCCGCTGGCCGACAGCGGCGAGTTCCGGGCGGTACGGGGCGGAGCGCAGCGCCTCATCGAGGATCCGCTCGTATTCCTGGCGGTCCTCACTGAGCAGGTGCTGCGGAACGCTGTTCATCTGCATCCCCCGATGCTCCGTAGGGCTGATGGCTCGCACGCTGACGAGCCGTTGGGCAGAAACGGAGGGGAGCCTGCTACGGATAAGCCGATGGTAGAGCGGTGACGGCACGCCGTGACAGGGGGTTTCAAGAAATTGCCCCCTGGCCGGCGTGGTCCTTTGTGGCGGACGCCTGCCCGGTGAGCGCTCAGCCACCCAGGGGCAGTTGCTGGACCAGCAGCTTTCCGGCCATGGTCACCCCGCCGTCCATCGCGAGGGCCAGTCCGTCGGCGTAAAGATGGGGTTCTTCGACCACGGGGCTCGGGCTGTCCTCGCCCTCCTCCGAGCCGACCTCGCCCAGCAGATACGGAATGGGGCTGTGCCCATGGACGATCCGGGTGCCGCCGTAGGTGTCCAGCAGGGAGAGCACGGCTTCCGCGCCGCCGTCGTCACGGAAGGCGAAGCGCCTGGTCAGCTTCCGGAAGAGGTCCCAGCACTCGTCGGCGTCGTTGCGGGTGAGGGTTTCGCGGATGGTGTCGTTGACCGCTTCGATGGAGTCGCCGTAGTCGAGATAGGCGGTGGTGTCGGAGTGCATCAGGAGGTGGCCGTCGACCTCCTCCATGGCGTCGAGGCGGGCCATCCACTGCAGGTGATGGTCCTGGAGCCGGTCCATATCGGTCTTCTGGCCGCCGTTGAGCAGCCAGGCGGCCTGGAAGGTGGCCGTCCCCGCGCCGGAGTTCACCGGCGTGTCGCCGAACCGCTTGGCGCCGAGCAGCAGCAGCTCGTGGTTGCCCATCAGCGCCTTGCAGTAGCCGCCGACCGCCGCTGCCTCGGCGGACAGCCGCATCACGAGGTCGATCACACCGATGCCGTCCGGGCCGCGGTCGGTGAAGTCGCCGAGGAACCACAGGCGGGCGGTCCCGGCCGACCAGTTGCCCGCCTCGTCGACGAGGCCCTGCTCCTGGAGCGCGGCGATCAGCTGGTCGAGATAGCCGTGTACGTCGCCGACGACGTACAGCGGCCCCGGGCCCTCGGCCGGCTGCGGAGCCGACCCGGCCTCGGGGCCGACGGCGACCTGAACCGTGTCACCCCGGTTGATGATGGGCAGGTCGCGCTGTGTCGGCGTATAGCCGTCGGGTTCCTCGGCGAGTCCGTCGACCGCGCCGAGAGGCTCGCCCGGAGGCGTGCTCGGCACGTACGGACCGGTCTCGTGGACGTACGCGGGCACCCGGAAGTCGCGCAACGTCTCCGTCCGCAGCACCTCGGGTCCCTGACCGGCCCCCTGAGTCATCGACCCCTCCACCACCATCGCGCCGCATCTGCACCGGATCGGACTGCCTGGTCGCAGCGGCCCGCGGTGTCGTGGGCCCATCATAGGAATGCGGATCCCGCCATGTGATGACCCAGGGGTGGTGAATCGGAGCAGGAGCCCTGTTCGCCACGGTTTTCGCCCGAATTGGGCAGGGCTTTCGCAGGTGGACGCGCCGTGGCGCGCCCACCGGGCGTCAACACCGGCGAACGCCGGGTTACCCCCCGCGTGCCGACGCCGCACTCGACTTCTCGCGCCGGCGCCGGGCTCACCCCTGTTCGGGCGACCGGGGTGGGCTGACCGTCGTGCGGGGCGACCGCCGCTCGGAGGACGTCCGCACGATCAGCTCCGTCGGTATCACCTGCTCGACCGGCTGGTCCGAGTCGACCCCTTCGATGGCGTCGATGAGGAGCTGGACCACGGCGGTGCCGATCCGGCGCGGTTTGAGCGAGAGCGTGGTGATGGGCGGTTCGGTGCTGGCGTAGACGGTGGACTCGCTGCAGCAGACCAGCAGCAGGTCCTCCGGTACCCGCAGGCCGTAGCGCCGGGCCGCGGCCAGCAGGTCGGTGCCGTTCGGGTCGAAGAGGCCGTAGACGGCGTCGGGCCGGTCGGGACGGGCCAGTAGGCGGTCCGCCGCGACGGCCCCCGCACACGGGTCATGGGCGGGGTAGGCCTCGTACACGGGATCCTGTCCGACCCGCTCGCACCAGCGCAGATAGGCGGTGGTGGAGAGGTGGGTGTAGGTGTCCGTGGAGGTGCCGGTCAGGAGGCCGATCCGGCGGGCGCCGGCGTCCGCGAGGTGGTCGAGGATGCCGAGGACCGCGGCCTCGTGGTCGTTGTCCACCCAGGCGGTGACCGGGAGTGTGCCCGCCGGGCGGCCGTCGGAGACGACCGGTAAGCCCTGGCGGACGAGCTCACTGACGACCGGGTCCTGGTCGGAGGGGTCGATGACGACGGTTCCGTCCAGGGCGACGTTCGACCACACGTCGTGGCGCGAGGTCGCCGGGAGGATGACCAGGGCGTAGCCCCGGGCGAGCGCGGCCGAGGTGGCGGCTCTGGCCATCTCCGCGAAGTAGGCGAACTCCGTGAAGGTGAAAGGTTCGTCCCCGTATGTCGTCACCGTCAGGCCGATGAGGCCCGACTTTCCGGTACGGAGGGTTCGGGCCGCGGCCGATGGGCGATATCCCAGTCGGTCGGCGACCTCGCGGACGTGGCGTCGGGTGGCGTCCGGGAGCCGGCCCTTGCCGTTGAGGGCATCGGACACGGTCGTGATCGAGACCCCTGCGGCCGCGGCCACGTCTCTGATACCCGCTCGGCCCGGTCGACCGCCTCGGCGGGTGGTCTCCGCCCGGCTCACCTGGTGCTTCCCTGCTGCTGTCATGGCGAGCCGATAGTAGGGCTCATGCGGTGGGGTAGTGCGGACGCATATGCACGCGTTGACAGGCACGTTTCTGCATGATCAAAACAGCCCAAGTGCCTAAGAAACAAAGGAAGTTGAACGATACAATGGCGGTACGTGACTTGTCGGCGCGCATGGGCCTGCCAAGTGGGCCATGTTTCGAAGAGGTCTCAACTCACCTTCATGGGTGATGCGCGCCACGGCGTGAGCCACCAGCGCACGCGGTTCTGAAGAGAGCGCCCCCCAATTCGTACGCCTTCGTACGAAGATGACCGCCGGGTGTGTGTGACGCTCGTCGCACACCACGGGGTGATCACATCGGGGCATCTCGGAGTGGTCATCGGGGCGTACGAGGATGATCGCCGGGGTGTACGTGCGCGGACCTGGACCGTGTGGGGCGTACGAGGTTGTCCACAGCCCATTCGCAGTGGCGCCGAATCCTCATAAGGTGAGAAGTATTGGTAGCCGGTGGTGGTCATGAACCAGCGGTGGTCGCGAGGAGGACTGCGGTGAGCGAGACGAGCCCCAAGCTGCGTGCCGAGCTGGAGGGTATCCCCACCTACAAGCCCGGCAAGCCCGCCGCGGCCGGTGCGGTGGCGTACAAGCTGTCCTCGAACGAGAATCCCTACCCGCCACTCCCCGGCGTCATCGAGAGCGTGACCGCGGCGGCGGCCTCGTTCAACCGCTACCCCGACATGGCGTGCACGGGCCTGATGAACGAGCTGTCGGAACGCTTCGCGGTCCCGCTCGCGCACCTGGCCACCGGCACCGGCTCGGTCGGGGTCGCCCAGCAGTTGCTGCAGGCGACCTGTGGTCCCGGCGACGAGGTCATCTACGCCTGGCGGTCCTTCGAGGCGTATCCGATCATCACGCAGGTCAGCGGAGCCACCTCGGTGCGTGTGCCGCTGACGCCGGACGAGGTCCACGACCTGGACGCCATGGCCGACGCGATCACCGACAGGACCCGGCTGATCTTCGTCTGCAACCCGAACAACCCGACCGGCACCGTGGTGCGCCGGGCCGAACTGGAGCGGTTCCTCGACCGGGTGCCCAGTGACGTGCTGGTGGTCCTGGACGAGGCCTACCGCGAGTTCATCCGTGACGTCGAGGTGCCGGACGGTGTGGCGGTCTACCGTGACCGGCCGAATGTCTGCGTGCTGCGTACTTTCTCCAAGGCGTACGGGCTTGCGGGCCTCCGGGTCGGCTTCGCGATCGCCCATGAGCCGGTGGCGGCGGCGCTGCGCAAGACGGCGGTGCCCTTCGGTGTGAGTCAGCTCGCCCAGGACGCGGCGGTCGCCTCGCTGCGCGCCGAGGACGAGCTGCTCGGCCGGGTCGGCTCGCTGGTGTGCGAGCGGGTCCGGGTGGTCGAGGCGCTCCGGGACCAGGGCTGGACGGTGCCCGAGACCCAGGCCAACTTCGTCTGGCTCCGGCTGGGGGAGCGCACGCTCGACTTCGCGGCCGTCTGTGAGCAGGCCGGAGTCGTCGTGCGGCCCTTCGCCGGCGAAGGGGTGCGCGTGACGATCGGCGAGACCGAGGCGAACGACATCTTCCTGAAGGTGACCGAGGGCTTCCACAAGGAGCTCTAGCCCGTTCCGATCAAGGTTCCGACCGGCTCCCGCACCGAGGGAGCCGGTCGGTCCTCGTTTAGGGACCCCCCACCTGTCCTGTCTCGAACAGCCATGCGTCATACTTGCTTGTGAATGTGAACGCGTTCACAAGCGTGTCCCGGTTGCCCCGTGATGCGTGCGACAAAAGGGGCAGACTGCCGCTGTAGCATGCGGCGTTAGGAGACTGACGACGTGGAGTTGGCTTTGGCGCCGGAGACTCTGGCGCGATGGCAGTTCGGCATCACCACCGTCTACCACTTCCTCTTCGTCCCTCTGACGATCTCGCTCGCCGCTCTCACGGCGATCCTGGAGACCGCCTGGGTGCGGACGGGCAAGGAGCACTATCTCAGGGCGACCAAGTTCTGGGGAAAGCTGTTTCTGATCAATATCGCCATGGGTGTCGTCACCGGCATCGTGCAGGAGTTCCAGTTCGGGATGAACTGGTCGGACTACTCGCGCTTCGTCGGTGACGTCTTCGGTGCCCCGCTCGCCTTCGAGGCCCTGATCGCCTTCTTCTTCGAGTCCACCTTCATCGGGCTGTGGATCTTCGGCTGGGACAAGCTGCCGAAGAGGATCCACCTCGCCTGTATCTGGGTGGTCTCCATAGGCACCGTCCTGTCGGCGTACTTCATCATGGCCGCCAACTCCTTCATGCAGCATCCGGTCGGCTACCGGCTCGTGAAGAAGGCGGACGGTTCGATGCGGGCCGAGCTCACGGACTTCCCCAAGGTGCTCTTCCAGGAGACGGCACTCGTCAACTTCTGGCACGTGATCAGCGCCTCCATCCTGGTCGGCGGCGTCTTCATGACCGGTATCGCGGTCTTCCACCTCCGCAAGAAGCGGCACATCCGCATCATGCGGATGTCGCTGCGGCTCGGTCTGGTCACCGCTCTCGTCGGCACGCTCCTCACCGTCGTCAGCGCCGACACCCTCGGCAAGGTGATGTACGAGCAGCAGCCGATGAAGATG
The DNA here is from genome assembly GCF_040608315.1 of Streptomyces sp. NPDC005195. Taxonomy (NCBI): domain Bacteria; kingdom Bacillati; phylum Actinomycetota; class Actinomycetes; order Kitasatosporales; family Streptomycetaceae; genus Streptomyces; species Streptomyces sp. NPDC005195. The sequence goes on from NZ_JBEXHZ010000007.1 coordinate 66,908, forward strand.
TCGGCCGCCGAGGCACTCTGGGACTCGCAGCAGCCCGCGCCCTTCTCGCTCTTCGCGTACGGCGACGTCGCCAAGGGGCACAACACGGTCGCCATCGAGATACCCGGGGTCCTTTCCTTCCTCGCGAAGAACGACCTCAACGCCAAGATCCCCGGCATCAACGACATCAACAAGGCCGAGCAGGAGAAGTTCGGACCCGGTGACTACCGCCCCAACATCCCCACCGCCTACTGGGCGTACCGCTGGATGATCGGCTTCGGCGGGGTCTCGATGGCCCTGTGCACGGCCGGCCTCTGGCTGACCAGGCGGAAGCTCTGGCTGGTGCCGGAGCACCGCACCGGGGACGAGGAGGTGCCGAAGCTCATGCTCACGAAGAGCACGGAGCTGACTCCGAGGCTGGGCGTCTGGTGGTGGCGGCTGTCCCAGTGGACGCTGATCTTCCCGCTCATCGGTATCTCCTGGGGCTGGATCTTCACCGAGACGGGGCGTCAGCCGTGGGTCGTCTACGGCCTCCTGCGGACCAGGGACGCGGTCTCGCCGGGAGTCTCCCAGGGTGAGGTGCTGACCTCGCTGATCGTGTTCGCCCTCATCTACGCGGTCCTCGCCGTCATCGAGGTGAAGCTGATGCTCAAGTACGTCAGGCAGGGGCCGCCCGAACTCACCGAGGCCGACCTCAACCCGCCCACCAGGATCGGCGGCGACTCCCATGACGCCGACAAGCCGATGGCCTTCTCCTACTAGGCCCAGGGAGCTGCTGAGTCATGGAACTTCACGACGTCTGGTTCGTCCTCATCGCGGTCCTGTGGACCGGCTACTTCTTCCTGGAGGGCTTCGACTTCGGGGTCGGCGTCCTCACCGGACTGCTGGCCCGCGACCGCACCGAGAAGCGCGTCCTCATCAACACCATCGGCCCCGTCTGGGACGGCAACGAGGTGTGGCTGCTCTCCGCGGGCGGCGCGACCTTCGCCGCCTTCCCCGAGTGGTACGCCACGCTCTTCTCCGGCTTCTATCTGCCGCTGCTGCTCATCCTGGTCTGTCTGATCGTGCGCGGTGTCGCCTTCGAGTACCGCGCGAAGCGGCCCGAGGAGAACTGGCAGCGCAACTGGGAGACGGCGATCTTCTGGACCTCGCTGATCCCCGCGTTCGTCTGGGGCGTGGCCTTCGGCAACATCGTCCATGGAGTGAAGATCGACAGGAGCTTCGAGTACGTGGGCACTCTCGGTGACCTGTTCAACCCGTACGCGATCCTCGGTGGTCTCGTCACCCTGTCGCTGTTCACCTTCCACGGGACCGTCTTCGTCGGGCTCAAGACCGTGGGGGACATCCGGGAGCGGGCGCGAGGGCTCTCCCTCCAGGTCGGCCCGGTCACCGCGGTGCTGGCGCTCGCCTTCCTGGGCTGGACCCAGGCGGACAACGGTGACGGCAAGTCCCTGGCCGCGATGATCGTGGCCGTGGTCGCTCTGGTCGGCGCCCTGGTGGCGGCGCGCGCGGGGCGTGAGGGCTGGGCGTTCGCCCTGTCGGGGCTCACCATCGTGGCCGCCGTCGCGATGCTCTTCCTGACGCTCTTCCCGAACGTCATGCCGTCCTCGCTCAATGAGGACTGGAGCCTGACGGTCACGAACGCCTCGTCGAGCCCGTACACCTTGAAGATCATGACCTGGTGTGCCGGGATCGCCACGCCGGTCGTCCTGCTCTATCAGGGCTGGACCTACTGGGTGTTCCGCAAGCGGATCGGTACACATCACATCGCTGCGGATATCACGCACTGAATCCGACGTAAGGGCATGTTTCACGTGAAACATGCCGGATGAGCCAAGGGTGTGTTTCACGTGAAACCAATCGATCCGCGTCTGCTGCGGTACGCCCGCGCCACCCGCGTCTTCCTGTTGACGGTCGTGGGGCTGGGCGCGGTCGGAGCGGCGCTGGTCGTTGGCCAGGCGATGCTCATCGCCGAAGTCGTGGTCGGTGCTTTCCAGCACGGTCACACGGCTTCGGAGCTCCGCACCCCGCTGCTCCTGCTGGTCGCGGTCGCCCTGGGGCGGGCACTCGTCGCATGGCTCACCGAACTCGCCGCGCACCGGGCAAGCGCCGAGGTCAAGTCGGAACTGCGGGGACGGTTGCTGGAGCGGACCGCCGCGCTCGGTCCCGGATGGCTGGGCGGACAGCGCACCGGGTCGCTGGTCTCCCTCGCCACGCGGGGAGTGGACGCGCTCGACGACTACTTCTCGCGCTACCTCCCGCAGCTGGGCCTCGCGGTCGTGGTGCCCGTGGCGGTGCTCGCGCGGATCGTCACCGAGGACTGGGTATCGGCGGCGATCATCGTCGTCACCCTTCCGCTCATCCCTCTCTTCATGGTCCTGATCGGATGGGCCACCAGGTCGCGAATGGACCGTCAGTGGCGGATGCTGTCACGGCTTTCGGGGCATTTCCTGGACGTGGTCGCCGGACTGCCCACCCTCAAGGTCTTCGGCAGGGCCAAGGCCCAGGCCGAGTCGATCCGCCGGATCACCGGCGAGTACCGCCAGGCGACCATGCGGACCCTGCAGATCGCCTTCCTGTCCTCCTTCGCGCTGGAACTGCTCGCCACGATCTCGGTCGCGCTGGTCGCCGTGACCATCGGGATGCGGCTCGTCCACGGCGACATGGATCTGTACGTGGGGATCGTCATCCTCGTCCTCGCGCCCGAGGCCTATCTGCCGCTGCGCCAGGTAGGGGCGCAGTACCACGCCGCCGCCGAGGGGCTCGCCGCGGCCGAGGAGATCTTCTCGGTGCTGGAGACCCCGTTGCCGGCCGGCGGCTCGCTTCCCGTGCCGGAAGGCGGGATCACCTTCGACGGGGTGACGGTCCGCTATCCCGGGCGCTCCGGGGACGCGGTCTCCGATGTCTCCTTCGTGGTCGCGCAGGGCGAGACGGTGGCACTCGTCGGACCGAGCGGCGTGGGCAAGTCGACCCTGCTGGACGTCCTGCTGGGGTTCGTGGAACCCACCGTGGGCCGGGTACGGGTCGGGGGAGCCGATCTCGCGGGATGCGATGTGGCGGAGTGGCGCTCACGGGTGGCCTGGGTACCGCAGCGGCCGCACCTCTTCGCCGGTTCGATCGCGGAGAACGTGCGGCTGGCACGCCCCGGCGCCGACGACGCGGCTGTACGGCGGGCGCTGGCCGACGCGGGGGCGCTGGAGTTCGTGGACGCGCTGCCCGACGGAGCCCGCACGACGCTCGGGGAGGACGGCAGGGGCCTCTCCGCCGGGCAGCGCCAACGCCTCGCCCTGGCCCGGGCGTTCCTCGCGGACCGGCCGGTGCTGCTTCTCGACGAGCCGACGGCCTCGCTCGACGGCACGACGGAGGCGGAGGTCGTGGCGGCGGTGCGCAGGCTTGCCGTCGGGCGGACGGTCCTGCTGATCGTGCACCGGCCCGCGCTGCTGGGAGTGGCGGACCGGGTGGTGCGCCTTGAGCCCGGGGCACCGGTCACGGCGGCTGGTCCCGCACACGCCGACACCCCGGCTCGGCCCCGGCCGGCCGAGCCGGATGGGGTGTCCGCTGTCGCCCCGGAAGAATCCCTCGGGATATCCAGGGGACGCGGCGACGTCCTCGCCCGGATCCGTGCCATGGCCGGTCCCCGTAGCGGCCGCTTCGCGCTGGCGCTCCTCCTCGGCAGCCTCGCGCTCGCCAGCGCCGTCGGCCTGATGGCCACCTCGGGATGGCTCATCTCGCGGGCGTCCCAGCAGCCGCCGGTCATGTATCTGATGCTGGCGGTGACGGCCACGCGGGCGTTCGGGATCGGCCGTGCCGTTTTCCGCTACGCCGAGCGGCTCGTGTCGCACGACGCGGTGCTGCGGATGCTGGCTGACACCCGCGTCGCCGTCTACCGGCGCCTGGAGCGTCTCGCGCCGGCAGGACTGCGCACCACCCGGCGGGGGGATCTGCTCTCGCGGCTCGTCGCCGACGTGGACGCGCTGCAGGACTACTGGCTGCGGTGGCTGCTGCCCGCCGGAGCGGCGGTCCTGGTGTCCAGCGCTTCCGTCGCCTTCACCGCCTGGCTGCTGCCCGAGGCCGGAGCCGCCCTCGCGGCCGGGCTGCTGGCGGCCGGGGTCGGCGTGCCGCTCGTGACCGGAGCCGTCGCGCGCCGCGCGCAGCGGCGGCTGGCCCCCGCCCGCGGCGTCCTGGCGACCCGCGTCACCGATCTGCTCACCGGCACGGCCGAGTTGACAGTCGCGGGAGCGCTGGCAGCCCGCACCGCCGAGGCCCGGCGGGCCGACACCGTGCTGACCCGCATCGCCTCCCGGTCCGCCGCCGCGACCGCGCTCGGCGACGGACTCACCGTACTGGCGACCGGCCTGACCGTCGCCACGACGGCTTTCGTGGGGGCCCAGGCGGTCGCGAGCGGGCGACTGAGCGGCGTGGCCATGGCCGTGGTCGTCCTCACCCCGCTGGCCGCGTTCGAGGCCGTTCTGGGGCTGCCGCTCGCCGTCCAGCACCGGCAGCGGGCGAGGGAGAGCGCGGGACGCGTGTACGAGATCCTGGACGCCCCCGACCCCGTACGCGAACCGGAGCGGCCGCTCCCTGTGCCCGTTTCGCCCTTCCCCCTGCGGGTGCGCGGACTCACGGCCCGTCACCCCGGACAGGACCGGGACGCGCTCACCGGCCTCGACCTGACCCTCGACCAGGGCCGCAGGATCGCCGTCGTGGGCTCCTCCGGCTCCGGCAAGACCACGCTGGCACAGGTACTGCTGCGTTTCCTGGACGCGGACGCGGGGACGTACACGCTGGCCGGCGCCGACGCGTACGGCATGGACGGGGACGACGTACGCCGTCTGGTCGGGCTCTGCGCCCAGGACGCGCATCTCTTCGACAGCAGTGTGCGGGAGAACCTGCTGCTGGCCAGGAAGGACGCCACGGAGACCGAGCTGCGCGACGCGCTCGCCCGAGCCCGGCTCCTGGAGTGGACGGACGAGCTGCCCGAGGGACTCGACACACTGATCGGCGAGCACGGGGCGCGGCTGTCCGGCGGTCAGCGCCAGCGGCTGGCACTCGCACGGGCGCTGCTCGCCGACTTCCCCGTCCTCGTCCTGGACGAGCCGGCGGAACATCTCGATCTGCCGACCGCCGACGCGCTCACCGCGGACCTGCTGGCCGCGACCGAGGGCCGTACTACGTTGCTGATCACCCACCGTCTGGCCGGGCTGGAAGCGGTGGACGAGGTGATCGTGCTGACACGCGGCCGGGTGGCGCAGCGGGGTGCGTACGCCGCGTTGTCGGTGGTGGAGGGTCCGCTGAGGGAGATGGCGGAGCGGGAGGCGGCGGGGGATCTGCTCGCCGGAACGGTGGCGAGCCCGGCCGGGTCCGGCCCCGGGCCCGTGGGTACGCGCGATGCCGTGGGCTCCGTATCCGACTTTCGGTAGTAAAAGCGACTAACTACGCTCAAGGCATGTCAGTGGCTTCCGAGGGTTCCGCCTCACCCGACCCGGACGGTGGTCCGGACGTGCCGCGTCTCCTGGAAGCGATGCGGGCGGTCGGGGCGGAGCTGGAGCTGCACGCGACGCTGGACCGGATCTGCGAGACCGCGGCAGGGCTGACGGACGCGCGCTATGCGGCGATCGGGGTCGTGGAGGAGGGCGGCGAGGGGCTCGCGGACTTCGCCTACCACGGGATCGACGCGGAGACCGCCCAGCGGATCGGGCGGCTGCCCGACGGGCACCGAGGGCTGCTCGGGGCGCTCATCCACGATCCGGGGCCGGTACGGCTCACGCACCTGGGCGAGGACGGGCGCTCGTGCGGGTTCCCCGATCACCACCCGCCGATGCGCGGTTTCCTGGGGGTTCCCGTCCGCGTGCGGGGCGAGATCTTCGGGAACCTCTATCTGGCCGAGAAACGAGACGGCGGCCCGTTCGGCGACAGCGATCTCGACATGGTCCGTGTGCTGGCCGCGGAGGCGGGCATCGCGATCGGCAACGCCCGGTTGTACGAGGCGGCCCAGCAGCGCGAGCGCTGCATCGACGGCTCGGTGGCCGTCACCACGGCGCTGCTGGCGGGCGGCGACGCCGAGGACGCGCTCCAGGTCGTCGCCGAACAGGCGCGTCGGCTCTCCCGCGCGGCGGCCGGGATCGTGCTGCTGCCCGCCGACGAGGGCGGCCTGGAGATCACCGCGGTCGCGAAGGACCGCCCGTCCCAGGCGCTCGGTGTCGTCATCCCCCCGGAGAGCGAGCTGGTCGCCGAACTCCTCGGCGGCAAGGCCGTGTTCCTCGCCGACGCGGCCACCGATCCGCGCGTCCTCACCGATTTCGGCCGCGAGTACGGTCCGATGATGATGCTCCCCCTGCAGAGCGGGAGCCGCCTGCTGGGAGCCCTCGTCACTCCCCGGGAACGAGGCGCCCGCCCGTTCACCGAGGCCGAGCACACCCTGGCCGCGCAATTCGCCTCGCAGGCCGCGCTCGCACTGGTGATGGCCGAGACACAGCGCGACCGGGAGCGGCTCGCGGTCTACGAGGACCGCGATCGGATCGCCCGTGACCTGCACGACCTTGTCATCCAACGGCTTTTCGCGACCGGGATGATGCTGGAGAGCGCCCAGCGGTGCTCGGGCCTGCCCGAGGTACGGAAGGGCGTCGGCAAGGCGGTCGACGAGCTCGACGTCACCATCCAGGAGATCCGTACCGCCATCTTCGCGCTCCAACAGGGCCCCGCCGAGGTTCCGTCCGGACTGCGTACCCGTGTACTGCGCGAGATCAACATGGCCGCTGTGCCCCTCGGCTTCAAGCCCGTGCACCACTTCGCCGGTCCCGTCGACACGGCTGTCGGCGAGCTGACGTCCAAGAACCTCATCGCCGCTCTGCGGGAGGCCCTCTCCAACGCCTTCCGGCATTCCGGGTCCTCCCGCATCGATGTCGTCGTCGACGCGACCGTCACCCTGCGGAACGGGCGGTGCGGGGTGCGTCTGAGTGTCGCGGACGACGGTGTCGGCATCCCCGACAGTGGCCGGCGCAGCGGTCTGACGAATCTCAGGAGGCGGGCCGAGGCGCTGGGCGGCGAGAGCTGGTACGGGCCGGGACTCGGCGAGGAGGGCGGCGGTACGACGGTGGTGTGGCAGGCGCCGTACGATCCGCGGGCCGGCTCGCTGTAGAAGGACGCCGTTCGAGCGCGTCCTCCGGGGGCGGACGACGTGAACGATCTCCGTGGGGTTCGGCAGCGGCGGCGGGCGCTGGGCCCGCCGCCGTACCGGGCAGGACGTCGCGGTACCCGCGACCGGGCTCGGCCGTCGGTCCGGTGCGGTGGCCCGCCTGGTGCGGGATCGCGGTCCGGTAGAGCGTGATGCCTGCTCGAATCGTTTCTGCGTCTCTTGGTTACAGCCGGTCGGCGATGATCCGCTCGATGACGACCGCCACGCCGTCGTCGTTGTTGGCGACCGTACGGCCGGAGGCCGCGGCGATCACGTCGGGGTGGGCGTTGCCCATCGCGTACGACGTGCCCGCCCAGGTGAGCATCTCGACGTCGTTCGGCATGTCCCCGAAGGCGACGACCTCCTCCGGCGCGATACCGCGCTCGGCGCAGCACAGCGCGAGCGTGCTGGCCTTGGAGACGTCCGGGCCACTGATCTCCAGCAGCGCACTGGGGCTGGAGCGGGTGACGGTGGCCCGGTCGCCGACCGCGCGGCGCGCCACGGTGAGGAAGGCGTCGGGTTCGAGCTCGTGATGGAAGGCGAGGATCTTGAGCACCGGCTCACCGGCGCCGGGAGCGTCCGGTGCCAGCAGCTTCTCGGCGGGGCCGAGGGCGTCCGGAAGTTCCAGGTGCATCTTGGGGTACGCGGGCTCCTGGTAGAAGCCGTACGTCTGTTCCACGGCGAACACCGTGCCCGGCGCCGCCTCCCGTACCAGCCGCACGGCGTCGAGCGCGTTCTCCCGTGCGAGTTCCCGCACCTTGACGAACCGGTGGGCACCGGGGCCGCCGTGCAGGTCGACCACGGCGGCGCCGTTGCCGCAGATCGCCAGGCCGTGACCGTGCACGTGGTCGCTGACGACGTCCATCCAGCGCGCCGGGCGCCCGGTGACGAAGAAGACCTCGATGCCGGCCTCCTCGGCGGCGGCGAGGGCGGCGACCGTGCGCTCGGACACCGACTTGTCGTCGCGCAGCAGGGTGCCGTCGAGGTCGGTGGCGATCAGGCGGGGCGGCACGATGGGGGTACCTCCTTGTTCGAGCGCGGTCGAGACCGTGCGGGAGGCGCGGGGGGCTGGTGGCTCGGGCTGTCGGGTCGCTGGGGTCACCGCGCCATTCTGGCGCATATGCCCGCACGGTCGTGCGGGGGTCCGCACAGGTGAGTGATTACCGCGCTCACCAGTACCGTCACAGTCCGCAGCCGCGGTTTGTCAGCGCAACTGCGCCGGGGCCTCCATGGCGATGCGTTCGAAGACCTTGTGGTCGGCCGCGAAATCCGAGTCGGGGATCGGCCAGTGGATCACGATGTCGGTGAAGCCCAGCTCGGCGTGGCGGCCCGCGAAGTCGACGAACGCGTCGAGGGACTCCAGCGGCCGGCCACGGTCGGGGGTGAAGCCGGTGAGCAGGACCTTGTCGAGCTCTGCCGCGTCACGGCCGATCGCGTCGCAGGCGTCCGCCAGCTTGCCGACCTGTCCGCGAATGGCTTGAACCGACTGTTCGGAGGTCCCCGTTTCGTACAGTTTCGGGTCTCCGGTCGTCACCCAGGCCTGTCCGTACCGGGCGGCGAGCCGCAGCCCGCGCGGGCCGGTGGCGGCCACCGCGAAGGGCAGCCGGGGGCGCTGGACGCAGCCAGGGATGTTGCGGGCCTCGTGCGCGGAGTAGAAGGTGCCGTCGGACGTGACGGAGTCCTCGGTGAGGAGGCGGTCGAGCAGCGGTACGAACTCGGCGAGACGGTCGGCGCGCTCGCGCGGGGTCCAGGGCTCCTGGCCGAGCGCGGTGGCGTCGAAGCCGGTGCCGCCCGCGCCGATGCCCAGGGTGACCCGTCCGTTCGAGATGTCGTCGAGGGAGATCAGTTCCTTGGCGAGGGTGACCGGGTGCCGGAAGTTCGGCGAGGTCACGAGTGTGCCCAGCCGCATACTCTGCGTAGCCGTCGCTGCTGCGGTCAATGTGGGCACAGCCCCGAACCACGGCCCGTCCCGGAAGGTGCGCCAGGAGAGGTGGTCGTAGGTGTAAGAGGCGTGAAAGCCGAGGTCTTCGGCGCGCTGCCAGATTTTCTGTCCCTCGCTCCACCTGTGGATGGGAAGGATCACGGTGCTCAGTCGCATGCATACGACCCTATGCGCCGGTGACTGCCAGTATCGGACAACCTTGGCCGGGATTGCCTTCAGCCCTCGCGGTATCGCGAAGGCGCGGGCACCCTTCTGCTCTCAGATCCGCGCTGCCACACAGGCCCGGATTGTGGGGAGTGCGCATCAACTCTTCTGCCTCTTCCGGGCAGTTGAAGCGAACGATGCTTTGCGAAGCTAGCTTCGATGTGTACTGTCTTCAGTGTCATCAAGGATCGGGAGCGGCCCGGACCTGGTGTGTGGTGCCGTACGTGAAGCGCCGCACCACCCTGCATGGTTTGGACGCCCGGCAGGGTGGCGCGGCTCACCATCCCCGCACAGAGTGCGAAGACAGAAAGGACATCCTCGTGAGGATTGCCGAAACCCATCATGCATGGTCCCTTCCGCCTCGGGCCATCAAGGCCGGGGTGCCGCTTGTGCTGATCATCGTCTTGGCCGTGGTCGGCGCTCTTGCCCTGGGGCACGGTGCGGCGGCGCTGACCGTGGGCGTTATGGCCCTGCTGGCCGCTGCCATGGAGGAACTGGTGCGCGGTGCCATGCGGTACTGGACGCGGGTCGCCTGACCGGGGGCGGTGGGGTGTTGGCGTGGGTACGCACCAACACCCCACCGCCCAGCGAGGAAAGAAAGATCCGCAGTATGGGGAAGAGGACGAAGGAACCGTGAAAGGAGACGACGTTTCCATGAGCTGGGACCATGAGATCCCGCTCGGGAACCTCTGTGAGGTGAAGGCCGGCCCGTCCGGGTCCTTGCTGGACAACCTCCATGATGGCCCCGACGGGGTGCCGGTGATCTCGCCGCCAGATATCACTGACGACCACCGAGTGGACACACGGAGGCTACGGCGGGTCCCGTGGGAAGAGGGGAAACGCCTCTCCCGGTTCTCGCTGCGGGAGGGTGACATCCTCGTCGTGCGGCAGGGGACGCTCGGCCGTCTGGCACTGGTCGAGGCGAAACATGACACCTGGTTCTATGGCTCGTCCTGTCTGCGCATCAGGCCCCGGCGGGAGCGCGTCCTGCCCGAGTACCTCGTGTCATATCTGTCGTATCCGCCTGTGCAACGGTTCATGCTGGGCCAGTCCATCCCGGGTACGGTGCCCTCGCTCAACTCGGCGATGCTGAACGAGTTGCCGGTCAACGTGCCGTCCCTGGACCGGCAGCACGCTGTCGTCGAAGCCCTGGCGGATGTCGACGCCCGGATCAGGATCCAGCGACAGATGGCTGATCGCCTGGAGGCACTGAGGCCGGCCATCTTCGGAGAGTTGGTCAAGGGAGTGAGGCGCACGTGAGTCTGTTTACCCTCGGCCAACTCGAACGGGCTCTGTTCGACGCCGGCGACATCCTGCGCGGAAGGATGGACGCATCGCAGTACCGTGAGGTCATCTCCGCGATGCTCCTTCTCAAGCGGGTCTCGGATCAGCCCGGCATCCTTCGGGTGCCTGACCGTGCGCGTTGGTCCCAGATCGTCGACTACGAGGGCAAGGCGCCGGGGCGCGTACTCAACGAGGCTCTGTGGGCACTTGAGCAGAGCAACTCCGAAGTCCTGAGGGGCGTTTTCGAGGCTGTCGACTTCGATGTAAGACTGAGTCGCACCGAGTTGAAGGCGCTGGTCGATCACTTCGACCGAATTCCGTTGAGCGACGACGACCTGGAATTCGGCGATGTGGTCGGCCGCGCCTACGACCACCTCCTCGGTGCGTTCGCTGACAGTGGCGGGAAAAGGGGCGGGGAGTTCTTCACGCCCCGTTCTGTGGTCCGCCTGATGGTGCGCCTGGTCCGGCCGCGGGAGGGACAGTCGGTCTACGATCCGTTCGCCGGTTCAGGAGGCATGCTCGTCCAGGCCGCGCAGTACGTCGACGAGCATGGCGGGGAGGACACAGACCTCGCCCTCTTCGGGCAGGAGATGAACGCCGCGACGTGCTCCACGGCCCGGTTGAACCTTCTACTGCACGGCCTTATGGACAGTTCGGTGCTCTGTGGGGACACCCTGGCTGATCCACTCCACTCACTAGAGGACGGGCACCTCAGGCGTTTCGATCGTGTGCTGACCAATCCTCCCTTCTCGATGAACTACTCCGAGAAGGAGATGAGGCATGCGGAGCGGATGAAGTACGGCTGGACACCCGGGCAGGGTAAGAAGGCCGATCTGATGAACGTCCAGCACGTGCTGGCCACACTCCTTCCGGACGGGATCGGAGCGGTTGTCACCCCGCACGGTGTGCTGTTCCGGGGTGGGGCGGAGGAGCAGATCCGCCGTGGAATCGTCGAGGACGGCCGGCTCGAAGCGGTGATCGGTATCGGACCGAACGTCTTCTACGGCACAGCCATTCCCGCCTGCATCCTGGTGCTGCGGGGCACTGACGGAACGCTGGCAGATCAGCGCGGTCGAATTCTGTTCGTCAACGCCGAGCGCGAAGTGGTCACGGGACGGTCGCAGAACCGCCTGGAGCCGCAGAACGTGGAAAAGATCGTGGACGCCTTCCACGAGTGGGCGGACATTCCTGGCTTCTCGCGAGTGGTCTCTCTGGATGAGATCGAGGCCAACGACTTCAACCTCAACATCCGACGTTATGTCGACGCGGGTCCGCCTGCCGAGCCATCGCTGGACGTCCGCGCCGCGCTGTTCGGCGGGGTGCCGAGAAACGAGGTCGTCGCGGAGATGAGGAGGTTCCAGGTCTTCGGTATCGGCCTCGCAGACCTGTTCACGACGAAAGGCTCCGGTTACCTCGATTTTCCGGGCAGCGGTTGCGAGGCGATCGCGGCGCGTATCCCGGACCTGGCCGCTGCCCGAGAGCGGGACTTCGTCGACCACTGCCGATCTTGGTGGCAGACAACTGAATCACGTATTGCCGAACTCGCGGGCACCGGAGGGCTGTCGACGTTGGGTTCCCGGCTCATGGCCTCTTTCCGTGATGAGCTCCTGCCGGCCGGGATCTTGGACAGGCACCAGTTGACCGGTACCTTCGCGGCATGGTGGGCTCTTCGGCATGACGACCTCAGAAGCCTGGACCTCCGGGGCTTTTCTGGGGTGATCGACCGGTGGGCGGCAGCCGACGGCCGACCTTCGTATCTCCCTGACAGCCTGGCACGTGAGCGAGTGCTTGATGTCCTTGGCAACGACCTTTGCTCTCGCGTGGAGAGGCTCACTGCCGCGGAGCGACAGGGAATAGTTGACGTCTACCGCTCATGGGGTGACCGGTACGAGACTTCATTCACGGACTTGGAGAGGCAGAGCAAGGAGGCTGCGGTCCGGCTCAGAGTCCGTTTGGAGGATCTCGGTTACACATGACCCGCCCGTTCTAGCTGGTCCGCTCGCACCCGGCGCCGCCGTCCAGGGGCGGAACCGCTGTCCCCGTCACCCCCTGGTGGGCTGCTGGATCGAGGTGCGCGCCGCGACCGGATGGATGTCGGCCGGTGCCGCGGGCCACCATCCGTCCTCGTCATCCCGGAGGTGGGATACCGACAGAGTTATGGCCGCCAGGCGTCAGCCCGAGGGTCGCTAGTGTTGCCCCATGGGTGTGTTGGACACGGCCGAGCTTGAGGCCGTGATCGAAGAGGCGACTCTCGGCGCCTACAACGAGGACGAGCAGCTCACCGGTCTGTTCACCATGCTTGAGGAACACCTCGATCTGCCTTTCACCACCGCAGTTTTCGGCGTTGAAGTGACCGTGGACGGCATCGATCTCACGCTGGACGGGCGGATCGTCGTCCTGTGCTCTCGTGGCGGTATGTGACAGTCGCTCGGAATCCTGGAGCTGCCGTTGCCCGGCCCGGTGCCCGAGGGCGCGGAGTGGATCGAGGCGTACCGTCACTGGGCCGGTTGAGGTCGGGCACCTCACACCCCACGTGGGACCGGTTTGTCTGGGAGGGCTGAACGTGGCTGATGTCGTTCAGGGCACGCAGCATGGCAGTGGCGAGCCGTCGCTCACCGATCTCATCGAGCACAGTGCCGAGTTGAAAGGGCAGCTGGTCACCTTCGGGCAGAGTGCCCGCTTCGACCAGTGGTTGACGCCCCTCCTGCTCGAGGCCGCAGGGCCTGAACGGCAGTTGGACGAGGGCGAAATGATCCGGATCATCGACCACTTCATCTTGCGGTACCGCCTGCCGGACGGCTCGACCGTGGTGGACCGGTTCGTGGCGGGACGAAAGCACTTGACTGCGAGCGACCGGGAGATGCTGCTCGGCTGGCGTGATCCGGTCGAGGGCATCTTCGAGGTCCGGCGCAAGGAGAAGGATGCCGTCGTCCTCCTGAACCTGGTCGACGACCTGGAGTACCGCACGTACTCCAATGCGGGGTGGGCGGCGTTCCGTGGAGTGTCCAGGGGGAGCTTCCTGCTCACCTGCCTGGTACCCGCTCACTCGACCGGCGGGGCGTGGCTGGTGTCCGGAACGATGTCGAGTTACCCCAGGTCTAGCTCCACTGAGATCGCCCAGGCCGCTCTCCAGCTGGTCACCAGCCGGCCCGAACTGGTCTTCCGTAACCCCGTGAAGATCGAGCAGGGCTGGCAGCAGATGCGGCAGGACCGGGCCGCGTTCGTCGAGTTCTGCGGCAGCGACGAACTGGTCCTTCCGCCTGCCGAAGCCGACGACCTCCTCAACGCCTACTACCGCCACCGTCAGGAGGCCGCCGCCCGACAGCCCGACCGTGCCCGAGGCAGGCGGCTACCCGGCCTGGAACTGCCCTTCTTCGAGCTGCCGCAAGAACTGGCGGACTCGGACAGCATCGGTGTCATCTACGACGAGGTCGACGGGCTCAACTTCTACGCGGACTACGGAATGCTGCGGGAGCTCTTCGCGAACCCAGCCCTCGAGGGCCGCAGACAGCACCAGGACCTGTTGCGCACGTACCTGCGCGAGGAGTCGATCGCGCCACTCCCGATCCGCCGACTGACCGCCGCGTACCCGGAGACAGCCGACGTGGTCTTTCGGAAGTTGCTGCGGAAGCCAGCATTCACCTGGACTGAGCACGGCGAGGCGCTGCTGCGCCGACGCAAGCCGTGGTTTTACGCGAACGAGCCCCGCCCCGGTGTTTCCGTGATCGGCGACCACCTCAGCGCGTTCCTCACCGGCCGTCGGTAGTCACCCTTCAGGGCCACGTCCCACCCGGGGAAAGCGCAGGAGATCGGCAGACGCCCTCCTGCCTGGGCAACCGGCCCCTAGGATTGCCCGCATGGCTATGGACGGCACGCAGACGACTCCGGACGTGGTGGAGGACGTGTTCGACGGACGCGCCACGGGCATCGAGGTCGAGGACCCCGGCGACGACGCGACCCGCATCCAGCGACCGTGGAACCCGGACCAGATCCGGGTGAACACCAGCCAGTTCTCCCTGCGCAACATTCTCGACCAGATCGATGAGGGCTCCATCGAGCTTGCTCCGGATTTCCAGCGGTTGCAGGTCTGGCGGACCGACCAGAAGTCCCTCCTGGTCGAGTCGCTGCTGCTGCAGATTCCCCTGCCCGCGTTCTACTTCGCGGAGGACGTGGACGGATCGTTCCGCGTGGTCGACGGCCTACAACGGCTGTCCACGCTCCACGCATTCGTCCGGGGTGGAGAGCAGGGCTTCGCCCTCGGAAAGCTGGAACACCTGAACGATCTGAAGGACCTGCGTTTCAGTGATCTCCCTGTGCCGTCCCAGCGGCGGATCAACAACACCCAGCTGATCGTCAACGTGATCGACCCGACGACACCGCGCGGAGTGACGTACGAGATCTTCAAGCGGATCAACACCGGAGGAACCCCGCTCAACGCCCAGGAGATCCGGCACTGCATGAGCAGCCCGCGCAGCCGGGACATCCTGCACCGGATGACTCACACGGACGCCTTCGGCAGGTCCACTGGGGGTCGTCTCACGGACCACATCCGGATGAACGACCGGGAGATGGCCCTGCGGTTCGCCGCGTTCTGGCTGAAGGGGATTGAGGCGTACCAGGAGCGGCCCATCATGGAGCAGTTCCTGATGGACGCCACCGAGATGCTGGACGATCCGAAGCAGGTACCGGACGAGCAGGTGGCGGCGCTGGAGGCCGCCTTCGAGCGGGCGATGACTCACGCCTACCTTGTCTTCGGCGAGCACGCTTTTCGTAAGTGGCCGGAGGGCGACGAATACCGCCGTCCGATCAACCGCGCCATGTTCGAGAGCTGGTCCATGGCTCTGGCGGACCCCGGCCACAAGACCGCCGACCTGCGTAGGCGTCGCACGGCAATTGTGAAGGCGGCCCGTGAACGGATGACTGTCGACGTCTCCTACCTCAACGCCATCACCTCCTCCACCGCCGACCGGTTCCGGGTGGACTACCGCTTCAAGGCCGCCGTGGCGGACGCGGGAGCCGGTCTGTGATCACTTCCCTGGAGATTCGGGGCTTCAAGCGGTTCGAGTCGGAGTCATTCGGCTTGCGCCCTTTCACGATCCTGACCGGAGTCAACGGCGGCGGCAAGAGCACCGTGATCCAGTCCCTGCTACTGGCGAGGCTGGCAGGCACCTCGGGCGCAACCGCAGGAGGCACGGTCCGGTTGAACGGCCCGCTCGGGCTGGCCCTCGGCGAGGCCCGGGACGTGCTGAACTGGACCACCGACGCGCGGGAGATCACCGTACGGCTGGGCGGCCCGGACGGCGAGTCATGGGTGTACGGCTTCGGGCTGCCCGACGCCGAGCAGGCGCTACACCTCGATGTGCGGCGGCTACCGGTGGCGCACGTGCCCGGTATCGGACCTGCCGTCGCCGACCCCGCTTTCACCTACCTGTGCGCCGAACGTCTGGGCCCCCGCGATACGTTGTCGGTGTCCGCCGAGGAACCCGATCGAATCGGAGTCGGAGTGCGCGGTGAGTTCACCGCGCAGGTTTTGGCGCTGCGTGAGTCACGTGCGGTAAGCACTCGAAGGGCTGTCCGAGATGCGTTGCACCACCCAGAGGCCGCCGGACCGCAACTGAGGGTCCAGGCCGAGGCATGGGCCTCGGAGATCATTCGTCCGCTGCGGATCACCGCACGGATGGCTGTGGGAATCATGGCCACGACGATCCGGTTCGGCGATACCGGCCTGAGCGGCGAGGAGATCCGCCCGACCAACACCGGTTTCGGCATCTCCTACGCTTTGCCGGTCATCGTTGCGGGACTGCTCACCGAGCCGGGCGACCTGCTGATCGTGGAGAACCCCGAGGCGCATCTGCACCCAGCGGGACAGTCCCGGTTGGGCCGGTTTCTCGCACGGGTGGCGGGTAGCGGTGTCCAGGTCGTGGTGGAGACGCACAGCGACCACGTCCTCAACGGAGCCCGGCTCTCCGTCGCCCAGGATTGCTCTCTCCCGGCGGCGGACATGATCACCCACTACTTCGATCACGACCGAGCCTTGCCCATTGACATCAACGACAAGGGTGAGCTCAGCCAGTGGCCCAGCGGTTTCTTCGACCAGATCGAGACCGACCTCGGGAGGCTGGCCCGTGCCCAACGCGGAAGGTAGGAACGGACAGGAGTTATCCGGTGCATCCGTGGCCTTTGATGCCGACGACTACCGTGTCGTAGTCGCCGAGGAATGCTTCGATTGGCGGGAGCTCACGGACTCCAGCTTGCGGGACGCCCTCGACACCCTGGCGAAGATGCTTCAGCCGCTTGCCGATGGGCGTAGAGCGGCGATCATGGAGCCCGCGTATGACGTCGAGTGCCGGCCCTCGGTGCCATTGATCGATGCCCTGTACTCCCCGGACGGCGGGTTGCCCCGTGACCAGCGGGCTCTTCTGCAGCAACTGGTGAGTAAGTGCCGGTGTGTAAAACCGGACGAGGCGGATCTGCCCCAGCCGGTCCGGGTAGCCGACGGCCCCTGGCAAGAGCCGTCCTGGGGCATAGCCCACGCTCTGGCACGGGCGGCGGCGGGCCGTGCCATGTCCTGTCTCCTGGTGCCGTATGCCACAGAACCTGACTGGCCGTCCGGATGGCTCACCGTTACGCGGACGACGGAGGTCGGCCAGGACGGGGTGAAGATGCATGTCCTACGGCGCCCCGACGACATACCGGTCTTCTGGCGCGGTCTCCTCACCCACGAGAACGTTCCAGCCGAGCGCTTCTTCACCTTCACAGCGGATGCCTTCCCGCAGCTGCTCTTTGCTGACTCTCTGCGCCTGCACCACTTCAAGGGTGCCTACGCCGAAGTCCTGCCCTGGCTTGTGAAGCTACTGGGCGCACTCGACGACCACTTCACCCGGACACTGGCCCAATGCAGCGGCGACCAGACACAGGTTGTCCGGAGGTTCGGTGCGCTTGGTCTGGACATCTCACCCGAGAGCCCTAACACGAAGAAGAACGCGAAGGCGTGGGAACAGCGCAACGTCGGCTACGGCGACGGCACCTACCGGTGCGAGTGGCACGGCAAGCGACTCTGGGACCGCGACAGGGTCCACTTCTCCCTGCCGATCGCCACGTACGACGACCGGATTCTCATCGGGATCTTCGTGGGGCACCTGGCGACCTGAACCAACGGGACCGTATGGCGTGAACGTCGACGCTCCCTTACATACGGAAGGCCAGATCAGCCGGTGATGGGTGAACGAGACTTGACCGAGGTCACGAGTGTGCCCAGCCGGAGGCGGTCGGTGGCGGCCGCCGCGGCGGTGAGTGTGGGCAAGGCTCCGAACCAGGGGCCGTCGCGGAACGTCCGCCAGGAGAGGTGGTCGTAGGTGAACGCCGTGTGGAAGCCGAGCTGCTCCGCACGCTGCCAGGTGGAACGCCCGCCCTCGTGCCAGCGGAGGTACGGCAGGATCACGGTGCTCAGACGCAGACTCATGCGTCGAGCGTAAGCCGAGCCGCGGGATGGTCGCGGCCATCGCGTGATCACCGCGGCCGCCCCCGGTCAGTGCGGGCCGGGGTATCGCAGATACGCCGGGGGTACGGCCTCGGTGAGCCACACTCCGTTCGCGCTGACCCGGAAGACGTGGCCGTCGCGGTGCATGGCGCCGGCGTCCACGCCGAGCACGACCGGTCGCCCGCGGCGGGCGCCGACCCGGGTGGCGGTCTCCCGGTCCGGCGACAGGTGGACGTCGTGGCGGTTCATGGGCCGCAGGCCCTCGGTGCGGATCGCGTCCAGGTTGTGCGCCACGGTCCCGTGGTAGAGGTGCGACGGCGGGGTCGCGGCGGGCAGCCCCAGGTCGACCTCGACGGAGTGGCCCTGGCTGGCGCGGATGCGGGTGCCCTCCACGGCGAAGCGCCGTTTGTCGTTCGTGGCCACCACGTGGTCGAGCTCCGCGCGTGTGAACCGGAATCCGTGCGACGCGGCCGCCGTGATCAGGGTGTCGATCTCGACCCAGCCTCCCTCGCCGAGCGTGAGCCCGATGCGCTCGGGCTGATGCCGCAGATGCTTCGAGAGGTACTTCGACACCTTCACGGTGCGTCTTTCATCCATTCCTACCGTCATCTCTTCATTCATCCGACCAGGGTGCCTGCGAGACGCTGATCACGCATTTGATTTTGGTTCGGAGGTTTGATCCACAGCCAAGTGTGGTTATCCACAGGGGAATTGACGAATCTGTGGACAACTGGACGTCGATCTAAGGAGTTTTGTCAATAATGCGGCTTGCGGCATGCTTTGTGGTGAGGTGGTCCAAAGTCCTTGCCCGAAGCTCGCGTTCGACCGCCGCCGTGACGAAAGCCGCGACCTGTTCCCCGCCAACCAGGCTCTCCACAGCCCGTGTTGTGGCGGACGGCAGCTGCACTGAGCACGTCTCCTCGGGCTGCTGCCGGGGCCGCTCCGGACCCAAGTGCGCACGCAGTTGCCGGGTGGCGAACAGGCGCATGGCCCGCGCCAGTTCGGCGTCCACGGTCTGCTGCGCGAGCGGCCGCAGCCGTCGTACGAGCGAGGCCGCCTCGGCCGCTTCGGCATCGGTCGGCGGATGCTCACCGAGATAGCGCGCGAAGACGTGCTCGGTCGTGAACTCCAGGAAGCGCGAGGCGATGTGCTCGACCTTGACCCTCAACTCCCGCAGATGACCGGAGATCGCGGACAGTGGGACTCCCGCCGCGTACAACTCGACCGCCACGGACAGTTCTTGGGGGCTCGGGACGAGGAACGAGTCCTCGCTGCCGGGCACCCGCTCCAGAACACCCAGCTCCACGGCGTCCGCCACCGCCGCGTCGTCGGGCCTCCCCCCGAAGCGCTCGTCCAGCTCGGCCCGGGAGATCCGCACCGCCCGCTCGTCGGTCCACGGTCCGTCGACCTCCGCGACCAGTCCGAGGATCCCGCCCAGACCCCGGCCGGTGTCCCACGCCTCCAGGAGCTCCTTGATGGACGCCAGGGTGTAGCCGCGGTCCAGGAGGTCGGCGATCTGCCGCAGCCGGGCCAGATGCGCGTCCGCGTACACGTTGGCGCGGCCCCGACGCTCGGGGCGGGGGAGCAGCCCGCGGTCCTGGTAGGCGCGGATCGTCCGGACCGTGGCGCCGCTGTGGTGCGCCAGGTCCTCGATGCGGTACACGGCACCGACCGGTTCGTCGCTCACCGCTCCCTGCCTTCCCGGCCTTCCCGGCCGTTACGAGACGGCCGCGCGCCCGATCGCCCCCGCCGCCGCCCGTGCCGCGGGCGATCGCGCCAGATACTCGACGGCAGCGCGCAGCGAGCCCTCCCGCGAGGGATGGTACGACCGCCGCAGATAGCGCGGTACGGCCGCGCCGAGCTCCTTCCAGGTGGGCAACAGGCCCTTGCGCACCGCCCTGTTGTGGGCCGCGAGCGAGTACCGCGTGTGCCCGGCGAGCCGGGGGTCGTGACGCACGAGATATGCCGCGCCCCATGCCCAGAGGTAGAGCATCATCGGCGCCGTGACCGCCATGCCCGCGACCCGGCGCGCATACCGGGGCAGGCCCTCGCCGCCGCAGTGCTGGTACATGTCGAAGGCGACCGCGCGGTGCTCGACCTCCTCCGCGCCGTGCCAGCGCAGCAGGTCGAGCATGACCTCGTCGGACCCGGCACGGTCCAGGCCCTCGGCGGTGAGCACCCAGTCACCGAGCACCGCCGTGAACTGTTCGATCGCGGCGACCACCGACAGCCGGAAGCGCAGCCACTCCCGGTCGGGCAGCGGTACGCCGAGGGGAGGGCGCTCACCGAGCACCTTCTCGAAGAGGAAGTCGACGTGCCGGGTGAAGTCCCCCGTGTCGAGGTGCTGGGCCGCCAGGTGGTCGAGGACGTACGCGTGCTGCACGCTGTGCGTAGCCTCCTGCCCCATGAACCCCTTCACGTCCCGCAGGAGTTCGGGATCCCCGATCAGCGGCAGCCCCTCCTTGAGCACCTTCACGAACCACCGCTCCCCGGCCGGCAGCAGCAGGTGCAGCACGTTGATGACGTGGGTGGCGGTCGGCTCGTCCGGTATCCAGTGCAGCGGGGTCCGCGCCCAGTCGAAGGAGACCCGGCGCGGGGTGATCGGGTGCTGCTCGCTCACAGCGGCGGCTCCATTCGCGCGACCGCGCGCAGCGCCCTCGGCGTGAACCGCGCCATCAGGCGGGCGCCGCGCGCCTCCGGGGTGACGGGAACGACCGCCTGGTTGCGGACCACCGCCCGCAGGATCGCGTCGGCCACCTTCTCCGGCGGGTAGTTGCGCAGTCCGTAGAGCCGCGCCGCCCTCTTCTGCCGGCGTTTCTCCTCCGTGGCGTCGACCCCGGCGAAGTGAGCGGTCGAGGTGATGTTCGTGTTGACGAAGCCGGGGCAGATCGCGGAGACCCCGATGCCCTGCCCGGCCAGCTCCGCGCGCAGGCACTCGCTGAGCATCAGGACGGCCGCCTTGGAGGTGCTGTAGGCGGGCAGTGCCTTCGAGGGCTGGTACGCCGCCGCCGACGCGGTGTTGACGATGTGACCGCCCTGGCCGCGCTCGGCCATCTGCTTCCCGAAGAGCCGGCAGCCGTGGATGACGCCCCACAGGTTGGCGTCGAGGACCTTCTTCCAGTCCTCCGGGGTCGTGTCGAAGAAGGACCCCGACAGTCCGATCCCCGCGTTGTTCACCAGTACGTCCACCACGCCGTACTCCGCGGCGACCTTTTCGGCGAGCTTCTCCATCGCCTGCTCGTCCGAGACGTCGACCGTCTCGGCCCAGGCGTCCGGGGAGCCGATCAGCCGGGACATCTCGGCCGTGCGCGCGGCGCTTTCGGCATCCCGGTCGACGGCCACCACGCGTGCGCCGGCCTCGGCGAACGCGAACGCGGTGGCCCGGCCGATGCCGCTGCCCGCACCGGTGACCAGCACCAGCTGCCCGCCGAAGCGTTCCGCGTACCTGCCGGTGGCCACGGTGTCCCGGACGGGCACCCCGTCCTCGTTGGTGTGCACGAACTCCGTGATCCAGGCGGCCACCTGATCGGGCCGGGTGCGCGGAATCCAGTGTTTGGCCGGGAGCGTGCGGCGCACCAGCTCCGGGGCCCACCGCTCCAGCTCGTCGTAGAGCCGCTCGGAGAGGAACGCGTCCCCCAGCGGCGTGATGAGCTGCACCGGCACATGCGCGTAGGCGTCCGGGCGCGGCCGGCCCAGCCGGGCCCGGACGTTGTCGCGGTACAGCCAGGCGCCGTGCGCCGCGTCCGTCGGCAGCGACGGGGTCGGGTAGTCGCCCGGGGGCACCCGCTCGATCCGCCGCAGGATCTCCGGCCACCGCCTGCCGAGGGGGCCGCGCCAGGCGAGCTCGGGCAGCGCGGGGGTGTGCAGCAGGTACACGTACCAGGACTTCGCGCCCTGGCCGAGGAGCTGGCCCACCCCGCGCGGAGTGGGGCGCCTGACCCGCCGCTTGATCCAGTGACCGAAATGGTCAAGGGACGGCCCCGACATCGAGGTGAAGGAGGCGATCCGGCCCTCTGTGCGCGCGACCGTGACGAACTCCCAGGACTGCACCGAACCCCAGTCGTGCCCCACCAGGTGCACCGGCCGGTCCGGGCTGACCGCGTCCACGACCGCCAGGAAGTCGTCCGTCAGCTTCTCCAGGGTGAACCCGCCCCGCAGCGGCCGCGGGGCCGTCGACGCGCCGTGTCCGCGGACGTCGTACAGCACGACGTGAAAGCGGGCGGCGAGGCGCGACGCGACCTCGGACCACACCTCCTTGGAGTCCGGATAGCCGTGCACGAGCACCACCGTGGGCTGTGCCGGGTCGCCCAGCTCGGCGACGCACAGCTCGATTCCGCCCGTCCGCACCCGGCGCTCGCGCGCTCCGTCGAGACTCACTTCTCCTCCGCCCAGCGCCGCACGTGCGGCAGATCGTCGTCCAGCCAGAAGGCGCTCTGTTCCGGATCCCTGGAGTCGGTGACGACCAGGATCTCCTCGAACTTCGCACCCGTACCCCGGAATCCGAGATGCGGTTCGACCGCCCACAGCCCCGGCCGTGGCGGATGGTCGGAGAACCGGTACGGCGACCACAGCGGCGACCAGCCGTCGCGGTGTCCGTGGAGCGCGTCGGCCGCGAGCCCCTTCAGGGACTGCGTGCCGAATCCGAACAGCCGGGGCGACCAAGAGCGCTCCTTCACCCGGCCGACCTTGTGCGCGATCACCCCGAACGGGTACGCGCGGTGCCGGTTCGCGTATCCCTGGCGGACCATGAGCCGGTCCACGTCCTGGTAGATCTCGCGCAGCGGTCTGCGCTCGCGGACCTCGCGCAGGATCAGCTCGCGGTGCGCCTCCAGGTCGGCGAGCAGCCTGTCCTGCACGGGGTTGAGACCCAGCGAGCCGGAGTATCCGATGTCCGCCGTGAAACCCCCGTGGACCGGGGCCAGATCGAGGATGAACGGCATCCCCGGCTCCAGACGCCGGCCGGTGGGGAAGAACTGCAGCGGGACGCGGAAGCCCACGAACGCCGTGCGGTCCCCGAACCAGGCGAAGGGCAGATGGAACCAGTCACGCACTCCGCGCTCGCGCAGCCAGTCGCGCTGCATGCGCGCCGCCTCGCGCTCGGTCACGCCCGGCCTCAGCTGCGCGGCGACCGCTTCCGCGCAGTCGTAAGCGAGACGCTGGACCTTCCGGAACCCCCGCAGTTCCGCCGAGAGTCCGCCCGCCACTGCCGTCGTCATGCCACCGTCCCACCTTGTCCCCATCGACTGCGGTACGTGCCCGTAACTTGACACTGGTGAATGTGACAGTTGTTAGAGGCTGGGTCAATAGGACCGTCCGACCCCTGTGGACGACCGGCCTGATGTGGACAACACCCCCACCGGTTGTTCGACCTCAGGGGGACCCTTACGGGCTCGTACGACCCGAGAGGGAGCCGATACAGCTCCACGGGTTGACGACCCCTGTGGTGCGCGCCACTACCTTCGACCACGTGACTGTGATCGCGACCGAAAGCCTGAGCAAGCGGTACCCACGGGTGACCGCTCTTGACCGGCTCTCCGTGGACGTCGGACCCGGTGTGACCGGACTCGTCGGAGCCAACGGAGCCGGCAAGTCCACACTGATCAAGATCCTCCTGGGTCTCTCCCCCGCCACCGAGGGCCGCGCCCGGGTGCTCGGCCTGGACGTCGCCACCGAGGGCGGCGCCATCCGTGAGCGGGTCGGGTACATGCCGGAGCACGACTGCCTGCCCCCCGACGTCTCGGCCACCGAGTTCGTCGTGCACATGGCGCGCATGTCCGGGCTTCCGCCCGCCGCCGCCCGCGAACGCACCGCGGACACCCTGCGCCACGTCGGCCTCTACGAGGAGCGCTACCGCCCCATCGGTGGCTACTCGACGGGCATGAAGCAGCGCGTCAAGCTCGCGCAGGCCCTCGTCCATGACCCGCAGCTGGTCTTCCTCGACGAGCCGACCAACGGCCTCGACCCGGTCGGCCGCGACGAGATGCTCGGCCTGATCCGCCGTATCCACACCGACTTCGGTATCTCGGTCCTGGTCACCTCGCATCTGCTGGGCGAACTGGAGCGCACCTGCGACCACGTCGTGGTCGTCGACGGCGGCAAGCTGCTGCGGTCCAGCTCCACCACGGACTTCACCCAGAACACGACGACCCTCGCCATCGAGGTCACCGACACCGACGAGCACCCGGACGGCACCCGCGCGGTGCGCGAGGTGCTCCGGGAGCGCGGGGTGGAGACCCACGACGGCAGCGGGCTCCCGGGCGCGGGACACGTCCTGCTGCTGACCGCCGAGGGAGAGGACACCTACGACCTCGTCCGCGACGTCGTCGCCGACCTCGGCCTCGGCCTGGTCCGCATGGAGCAGCGCAGGCACCAGATCGCCGAGGTCTTCCAGGACAGCGGCACCGAGCGCGACGAGCAGCGGAAGGAGGCGGTCGGCCATGGCGGTTGAGCAGCCCCTCGCCCAGAACGGCGAGCAGACCCGGATCCACAACATCGGCTACCGCCACTACGACGGCCCCCGCCTGGGCCGCGCGTACGCCCGCCGCTCCCTGTACTCGCAGTCGCTGCGCGGCTCCTACGGACTCGGCCGCTCGGTCAAGTCCAAGGTGCTGCCGATGCTGCTCTTCGTGGTGATGTGCGTGCCCGCACTCATCATGGTGGCGGTCGCGGTCGCCACCAAGGCGAAGGACCTGCCCGTCGACTACACCCGCTACGCGATCATCATGCAGGCCGTCATCGGCCTGTACGTCGCCTCCCAGGGACCGCAGTCCGTCTCGCGCGACCTGCGCTTCAAGACCGTACCGCTGTACTTCTCGCGCCCCATCGAAACCGTCGACTACGTACGCGCCAAGTACGCGGCGCTCGCCTCGGCGCTGTTCGTGCTCACCGCCGCGCCGCTGATCGTGCTCTACGTAGGGGCGCTGCTGGCGAAGCTCGACTTCGCCGACCAGTCCAAGGGCTTCGGACAGGGACTCGTCTCGGTCGCGCTGCTCTCGGTGCTCTTCGCCGGCATCGGCCTGGTCATCTCGGCGATCACTCCGCGCCGCGGCTTCGGCATCGCGGCCGTCATCGCCGCCCTGACCATCTCCTACGGGGCGGTCTCCACCGTCCAGGCGATCGCCTTCAACCAGTCCAGCACGGGAGCGGTCCCGTGGCTCGGTCTCTTCTCGCCGATCACCCTCATCGACGGGGTGCAGACGGCCTTCCTCGGCGCCACCTCCGCCTTCCCCGGCGGGGAGGGCCCCTCGTCCGGACAAGGCGTCGTCTACCTCGTCGTCCTCCTGGGCCTCATCGCCGGCTGCTACGGCCTCCTGATGCGCCGCTACCGAAAGGTCGGGCTGTGACCACGCTCAACATCGACCACGTCTCCCGCTGGTTCGGCAACGTGGTGGCGGTCAACGACATCACGATGACGATCGGCCCCGGGGTCACCGGCCTGCTCGGCCCGAACGGCGCCGGGAAGTCCACCCTCATCAACATGATGGGCGGCTTCCTCGCCCCCTCCACGGGCACCGTCACCCTCGACGGCCGACAGGTCTGGCGCAACGAGGACATCTACCGGCACATCGGCATCGTCCCCGAGCGCGAGGCGATGTACGACTTCCTCACCGGCCGCGAGTTCGTCGTCGCCAACGCCGAACTGCACGGCCTCGGCGCGAAGGCCGCCGGGCGGGCCCTCGCCACCGTCGAGATGGAGTACGCGCAGGACCGCAAGATCTCGACGTACTCCAAGGGCATGCGGCAGCGCGTGAAGATGGCCTCCGCCCTCGTCCACGAACCGTCCCTGCTGCTGCTCGACGAACCCTTCAACGGCATGGACCCACGCCAGCGCATGCAGCTCATGGACCTGCTGCGCCGCATGGGGGACGAGGGCCGCACGGTGCTGTTCTCGTCCCACATCCTCGAAGAGGTCGAGCAGCTCGCCGCCCACATCGAGGTGATCGTCGCCGGCCGGCACGCGGCGAGCGGTGACTTCCGGCGCATCCGCCGGCTGATGACCGACCGCCCGCACCGCTACCTCGTCCGCTCCAGCGACGACCGGACGCTGGCCGCCGCGCTGATCGCCGACCCGTCGACATCGGGCATCGAAGTGGACCTCGCCGAGGGCGCGCTGCGTGTCCAGGCGGTCGACTTCGGCCGGTTCACCACCCTGCTGCCGCGCGTCGCATGCGAACACGGCATCCGACTGCTCACGGTCTCGCCGTCCGACGAGTCCCTCGAGTCCGTCTTCTCGTATCTCGTCGCGGCGTAGGAGGCCGAACATGTACGACCCCACAGTCGCCCGACTCACCTACCGGGGCCTGCTCGGCCGCCGCCGGGCCCTCATCCTCTGCGTGCTGCCCGCCCTGCTCATCGTGATCTCGGTGGCCGTACGCAGCTTCTCCGGAGCCGACGACCAGGTGGCATCGGACCTGCTCGGCGGGTTCGCGCTGGCCACCATGGTCCCGATCATCGGCGTCATCGCGGGAACGGGCGCGATCGGGCCCGAGATCGACGACGGCTCGGTGGTGTATCTGCTGGCCAAGCCCCTCAAGCGGCCGACGATCATCTTCACCAAGCTGATCGTCGCGGTCGCCGTCACCATGGCGTTCTCGGCGGTGCCGACCTTCATCGCCGGCATGATCCTGAACGGCAACGGCCAGCAGATCGCCGTCGCCTACACCGTGGCCGCGCTGGTCGCCTCGATCGCGTACGCGGCGCTGTTCCTGCTGCTGGGGACGGTGACCCGGCACGCGGTCGTCTTCGGACTCGTCTACGCGCTGGTCTGGGAGGCCCTCTTCGGGTCGCTGGTGTCCGGCGCGCGCACGCTCAGCGTCCAGCAGTGGGCGCTCGCGGTGGCCCACAAGGTCACCGGCGGGGACCTCGTCACCTCGGACGTGGGACTGACCACGGCGACGGTGCTGCTGGTCGCCGTCACCGTTCTCGCCACCTGGTACGCCGGACAGCGGCTGCGGTCGCTGACACTGGCCGGCGAGGAGTGAGCCGGGGCTCCACGCGCGCGTGGAGCCCCGTTTTTCTTGACATCCACTTCACCTCTGTCCGGGCACACTGGGCAAAAGGGGACGCGCGGCCAGGAGGAACGGGGATGGCGGAACCGCAGGATGAGGGAGAGCGGGGCGAAGGGCGGCGGGGTGAGCGACAGCAGGGGGCCGGGGACCTCTGGGACGACGTCGTACTCGACGAGGACTTCATACGGTCCGCGGAGACGGCCGAGCCGTCCGCCCGCTCCCGTATGCTCGCCGCCCGCTGGCGCGACGGAGGACCGGATCCACAGCCCTGGCGCTCCGACGAGCCGCCCGCGGGGTGGTTCTTCAGCAAGGCCCGCCGCCGCAGGTGGCGCCGCAAGTAGCCACGGCTTCGCCCGTGGTTTTCGCCCGTGGTTTTCGCCCGTGGTTTTCGCCCGGGGTCTTCGACCGCCGCCACCTCGGCCCCCGCACGGTCCTAAATCAGTGGCGCCCAAAGCGGCGTACGGGCACAGTAGTTGTGTCCACGCCGCCACAGCGGACCGGCGCCACATTCTGGGAGAGGAGCGCGACGATGCCTATCAGGAGCAGTTCGTCGAGCTCCCGACAGGGCAGCCCGCGGCGGGTTCCGGAGTAGTCACCCCTCCGTCGAACCCGCTCCGCACGGGGGGCTGCCCGGGGCGGCCGCTTCGAGCGCGCATCTCGCGCGGGCCGCCCACCCGGAGGATTGGCCGAGTGGAAAGGCACCGGCTTGCTAAGCCGTGGTCGGGGCTGAATACCCCGCGCGCGTTCGATCCGCGCATCCTCCGCCGGACACCGTGACCGGACTTGCGAACCGCGGGCCCTTCGGGCCGGGTCCGACATGTCCGGCCCGGACCGCCTAGCCCAGCAACCGTTCCAGCACCACCGCGATGCCGTCCTCGTCGTTCGCGGACGTCACCTCGTCCGCGACCGCCTTGAGTTCCTCGTGGGCGCCCGCCATCGCCACTCCGTGCGCCGCCCAGGCGAACATCGGGATGTCGTTGGGCATGTCGCCGAAGGCGATGGTGTCCGCGGCCCGCACGCCCAGGCGCCGGGCGGCGAGGGACAGCCCTGTCGCCTTGGAGAGGCCGAGGGGGAGAAGCTCCACGATGCCCGCGCCCGCCATCGTGACGCCGACCAGACCACCGGCGACCTGCGCGGCCACCGCGGCGAGCGCGTCGTCGGAGAGCGTCGGGTGCTGGACGTACACCTTGTTCAGGGGAGCCGCCCAGAGGTCCGCCGCGTCCTTGATCGGCACGACCGGGAGCGGACCGTCGTGCGTCCGGTAGCCGGGGCCGACCAGGACGTCTCCGTCGAGCCCGTCACGACTCGCCGCGAGCAGCAGCGGGCCGACCTCCGCCTCGATCTTGGCGACCGCCAGACCGGCCAGCTGCCGGTCCAGCGTCACCGAGGTCAGCAGCCGGTGCTCCCCCGCGTGGTAGACCTGCGCCCCCTGGCCGCACACCGCGAGCCCCTCGTAGCCGAGGTCGTCGAGGATGTGCCGGGTCCAGGGCACCGCGCGCCCGGTGACGACGATGTGGGCCGCACCCGCCGCGGTGGCCGCGGCGAGCGCCTCGCGCGTTCGCGCGGAGACTGTCCCGTCGGAGCGCAACAGCGTCCCGTCGAGGTCGGTCGCGACGAGCCGGTAGGGGAACGCCCCGGCCGCCCCGGTCGATCCGGTGGTGCCGGTCACTTGGAGATCGGCTCCAGGACCTCACGGCCGCCCAGGTAGGGGCGCAGTACCTCGGGCACCCGCACGGAGCCGTCGGGCAGCTGGTGGTTCTCCAGGATCGCCACGATCGTGCGCGGTACGGCGCACAGGGTGCCGTTCAGTGTGGAGAGCGGCTGCACCTTCTTGCCGTCGCGCATACGGACGGACAGGCGGCGGGCCTGGAAGCCGTCGCAGTTCGAGGCCGAGGTCAGCTCGCGGTACTTGCCCTGGGTCGGGATCCACGCCTCGCAGTCGAACTTGCGGGAGGCGGAGGAGCCGAGGTCGCCCGAGGCCACGTCGATCACCTGGAAGGGCAGTTCGAGGCCGGTCAGCCACTGCTTCTCCCACTCCAGGAGCCGCTGGTGCTCGTTCTCCGCGTCCTCGGGAGCCACGTACGAGAACATCTCGACCTTGTCGAACTGGTGCACGCGGAAGATGCCGCGGGTGTCCTTGCCGTAGGTGCCGGCCTCGCGGCGGAAGCACGGCGAGAAGCCGGCGTAGCGCATGGGCAGTTGGTCGGCGTCGAGGATCTCGTCCATGTGGTACGCCGCGAGCGGGACCTCGGAGGTGCCGACCAGGTAGTAGTCGTCCTTCTCCAGGTGGTACACGTTCTCCGCGGCCTGGCCGAGGAAGCCGGTGCCCTCCATGGCGCGCGGGCGGACCAGCGCGGGGGTCAGCATCGGGACGAAGCCGGCCTCGGTGGCCTGCGCGATCGCCGCGTTGACGAGAGCGAGCTCCAGGAGGGCGCCGACGCCCGTCAGGTAGTAGAAGCGGGAGCCGGACACCTTGGCGCCCCGCTCCACGTCGATGGCGCCGAGCGCCTCGCCGAGCTCCAGGTGGTCCTTGGGCTCGAATCCCTCGGCGCCGAAGTCACGGATCGTGCCGTGCGTCTCGAGGACGACGAAGTCCTCCTCGCCGCCGACCGGGACGTCCGGATGGACCAGGTTGCCGAGCTGGAGGAGGAGCCGCTTGGTCTCCTCGTCCGTCTCGTGCTGCTCGGCGTCGGCGGCCTTGACCGCGGCGGCGAGTTCGCCGGCCTTCTTCAGTAGCTCGGCCTTCTCGTCGCCGGAGGCCTTGGGGATCAGCTTGCCGAGGGCCTTCTGCTCGGAACGGAGTTCGTCGAAGCGGACGCCGGACGACCTGCGCCGTTCGTCGGCGGAGAGGAGGGAGTCGACGAGCGCGACGTCCTCTCCACGGGCGCGCTGCGACGCACGCACACGGTCGGGGTCCTCACGGAGCAGGCGAAGGTCAATCACCCCGTAAGGCTACCGGTGCGCGCTTCCGGCCATCGACTCGATATTCCACTCCGTTACGTGTGTCACGGTATGAGTGAAATGCCGGACCGAATCCCTTGATCATCCATTGCCGTCAATAAAAAGGACTCTACTCCCTGAAACGGGGCAGACGGCGGCGCGCCGGTTGACCTGACTCCCTTGCGGGGGCCGGGATTTGAGACGGGGTTGTCCACAGGCAACCACTCCCCGCGAAGTTATCCACAGGCTGTGTGGAAGATCTGTGGACTGCGGAGTTGATCGTTCCGAAAGCCGCAAGCCGGGCGGGGAATTCCCGGGTCAAACCACCTCTACACCCACGTTCGAGTGGAAATGCTTCGCCCCAAAGGATTGATCAAGGGAAAAGAGTGGACGAGGGGTGACGTGTGGGTCTGTGGACGAAGTGAGGGCCTGTAGACCGATTTGTCGACGATGTAGCACTTCGTTGTCGACTTGTCCCCAGGTCGAGAAGCGCACCTGTGGATAACATCTGTGGATGACGAAAATCTGCAGGTAGGACTGGCCAGGAAAGGCCGTGCCGACGGCCTGTCGAGCGGCTTAGAACCGGCCGTCCTGGCAGCGCGCCAGCCAGTCCGACGCGGCGGAGAACTCGCTGTCCGACGTGCCCGCCCGGGGCGCGCGCACATCCTTGGGGTCCACTTCCGCACGCGGGTACGAACCGAGGAACCGGACCTCCGGACAGACCCGCTTGAGCCCCATGAGTGCCTCGCCCACCCGGCGGTCCGAGATGTGCCCCTCGGCGTCGATGGCGAAGCAGTAGTTGCCGATGCCCTCCCCGGTCGGCCGGGACTGCAGCAGCATCAGGTTGACCCCGCGCACCGCGAACTCCTGGAGCAGTTCGAGGAGGGCACCCGGGTGGTCGTCGCGCTGCCAGATGACCACCGACGTCTTGTCCGCTCCGGTCGGCGCCGCGGGCCGGGCCGGCCGGCCCACCAGCACGAAGCGCGTCTGCGCGTTCTCCGCGTCGTGGATCTCGGTCTCCAGCGCCACGAGGCCGTATGTGGCCGCCGCGAACTCACCCGCGAAGGCGGCGTCGTAACGGCCCTCCTGCACGAGACGCGCGCCGTCCGCGTTCGAGGCCGCGGATTCCCAGAGGACGTTCGGCAGGTTGTTCCTCAGCCAGTTGCGCACCTGCGGCTGCGCGGCGGGGTGCGCGGTCACCGTCTTGATCTCCGACAGCTTGGTGCCGGGCCTGACCAGCAGGGCGAAGGTGATCGACAGCAGCACCTCGCGATAGATCATCAGGGGCCTGCCCGCGACCAGCTCGTCGAGGGTCGTGGTGATGCCGCCCTCCACCGAGTTCTCGATCGGGACGAAGGCGGCCTCCGCGTCGCCGTTGCGCACCGCGTCCAGCGCGGCGGGGACCGACACCATCGGGACGAGCTCGCGGGTGGCGGTCTCCGGGAGAGTGCGCAGGGCGACTTCGGTGAAGGTGCCTTCAGGACCGAGATACGCATAACTGGCTGGCATGACCTCACCCTAATGGGCCTTGTGCGACCCGGCTCGCGGCTGCGGAAACAGCACCCGAAGGGGGCCCCTCAGCCCTCCAGCAGCCGCTGCCCCACGTACTCCCCGGGTGCCGCCCCGCCCGGCACCGCGAACAGTCCGCTCGCCTCGTGGCGGATGAACGCGGACAGGGCGTCGCCGCGGTCGAGCTTGCGCTGCACCGGGACGAAGCCGCGCAGCGGATCGGCCTGCCAGCAGACGAACAGCAGACCCGCGTCGGGCACACCGTCCGGGTCGAAGCCGTCGTGGAAGGAGAACGGGCGGCGCAACAGCGCGGCGCCACCGTTCTGGTCGGGCCGGGTGATGCGGGCGTGCGCGTTGATCGGGACGGCCAGGTCACCGGCGGTGTCGGTCTTCTCCAGGTCCATCGCGGTGGTCTCGGAGCCGCCGGACAGCGGCGCGCCGGTCGCCTTCTTCCGTCCGATGACGTTCTCCTGGGCTGCGACGGAGAGCTTCTCCCAGTCGTCGAGGAGCATGCGGATCCGGCGTACGACGGCGTACGAGCCGTCGGCCATCCATGCCGGGTCACCGGAGGGGGGCACGAAGACGCGCCGGCCGAAGTCGGGCTCGGACGGTTTCGGATTGCGTGTGCCGTCGATCTGGCCCATCAGATTGCGGGCCGTCATGGGCCGGGAGGTGGCTCCGGGCGAGCGGTTGAAGCCGTTCATCTGCCAGCGCACGCGGGCCGCGCCGCCCGCGTCCTTCTGGACCGCGCGCAGGGCGTGGAAGGCGACCAGGGCGTCGTCCGAACCGATCTGCACCCACAGGTCGCCGTTGCTGCGTGTCTTGTCGAGGTGGTCGGAGGAGAAGTCGGGCAGCGGGTCGAGGGCGACCGGGCGCTGCTTCTCCAGACCCGTGCGCGCGAAGAAACCGTGGCCGAAGCCGAAGGTGACCGTCAGGGACGACGGGCCGGCGTCACGGGCGACATCCGTGTCGTCGTGCGCCGCCGCCTCGCCCGCCATCAGCCGCTGGGCCGTCGTCGACCAGCGGCGCAACAGCGCGGCGGCCTCCTTGCGGCCCGCGCCCGGGGCCAGGTCGAAGGCGACGAGATGGCCCCGGGCCTGTAGCGGCGTGGTGATGCCGGGCTGATGTTTCCCGTGAAACATCACCGTGTCCGAGCCCAGCGAGGTCAGGGGCGCGGACTTGTCGGCCGCGGGCGCCACCGCGTATCCGGCGGCGCCGCCTGCCGCGCCCAGCGCGAGACCGCCGGCACCGGCGGTGCCGAGCAGCCGGCGCCGGGAGAAGGCACCCTTTCCGCCCTGGGGAGGGGAGTGAGGGGATTCCTCGGCGGTGTCCCGCCGGGCGGGGGTGCCCTCCTCGGCAGAGGCCCTGGACTGGTCAGCCATGATGTGGTTCAGCCGATCTTCGCGTTCTTGTTCACGGTCGCCTGGTCGATGTCGGAGGTGCGCACGGTCACCGCGATCTTCCAGTCGCCCGCCATGGGAATCTGCACACCGATCGCCGACCAGTGGCCGGTGGCGATGCGATCGGGGGTCACGGGCAGCGGGCCGATCTTCTTCGCCTCCAGGGTGAAGGCGACCTTGACCTCGGGGACGTCGAAGGCCTTGCCGTTCGGCCGGACCACGAAGACGTGCATCTCGTTGCCGCCGACGCGGGCCGGGTCGAGGGTGACCTCCACGGTGCCCTTGCCGTCCTGCCCGCCGGTGTCGAACGGGAGCTTCAGGGAAAGGGGACCGGACCGCTGGGAGGCGGCCGCGGTGGCCCCCTTGGCTTCCTCCTCCGTACGTCCCGGCTCGGTGGACGTCAGCACGGTCGTCACCGCCAGCAGGACGATGGCGACGCCCGCCTCGGCGAGCACCGAGCGGCGCAGGCCCGTACGGACCGGGTCGGCGTCACGGACGCGCTTCTCCTGTGTGGTGGCCACGGCGGCCCGCTGCCGGGCGAGTTGCGCGGCGCGCCGCGCGTCCCCGGAGCCGGCGGCCACCACGGCGGGCTCCTTCTCCGCCGTGCGCTGCTCCACCAGCCGTGCCACCCCGGCCGGCGCCTCGGACAGCTGTGCCGTCCAGCGCCGCGAGATCCAGGCGATGCCGACGAGTACCGCCACCAGCGCGACCTTGACGAGCAGCAGCTGTCCGTACGAGGTGCCGGTGAGCGCCGACCAGGATCCGACCTGGCGCCACGACTGGTAGACGCCGGTCGCGGCCAGCACGCTCACGCCGCCGAACGCGACACGGGAGAAGCGGCGTACGGCCGCCGCCTCGATCTGTTCCCCGGCGGGCGCCCTGAACAGGGCCACGAGCAGCGTCGACAGCCCGCCCAGCCAGACGGCGACCGCCAGCAGGTGCAGGACGTCGACGGGCATCGCGAGTCCCGCCTGGATGCCGGTCGAGGCGTGCTCGGCCATCGCCCAGGTCGCGGCCAGGCCCGCCGCGACGACGGTGCCGCCGATCGCGAGCCCGAAGGTGAGGTCCCTCTTTTCGGCACGCGCGACACCCTCGGCACGCGCGACACCCTCGGTGCGGCCGGCCCCCACGGAACGGCCCGCGCCGTCGGCACGATCGCCGGTGTCGGCGCCGCCGTCGGTCCCCGCGCCGTCGTCCGCGCTGCCGCCGACGGAGACCCGGTCCTCGTCGGACGTGTCACCCGTGGCGTCCTGGGCTGTGTCGTCGATGCCCGCGTCGATGTCTGTGCCGATGCCTTCGGCCTCGTCGTCCCGCCGCGCGTACGCGCCGAAGAGCACCGCGATGAAGAGCGCCGCCGCGGCGAGCAGCAGCAGTCGGGAGACCAGCGCCGCGCCCGACTTCGTCTGCAGCACTTCGGCGAGCAGCGACAGGTCGAAGATGTCGCCGATCCTGCCGGAGCCGACGTAGGAGCCGCGCAGGAGCAGCAGCGCGAGCGTGGCACCGGTCAGCGCGAGCCACCCGGAGATCACGAGCCGCTGGACCGCGCGGACCCCGGCGCCCCGCTGCCAGCAGGCGAGTACGAAGGCCGCGCCGCCGACCAGAAGGATGAAACCGGCGTACGAGACATAACGTCCGATGCCGTAGAGCGTTCCGACGACTCCGCCGCCGACCGCCGTGTCGGACAGGGCCACGGAGGTCCGCGAGGGTGCGCCGATGGAGAAGGTGAACGCGCCCGACACGGGATGGCTGTCGGCCGAGACCACCTGGTAGGTGACGGTGAACGTCCCGTCGGGCAGTCCCGCGTGCAGCTTCACGCCGTACGTGGTGCCGCCCGTCTCGAACGCCCTGCCGGTGTCGACGCGCTTGCCCTTGGGGTCGAGCACGCGCACGGCGCCGTCGGACATCGCCACCTTCTCGGAGAAGGTGAGCGAGACCTGGTCGGGTGTCTGCGTGACCACCGCTCCCTGCTGCGGGTTGCTTCCGGTCAGCGCGGCGTGCGCGGAGACCGGGGCGGCGCCTGCGAGGACCGCGCCGGTGACGGCGAGGAACAGCAGCAGCAGTGTCCGTATGCGGAAAGCGGCGGTGCCGGCGCCGCGGACCGAGCCACGGACGACGGCACGGCGGGGAACGGTGGTCTGCGTCACGGTGATCCCTCCCTCAGTGCCCGGTCGTCGGGTTGTACGTCGCGGACTTCACGGGCATGGAGACCTTCACCGTGCCGGTCCTGGTGAAGTGGAGCGTCAGCGACACCTTCTCGCCCTCCCGGGGTCTGTGGGTGAGCTTTTCGAACATGAGGTGGTTGCCGCCGCTCGCGAAGGCGAGTGTGCCGTCCGCGGGTATGGCGAACGACTTCTCCTCCTCCATCGCGCCGCCCTTGGTGGAGTGCAGCGTGACGTCGGCGGAGAGATCGCTGCTGACCGAGGTGAGCGTGTCGGTGCCGCCGGAGTTGGTGACGGTGAAGAATCCTGCCGCCATGGTGTCCGTCACGGGGGCGGGCATGTAGACCCCGGTGACCTTCAGTTCGGGCTTGGAGGACGCGGAGGACGCAGAGTCGTCCGAGCCGCAGCCCGCCAGTGCCATTGCCAGTGCCGCGGCCGTCACCGCCGCGGCTCCGATGGGGCGCCTCACGGGTTCTCCCCCTTGATCAGCTTGGGGAGGTCCTTGGTGTAGTCGTCGACCGTGGCGGCCTCGCTGTACAGCACATAGCCCGCGTCGGTCTTCGGTGAGAACGCGATGACCTGGGTGCCGTGCACGGAGACGAGCTTGCCGTTCTTGTCCTTCGTGGTCGGCTCGACGGAGATGCCGAGGGCCCGGGCACCGGCCTGGACGGTGGCGAAGTCGCCGGTCAGGCCGATGAAGGCCGGGTCGATTCCCTTGAGCCACTCGCCGAGCGCGGCGGGGGTGTCGCGTCCCGGGTCGGTGGTGACGAACACGACGCGGAGCTTGTCCTGCTCGGCCTTGGGCAGCTGCTTCCGGGCGACGGCGAGGTTGCTCATCGTCGTGGGGCAGACGTCGGGGCAGTGGGTGTAGCCGAAGTAGACCAGCGTCGGGCGGCCCTTGGTCTCCGCGAGCAGGTCGTACTTCTTGCCGTGGGTGTCGGTGAGCACGAGATCCGGCTTCTCGAACGGCTGGTCGAGGACCGTCGCGGCCCGGCCCGAGCCGGCCTCGGCGGACACGTCGGCGATCGGCTTGTTGCCGTCGTCACCGCTGCCGCAGGCGGAAAGGCTCAGTGCGGCGGCGGCGAACAGGGCGGCGGCGGCATACGTCTTCTTGCGCATAGAAAAATGTCCCAGATGTGAGGGCTCCGGCGTGCACCGGGGTCGTACGAAGCCGTTGACGGGCTCGTACGACCTGCCGGTGCACGACGGAGGGGTGCTGTGGGCCTCAGGCGTCGACGCGCCGGCGGCCGGCCAGAACGCCGTACGCCACGCCGGCAGCGCCGACGACGATGCCCACGATGCCCAGGACGCGGGCCGTGGTGTCCGTGTCGGAGGGTGAGGCGGCGGAGGTGGTGTCCTTGGCGGCCGGGGTGGAGGTGTCGGAGGCGTCCTCGGCGGCCGAACCGTGGTGGCCGTCCGCGGACGTGGCGGAGAGCGCGAGGACCGGAGCCGGGTTCTCGGGCTCCTCCGTACCCTCCTTCTGCGGCTCGATCCAGCGCACGACCTCCTTGTTGTCGTACGTCTGGATCGCCTTGAACACCAACTCGTCGGCGTCCTCGGGCAGCTGGCCGACGGAGAGCGGGAACTTCTGGAAGAAGCCCGGCTCGATGCCCTTGCCGGTGGCGGTCCAGGTCACCTTGGAGACGGCCTCGGAGATCTTCTCTCCGTGCATCGTGAGCGGCTTGGCCAGCTTGCTCTTGGTGACCTCCACGGACCAGCCGTCGAGAGGCTGCGGCATGACGGACGCGAGCGGGTGGTCGGTGGGGAGGTTCACCTCGACCTTGGTGGTCGCGGAGTCGTCACGTTCGTTGGGGACCTTGAAGTCGACGACGGCGTACCCGCCCTTGGCGGCCGGGCCTTCCGGCTGGACGCTGACGTGCGCGAAGGCGGGGACGGACAGGGCGAGAACGGCCGAGGCGGCGACGGCGCCGGCGGCGGCGATACGGGAAGCGTTCATGGAAGAGGACACTCCACTTTCAGTCCGATGAGGAAGGGGTGTGCGTGCCGACAGCCGCGGAGCGGTGCCCCGTGCGAGGCGTGGGGGGGGGGCGGGGGCGGGGGGCAGTGGCGCGGGGGGGGGTGGTGGTGGGTAGGGGGGGGGTGGT